>CAZKCQ010000065.1:0-12290 GCA_964551205.1 uncultured Spirochaetaceae bacterium
GGCAGAGACACCTCCGGGGACTAGGGAAAACCCACAAGGGATTCCAGCTCATACAAGGCAAGCTCAAAGGAATACTCCCGCTCCGACAGCGCCAGTCGTTTTAACAGCAGGGCGATCCGGGCCATACCCCACTGCTCCCGAATCAGCAGCTCCTGCTCGAATGCTCGGCCGGCGTTTTTTTCCTCTTCCTCGGCCTGGGCCGCTGCTGCTCTGGTCTCCTGCAGCTCGGCCCATCGTAGCTCGAGCGCTTCAACGGCCTGCCTGGCTTGCAGACGGATCTGCTTGCTCAATAGGTCTATGGCAAGCTGACTGGCGCTCAGCGCCTCCTCGGCCTGGCGAATCTTGTGCCCCGAACGGCCGGCATCGAATAGCGAGCCTTGAGTGCCCACCCCTGCTAACAGATTGAGATTCCAGGCGTCTGCCCAACGGGGTTCGCTCAGAGGGATCGTCTGCCCGGAAAGCTCGAAGGAAAGATTGATAGACAGGTCCGGACGAAAGTTTACTCCGCCTTGGATAAGCTTGAGATTCGCCCGGGCCTCTTCCCGATTCAGCCTCGCCTTTTTCAGGGATGGTGAGCTTTCCAGAGCATTTTCCTTCAGCTCCGTTTCGGAGATTCCGGGATGTTCACTTCGAAACCCCGAGCTCAGCTCGAGATTCTCCGGATCCAGACCCGTGTACACGGCAATCGTTTCCAAAGCGGTCGCGTATGCCTGCTCGGCCTGGACGATCCGCCGCTTCATCCCTGATATTTGAGCCTGGATCTCCAAAACCGACAGCCGGTTCACGGTTCCCAGCTCGAAGGCTCTCTTTCTATCCTCTTCGATCTCTCCGAGAATGTCCAGAATCTGCTGCAACGGGCCCAGCGAATCCCCGGCCAGCACGCCCGAAAAGTAGGCTGCATGCAGATCCTGCTGCATCTGCCGTTGTCGCTCGGTAAACTCCGCCCTGGATGTTTCCAGCTCCAGGCCGGCCAGCTGCACGGAGCTCTTGAGCTTGGCCCAGGTGTAGAGGGGCTGGCTCAGCTGCAGGGAGAGCTCGAAGTAGCCGCTGGGCTGATCCTCAGGAAACGTCAGTGGAGTGGCAGGTATGGGTGGCGATTTCGAAATATCTCCGGGTTGTACCGTTATTGTTAGCGGAGGGTGAGCCATATAACCCCCCACCGCTTCAAAGGTCAGCTCGGGACCCATGCGGCTTCGAGCCTCGGCCACAGCCAGGCCGGCTCTTTTCACAGTGCTTGCCTGGAGCATCAGGATTTCACTGTGCTCCTCGGCCAATTCCAGAGCCTTCGCGAAGCTCAAGTCCTCGGCCCCGACACCCATCGACGTCCAGAACAAACCTGTGTAGAGACACAGGCCCAGAAGGACCGACCGCATTGCGACCCTCATGGCGTTCGCTTCCGGATGCGGGATTCCACCAGCCAATAGATCGTGGGGATGAGGATCAGGGTCACGAAGCTGGAGGTCAGCAGTCCCCCCACCACCGCCCGTCCCAGCGGAGCCCTCAGCTCCGAACCGGCCCCCACACCGATGGCCATGGGAAGCAGACCGAAGATCGTGGTGAAGCTGGTCATCAGAATCGGTTTGAGACGGGTCTTTCCCCCCCGGATGATCGCCTCCCTGACAGAGAGACCCCGGGCCTGGAGCCGATTCATGTAATCGATCAGGACAATGGCGTTGTTGACCACGATCCCCACAAGAAGGATCGCGCCGATGAAGCTCATCAGGCTGAAGGTCGTTCCAGTCACCACCAGAGCGCCAACCAGCCCGATGATGCAGAAGGGCACTGAAAACATGATGATCAACGGATGGAGAAGACTTTCGAACTGGGAGGCCAATACCATATATACCAGGGCGACGGCCAGGATCAGGACAAAGAACAGGCTGCGGAAGGATTCCTGCATCTGCTGGTAGGAGCCGGCGTAGGAGAGTTCCAGTCCGGGGGGAACCGGACCCAATCCAGATACCGCTTCCTGCAGCTCTTCCATGATCCGATTCAGGGGCCGTTCACCGGTCAGGGCTCCAGTGACCTCGATGATCCGCGTCCTGTTTTCCCGCTCGATCGTCAGCGGTCCGCTTCCCTGCACCACCTCCACGACATTCTCCAGGGGGATCATCTCCCCCAGGGGACTGACAAAGAACAGCTTCTGTACTCCCTGCAGGGAGTTCCTGTCTCCCTCTTTGAGAATCACATACACGTCGTACTTATCCTCCAAGCCACGAAAGGTGGAAACCTTGCTTCCCTTGTAGGCGGTACGCAGGGTGGCTGCAATCTCTAACGGGCTCAATCCCAGGCCGGCTGCTTCTTGGCGCTTGATACGAAACTGAAGCTCCGGCTTGCCCGTTTTATAGGAGAGCTCAACATCCCGAACCCCCGGCACCTGTTTCATTCGACCGGCGATTCTCTTGGCATAGGCGTAGCTTTGAACCAGGTCCTCTCCGCTGATCCCCACGACGATCGGTTCACTGTCGCCGGTAACCGTTGTTGCCAGTGCTCCAACTCCCTGCAGGCTGAAACGGAAGCGGCTGTCCATTACACCTCTGGATAGCCTTTTGGACAGTTCATTGATCATCCGCCAAACCGTGCGCCCCCGCCTGTCCTTGTCCACCAGGCGGATCTCCAGCACGCTCAGGTGGCTGCCCGTTTCAGCAGCCCCCTGCATGGTTCCTCCGCGGCCGATGCTCGTGGATATGGAGGTGAGCTCCTCGTCGGCCAGCTCGCGAATGATCCGCTCCGCCTCCAAAACCTTCTCTTCGGTTTTCTCGAAGGAGGATCCGACCCGGGTCTCCATGGAAATTGCAAACTGACCTTCATCGCTTTCCGGCATGAACTCCATCCCCAACAGGGAAAGTGAGGCGAGACTGATCAGCAGGAGAAATACGCTTGAGAGGATCACCGCGGTGGTGTGCTGCAACGCCCAACCGATAGCCCGTTCGTACAGCTCGTCCAGGCGGCGCAGCCAGATTTGAATCCTTCCGGTTATTCCATCGATGACTCTGTTTCCGGTGTGTACCTCGATATCCGCCAGACTCACATCCAGATCCAGAAACTGCTCCGGGTCTGCAGCCGCAGCGCCGTTTCTCACTCGGTGCGTCTCGGGCAGCTTGAGGAAACGAGAGCAGAGCACAGGCACCAGGGTCAAAGCCATGACCAGAGAGATGAACAGGGCGAAGGCGACGGTGTAGGCAAGGTCCTGGAAGATCAATCCTGCAAAATCCCGGACGAAGACCAGAGGAAAGAACACGACCAGGGTGGTGAGCGTAGAGGCGCTTATGGCGGTGCCAACCTCTGACGTACCGGCCACGGCTGCAACGCTTGACGGCATCCCGGCCAAGGTCTTGCGAAAGTTCGATTCCAGAACCACGATCGAGTTGTCCACGAACATTCCCACGCCCAAGGTAATCCCCATCAGGGAGACTATGTTCATGCTGATCCCGGCGAAGTTCATCAGGGAGAAGGTTGCGACCACGGACACAGGTATGGCTATGGAGATGATCAGCGTGGAGGGGATGCTGCGTAGGAAAAACAACAGCACCAAAACGGCCAGCAACCCACCCTGCCAGGCTGCCCGGGCTACACTGCCGATGGAGTTGAGAATCTGCGTGGATTGATCGGACTGAATTTTCACCTCCACCGAAGGGGGCAGTTTCTGTTGAAGCCGACGAACCTGATCTTTTACCTCCCGGTTGATGTCCACGGTATTGTGCCCCGGCTGCTTGCGCACCGCCAGCTGGACTCCCTCACCACTTTCGGTTCGAAAGAACTGTTCCCGCGGCAGATGCCCGAGATCTACCTCCGCCACATCTTTCAAATAGATCGGGACCGTTTCCCTGTAGCCGATCAGGACATTTTCAATATCTCTCAAGGAGCTGAACTCCCCCAGGGCCCGCAGAACGATATAACGATCGCCGACGCTGATCGAACCGGCCGGAAGATTCACATTCTCCCCTTCGAACGCCCGTTGGATGTTCAAGATCGGGATATCCAGCTTGCGAATGCTGTTCAGATCCAGCGTGCAGGTGACCGCGGCGATCTTGCCGCCGAACACCTGAACGGTGGCTACTCCCTCGATCTTCTCCAGCTGTGGAACGATGCTCTGTTCAGCCAGCCGGCGCAGGTCCAGACCGGCGGTCGGCGAAGAAACGTTGAGCACGATGGAGGGCAGGAACTCCGGATTGAAGCGCACGATTGAAGGACGTTCGGCAGTTGCGGGAAGATCATCCTCGATGGCGGTCACATTTTCCCTGATCTCCGAAACGATCGTATCCATGTTCGTTCGCCAGGTGAAATTGATAACCACCATCGATACCCCTTCGCTGGACACGGAGGAAATTCGCTCCACGCCATTGAGTGTGGAAACCGCATCCTCGATGGGTTCTGTGAGACTGGACTCGATCTCCTCCGGTCCCACCCCGGGATAGCGAGTAAAAACCACCGCCGTGGGAAAGGAGATATCCGGCAGCAGCTCCAATCCAAGCTGGGACAGGGATACCAGCCCGAGGATCAGCAGGGCCAGGAACACCATGGTAGTGGTAACCGGGTGCTTGACGGACAGGTCGGGTAGCTTCATTGCCCTTCCAGAACCTCGATGCGTTGTCCCTCTTCCAAGAAGGAATTGCCTTCTACGATCACCCGGTCTTGCGGATCGATCCCGGACAAGATCTGCACCTCGGCGGCGTTAGACAGACCCGGTACCACTGTCCGGGCAGAGGCCACCGCGGTCTGTCCGGATCCTTCGACTACGAATACGAACCGCTCTTCGGCTCGGTCCAGCACCGCGGAGGCGGGTAACAGCAGGGCATCGGCTATGCGTTGCAGAACCAGCTCGATCTCCGCGTACATACCCGGACGCAGCAGATCCCGGGGATCTGCGATATCCAGAGTAACGGTAAAGGTACGGCTCCCGGGATTGATGGTTGGGGCCACCGTGAAGATACGTCCCTGGAAAGCGTCTGTTCCGGGATAGGCCTGGGGGAATATCCGTGCCTCCAGGGACTCGCCGCCTCTCAACGTCTGCCCGTAGTACTTTTCCGCCAACTCGATCTTGACTTGGATTCGGTCATCCTGTACCAAAATCAAAATCGGGGTTGAAGTCCCTACGATATTCCCCTCATCCTGGAGCACCCTGGCGACCACGGCTGCTTCTGGGGCGCGAATCCTGGTGTTTTCCAATTGGAGACGGGCCAGTTCGTAGCCTGCCTTGGCCGCCTCCGCCTGGGCCTGGGCCATCCGCCTTTCCTCGGGAGTCGCTCCTTCCTCCAGCATCCGCAGACTTCGAGCGGCGTTCTCCAGCTCTGTCCGAGCCCCGCGGAGGGTAGACTCGACCTGTTCGAATTGAGCCTTCGGGATGGCACCGCTGTCGTACAGCTGTTCCGATCGGGCGAAGTTTTCCTCCGACGTGGTTAAATCCTTCTCGGCCTTCTCGTACAGTGCATGGGCGTTCTCCAACTCCTCCGGGCGAGGCCCTTTCAGCGCTTTTTCGTACTGCGCCTGGGCGGCCTGCCAGGCAGCATAGGCCTGCTCGAGCTGCAGCCGGGGGGTTTGCTCATCGATCTGCACGAGCAGCTCGCCCTCAGCCACCGCATACCCCTCTCGGACGGGAATCTTCTCGATCCGTCCCGAGATCTTCGATGTAATGTTGATCGTGCTTCCGGCGGTCAGGGTACCGGAGGTGCTCAACACTCGCTCAATGGTGCCGATGCGAGGAAGCTCAACTCGGACCGTTACCCTCTGCTCCGGCTCTGAAACTCTACTATCTGGAGCAGTGATCCACCGAGCAACCACCCAGAACAGGGCGGCTGCAACTCCAATCAGAACGATGAACAGCCACCAGCGTTTCTTCACGGGTTACCCTCCAACTTCAGCCTCTGGTAGAGGAGGTGTTTTACTGCGGATTTCACAGCCGCGATTTCCTGTTCCAGCTTCTCATCCTGGGCCAGAGCAACGGAGGAGAGGACCCCAAAGACGTAGATCCGAACCTGGACCCGAACATGCTCCTCCGCCAGAACAACGCGAATCAGTCCCTGTTTCTGTCCTTCCCGGATCAAACTCTCCAACAACCCACACAACAGCTGCAGGTTCTGCTGCAGCAGCTGCCTCTGTCTGGAGTCGAAGAGCATTCCCCGCAGCAATGGAAGGGCTTCCCTCAACGATTCGAAACAGTAGTCCAAAATGCTGTCGAAGCGCTCCTTCAGCTGTTTCGGCGCGGTCACGATCCTGCGTATTTCAACCAGAAAGCGCTGCCATCCCTCCTCAACCGTGCAGCGAAACAGATCTTCCTTGCCTGTGAAGTAGGTGTATACGGACCCTGGAGAGATATCCAGGCTGCGGGCGAGGTCCTTGATGGTGGTAGCGCCGAAGCCCCGCTCTCCGAACATATGGAACGCCGCTGTGAGAATCCCCTCGCGCATCCTCTCATCTTTGGGTCGAGCCATTAGTCTTGTCGCCTCGCACTGAAAACTGAATATCTGAATAACCGTATAGCTGAATGAACGTTCATTTAGCTATACTAGTATACACGGACTCGGATCGAGCCGCAAGCAGGATTGCAAGAACTATATCCTCAGATCGAGCTGACGCGAGGTCGACAGCCGTGCTATTATCGGACAGGCAGCGCCCCACGCTGCATCCAGGATCATGCGCATCAAACAGGTGAGAGTAAGTGGACGATGACATACGGAGATTGTTCGATCTGATACGGGTTGCCGGCCAATCGTGCCAAGAAAAAGAGATTTCAGATCAAATTCGCACGATGCTTCTGGGCAGCGGCGTACCCAAGTCATGCATCAGAGCCGATGATGCACAACGGCGAAGCCCTTACGGCGGGGAGGTGGGAAATCTCGTAGTCGATCTACCGGGAACAGGAATCGGCATACGTCGGCTGCTGTCCACACACATGGATACAATCGCCTCGGCCGTGGGAAGCGATCCTATCCTCGAAGGCGATCGCCTGATCAATAAGGCCAAGGGGCGCTCCCTTGGTGCTGATGCCAGAGCGGGCTGTGCCATCCTGGTTCAGGTGATCGGTGAGTTACTGGCGCGGGGCTGCGACCATCCACCCTGCACGTTCGTTTTCTTTGTACAGGAAGAGCTTGGCCTGGTCGGCTCAAGAGCTCTAGACAAAAGCGTATTGGGAGATCCATTGCCGATTATGGGCTTCAACTTCGACGGGGAAGATCCGAGGGAAATCGTCAATACAAGTATCGGCGTGGCGCGGTTGTACATCACGGTCCGAGGAATTGCGGCACACGGTTCGCGGCCACAGAACGGAATATCTGCCGCAGAGATCGAAGCCAAGGCAATGGCAACTCTGACCGACAGTGGATGGCATGGCGCCATCAACAAACCAGATGGAAAGGGCACTGCGAATTTGGGAGTGCTGCACGGCGGTACGATGAGCAACCAGGTAATGCCCGAGTTGGAGGTATTGATGGAAGCACGCTCGTTCCAGAAGAGCTTCCGGGACAGGATTCTAAAAGAGTGGAGGAGTGAGTTCCAGAGAACCGTGGTGCGCTACAATCACGAAAGAGGAGAGAAGAAGCGGGCCGGCGTCGTGTTCTCAGCCGGACCGATATACGATCCGTTTTCTCTTGACGAGCAGGAGCCCGTAGTCCTGGCTGCAAAGCGCGCCGTTTACGCCTGCGGACTGAAACCCGTAATGGTCGCCGATGAGGGAGGAATGGATACAAACTCTCTGGTAGAAGCAGGAGTGCCATCAGTGGGCATGGGAATGGGACTATACAATGCCCACCAGAATGACGAATGGCTGGACCTGGAACAGTTTCGGACCGCCTGCCGGATCGCTGCACACTTGTGCACCGATAACGAAACTTGACAGACCCATCAGTTTCGGTTAAAGTAAAAATATCATCATATCGTATGAAGAATATACTCGACAAAGGAGTCAATCATGCACTCGAAATTATACCAAAAGTACTTCAACGGAATCACCGCGCAGATGCAGCAGGTAATGGATCAGGAGATCGACAAGATCGAGCAGGCTGCAGGCTGGCTTGCCGAGGAAGTGAAGCAGGACAAAATCGTTCATGTTTACGGGACCGGTGGACACAATTTCATGATCGCCTGCGAGTTGTTCACTCGAGCTGGATCCTTGCTGAATTACAACATCATCATGCCCGGCGGAACCCCTTGCTTCGAAAGCCATCCTACGACGGAGAATCTGCCGGGGCTGGTGGCTAAAGCGTTCGATTACTACCGCGTTAAGGCGGGTGATCTGATGCTGATTATCAACGTAAATGGTATCAACTCCACCACCATTGAAAGCGCCTTGGAGTGTCGCCAGCGCAAGATTCGCAGCATCGGCATCAGCTCCCGCTCGTTTGCCGAGAACGTCGAACCGGATTGTGCCAACCGCCATCCATCAAGACAGAATCTTCACGATCTGGTCGATCTGCACATAGATTGCCATACTCCGGTTGGCGACATGATTCTGGATCTGGAGAATATCAATCGGAAAACCGGCTCCTCTTCTACTTGTCCGCTGGTGCTGATCGTACAGCTGATCAACGCTCGCTCCATCGAAATGCTCGTCGACCAGGGAATCACCCCAGACTTCTACATGAGCGGCAATACCAAGGAAGGAGTGCCTCAAGGCGAAAAGCTGACTGCGAAGTGGTTTTCGAGAATAAAACACCTGTAGTCCGGAAAGGAAGGGCGAAATGATCTTTAAGGAAGTCTGTCGTATCCCCGGCAGACACGGGGCATTCGAGGTGATGTTTCGAAACGGCCGTCTGGAATCGCTGCGACCCCTGGACGATGCCAATGTCGACGAAGTGCTGTTTTGGCTGACCCCCGGCTTGTTCGACATCCAAATGAACGGGATGCTCGGGCACGATCTTAGTGAAAAGGACCTGGATATAGATAAGATCGCCGCGATCAATGACGGCCTGGAGAAACACGGAGTGCTGCGCTGGTGCCCGACGATCTGCAGCAACACCCCCGAGATAGTCGAGCGGAACCTTGGCATCATCAACCAGGCGGTCCAGCAGCGGGCGGCTCCGGGGATCCACTGCATCCATCTGGAGGGCCACTACGTGTCCACTGAGGAAGGATACAGAGGTGTTCACCTTCCGCGCTTTCAAAGGGATCCCGATCCAGAGGAATTCGACCGCTGGCAGGAAGCTGCCGGCGGTCATATCGGCTTGTTTTCTTTAGCCCCGGAACGCGATGGCGCTTTGGCGTTCATCGCCAAGCTCCGAGCTGAGGGGGTGAAGGTAGGACTGGTTCACCACCATGCCGATCACCAGACCGTCCGAGCCGCTGTCGCTGCAGGCGCCGATTTGGCGTCACACCTGATCAACGGCTGCACCCCCATGATTCACCGCCAGCACAACATCATCTGGTCTCAGCTGTCTCTCGATGAATTGTGGGCAAGCTTTATCGCAGACGGCTACCACATTCCCCACTACACACTACGCGCCGCCATCAAGGCTAAGGGAGTCGAGCGTTCGATCTTGATTTCTGACTTGTCCAGCCTTTCAGGAATGCCTGACGGAGAGTACGAGGCCAACGAAATGACTGTGGTATTGAAGAATGGCGGGCTGTGGGTCAAGGAAAAAGGAACAAACCTCTTGAGCGGAGCCGCCAAGACCCTTGACCTGGACGTGCAGTTCCTTACCGCTGAAGCAGGTTTTCCTCTGGAACAGGCCTTGATTATGGCAACGGTGAATCCGGCACGGTATTTCGGTATCGAACAGCAGATTCAGCTCTACGCCGGGCGATGCGGGTCCCTGGCGGTGTTCTCATGGGAGAAAGGAAAACTTCGGGTACACAAAATCCTCAAGTAGAAAAGTCGGGCTCAACCCTCACCGATAATCCTGAGGAAGTTTTTGGCTAAGATCCGGTGTCGGGACTCCTGATCCAAATCGAGAAGATCGAAGAGCCGGCGATGATATTGGATGTATTGATCCGAATATCTGGTAGATCCGAAGAGGAACTGATCACTGGCGAAAACAAGCTTTGATGTTGCTTCGTGGAGTTCTCCGTTGGGTTTGAAAAGCCTGATCCAAAGATCGAGATCCCTTCGGCAGGCTGATAAGCCGCTCATATCGCAGTAAATGTTCTTATGCTTCCACATCACGAGAAATCCTTCTTCCCACCAAGGATTTCCCATGTGAGCGCAGATCATGCGCAAATCCGGATTGTATCGTGCAACAGAGTCCAAGGTGATGGGTCTGTAATAATCGCATCGGACGTTTCGTCCCGGTCTCAATCCCAGGAAACCTGTGTGGAAGAGAACCGGCATATCTGCCTTGGAGGCTTCGGCGTAATACTTCATGTACTTCTGGTCGTCGTAGCGTTCCTCCGTCTGTATTACTTTGAGACCGGAGAAACCTTGCTCCTTGTATTTCCGTATGTCGTCGACTGGATCTCGATCGACATCGATGTAGGCAAAGACGACGAATCTCTCGGGATAGCGGCGTTTGAAATCGAGGGTTGCCTGATTTCCGCCCCAGCGGGTGTGGCTTGTCGCACATACCATCACCCGTTTCACTCCGGCTCTTTCCAAATCAAGAAAATATTTATCGGCGCTGTCTATATTAAAATCGTCGGTAAGATGGTTATGGCAGTCGATGATCGTCGCAGTTTCATTACTCATAAATACCTCTTGACACTCTATTCATCATAAGATATGTTGATATTATATTTTAGTTCTTCCTTCGTAGCAAGCCTGGAAGTGAAAATAGGTGCTGAGCCGTACTAGAGTTAATCGCCACTGATCGGCATGATGATCTAGAGACAACGTGGAGGCAGGTCGACTGATGTTCAAGGACGACTTCATTAAAAAAGCGAGCCTTTCGGACATCGTGATCGAAAAGATCAAGGCTGCAATCCGTAATGGTGAGTTGAAACCGGGAGATCGAATCCCTTCCCACGACATCCTGTGCAAGAGATGGGGAATCAGCAGGACAACGATCCGGGAAGCACTCAACAAGCTGGAGTCCGTTGGTATCCTCACCAAGTATCAGGGCCGCGGAACGTACATCAACGACATAACGGCGGATAAAATGATCTCCGGTTCCGAATTCGGGACCTTGCTCGGTCGTGCGGCGGTTCTCCAGCTGCTGGAGGCCCGAAAGCTCGTTGAAACAGTGATTGTCGGTCTGTCTGCAGAGAGACGAACAATGGAGGAGCTGGAAGTCTTACAGGAATTGCTCGGAGAGCTGGAAGAGGCGAATCGGGAAAATAATCATGTCCACTACTCGAAAGCTGATCATGAGTTTCACCTTTTTATAAGTAAAATGAGCAAAAACCCCTTTTTAGAAGTAATGATGCGCAATATTAGCGAACCGCTTGCGATTCAGCAGATGGAGGTGATTTCCCTAGAACCGGAAGACCAGAAGCGCATCTCCGACAACAGCCAGAAATATCACAGAAAGATCTTCACTGCTATAAAGGAGGGGGATACCCAAAACGCGAGACGCAGCATGGAGCTCCATTTGGAGAGCATAGAGAGATTTATGAAAAAGAATCTCTAATTTGAACATAATGGCCGTGTGCCGTGGGGCAAGAGGCCGTTAAAAATAAAATCTGTCTAAGGAGGAATCTATGAACAGAATCCCACGAATTGCTCTGGTTGCGCTCTTCGCGCTGGTTGCCTTGAGCTTTGTACAAGCCGGGGGCCAGCAGCCAGGAGCAGCAGAAGGAGAGGAAAGGCAGGAGCCGAATCTGCTCCGCATCCGTTCGGTAGATTGGCTCACCCAAAAGGCCTTTATCGGTGAGGCGGCAGACAAGTTCATGAGCGCGCATCCGGGAATGAAAGTAACCTTCGAATCATTCGAAGGCAGGGATGTGAATAAGTACATCATCCAGTGGGCCGGCGGCAAGAGCGATATGGATCTTCTGGTGGTTGAGAACCCTGAGGATACCACCGCTTTCATCATGAAGGATATGCTCTTCAGCTTCGATGAGCTGGGTTTCTGGGAGAGTTTTCCCCGAGACAAGCTGGTAGAGTCGATCCTAGACGTCGGGACCATCCGGGAGCAAGTCTTTTACCTGCCTATCATGGGAGAGATCTACTGGATCAATACCAACAAGAAGTTGCTTAAAGAAGCAGGAGTAGCCGACAAAGACGGCAATATACCCCATCCCAAAACCTGGGATGAGCTTGTGAGCATGGCGGGCAAAGCCACTGTGGGGAAGCAGGCCGGTATGAGCATTCGTCTGGACGCGGGCAGCACGGAGAACAGCTTCTACAGCGCCGTTAAGGGACTGCGGGGCAGCTTCTTCAAAGAGGATGGTGTCACATTTGTGGTGGACACCCCGGAATCCAG
>CAZKCQ010000066.1:0-5327 GCA_964551205.1 uncultured Spirochaetaceae bacterium
CCAAGGTTACCCTGGTCGAACCGCGCTCGCTGCTGAGGGACAGCGGGGCCAAGGCAAGCCGGGTGATCGACAAGCGCACGACCTGATCAGGCGGAATCGGCTTCAGGAGGTATTCGAAATGCCGGCAAAAAACTCGGTTTTCGAAAAAATCGGTAAACCCTTCACCTCGGAGAAAATCTCCCAGCGTGTGCGCGGAATGGCCGTATCGGCGATCAAGGAGATGTCGATGCTGGCCTTGGAGATTCCGGACGCCGTGAACCTGGCCTGGGGGCTGCCGTCATTCGAGACGCCCCTGCCTATCCGCAAACGGATCGCAGAGGAGCTTTTATCCAACGCGACGATCGGGAAGTACGCCCCGCCCCCCGGGCTGCCCGAGCTAAAGCGGAAAATCGCGGAGCGACTGAAAGAGCAGAAGGGTGTCGAGGTCGATCCGCAGAAACAGATCATCATAACGGCCGGGGGGATGCAGGCCCTGATGATGGCCTGGATGACGGTGCTGGAGCCGGGAGACGAGGTGCTGATAGCCTCTCCCGGTTTTTCCTCCCACTACGAACAGGTGTATCTGGCCGGGGGGGTGCCGGTGGCGGTGCCGCTGCAGGAGGAGCAGGGTTGGCGGCTGGATATCGAGGCCTACCGCCGGGCCGTGACCGGGAAGACCAAGGCTCTGGTGCTGGTCAACCCCTCCAATCCCACGGGGAGCGTAATCTCAGAGGCGGAACTGCGGGGAATCGCCGAGCTGGCCCTGGAACATGGGTTTTTCGTGATCACCGACGATCCCTACGAGGTCTACGTGTACGATAATCCGGAGCTGTTTCATATGCTGAAGATACCGCAGCTAAGCAAGCAGGTCATCGCCTGCGCCAGTTTCTCAAAGGAGTTCGCCATGACCGGCTGGCGGGTTGGTTGGATATTAGCCGAGGAGGGTATCACCAATCAGATGCTAAAGGTGCAGGATTCCTTCGTGATCTGCGCGCCGACAATCTCCCAGGTAGCCTCATTGATCGCCCTGGAGGAGAGCTACGAGCCGACCCTGCAGATGGTCCAGGAGATGAAGCAAAGGAGGGAGATCATCTGTGAACGTCTGGATCGTCTTGCTGATCTTTTCACCTACCAAAAGCCCCAGGGCGCCTATTACATCTTTCCCAGGATTCTGCCGGAGCGATTCGGCAACTCGGTGGATTTCTGCGTGCGTCTGCTCAAGGAATCCGGGGTGGTTACCGTGCCGGGCAGCGCCTTCGGGCCCACGGGGGAGGGACATATCCGGATGAGCTACTGTTTCACCCGGGAGGAGATCCACGAGGCCTTCGACAGGATCGAGATCTGGTGGAGCAAGGCCAAGCGCCAGAGAGGACGCTAGCCAACCGCCAGCGTAACGGTTGCGCCGTGCGGATACTCGCCTGGCGAGGCTCGATCAGAGCGAATACAGCTCGCCGTCGGAGAGCAGACGGGTACCCTTCTGGGCAAGCACCTTCTCCGCCTGCGGGTAGGCCTCGATATCCAGCACGATGGCGGCCTCGCCGCCCTCCTCCAGCACGATACCATAGCAATCCTCGATATTGATCTTTTGGGAAGACAGGGTCAGCAGCAGATCGTGAAGCGCCCCGGGGCGATCATCCACGATCGCCACCACCACGTTTCGCTCGGATACCGTGAAATGCTCTCTCTTGAGCACCTCGTGCGCCTTGCCGGGCTTGTTCACCAGGACCTTGAGCACTCCGAACTCGCCTTCGCTGGCCATGGAGATGCCCCGGATGTTGATCCCGGCCTGGGACAGGATCTTGGTAATGGCCTCCAATTTTCCCGGCTTGTTCTCCAGGAACACCGAGAGTTGTACCCCCATGTCAAAGCCCCCCTTGTTCACCGCCGCGGTAGTCGTATACACGCCGGACTTTGCCCTCAGACACCGGCAGGCTCGAAGGTTCGACAAGCTTCACGTTCGGAGTGACGCCTAGCTCCGCGCGCAGCGCCGCAACCGCCTTAATCTGCAGTTTCTCCAGTTCCGCCAGGGTGCCGTGGAATACCTCTTCGTTGATCTCCACCTTCACCGAGAGCCTGTCCATGAAGTTTTCCTTGTTGATCTCTATCAAGTAGTTGCGGCCGATCTCCGGGATGGCCATCAGGGTCTTCTCGATCTGGATGGGGAAGATATTCACTCCGTTGATGATCAGCATGTCGTCGCTTCTGCCGGTGATGCGGTCGATCCGGCGGTGGGTTCGGCCGCAGGGACACTCCCCGGGTAGAAAGCGGGTCAGGTCCCGGGTCCGGTAGCGGATCAGGGGCATGGCCTCCCGGGTCAGCGTGGTCAGTACCAGCTCCCCCCGTTCCCCCTCCGGCAGGACCTCGCCACTGACCGGATCGATGATCTCCGGGTAGAAGTGATCCTCCCAGACATGCAGTCCCACCTGACATTCGCACTCGAACGCCACTCCCGGTCCGCACATCTCGGACAGCCCGTAGGAGTTGTAGACCTTGATGCCGTACAGCTCCTCGATTTTTCTGCGTATCTCTTCACTGTGGGGCTCGGCCCCGATAAAGGCGATACGCAGGTGCAGATCCTTCTTCGGATCCAGCTGCATCTCTTCGAAAAAGCTGTACAGGCGCAGTGCGTAGCTGGGCAGGATATGGATGACCGTGGCCTTCAGGTGTTTCAGGAACCAGATCTGCCGTTTGCTGTTCCCGGGCCCGATCGGGATGGTCATCACCCCCAGCTTCTCCGCACCGTAGTGGAAGCCCAAACCTCCGGTAAACAGACCGTAGCCCATCATATTCTGGAACACGTCCTGCTTGCGAACGCCCGTGGTGTACATGCAGCGGGCTATCAGGTTCCCCCAGTGATCGATGTCCCTGGGGGTGTGGAAAACCACGGTGGGATTGCCCGTGGTGCCGGAGGAGGAGTGTAAACGGATAACCTCCTGCAGATCCACCGTCAGGAAACCGTAGGGGAAGGCGTTTCTCAGATCGTCCTTGGTAGTGAAGGGAAGATCGGTCAGCTCTTCCAGACCGGAGAGCTCGATTGAGGAGCCTGCCGGCTTGGCCGGGGTACCGGCGTAGCCGCCGGGCTGGGCCGGCGTACCGGCATAAGCCGGCTGCGCACCCTCGCTTGAGGCGCCCCCGGCAAAACGTTTCCCGTAGAAGGCCGAGCCTCTGGCCCGGGTCAGGCTTTCATTCAGCCGCCCGAGCTGCAGACCGGCCAGGGCGGAGCGGTCCATGGTTTCAACTTCTTTTTCCCAATACATGTTTATAGAGCCTATTCCTCGAGAAGATCGAGTATATCCGTATCATAGGTGGCGGCTTCACTCAAGACCTGGGTGAGAATTTCGATCACCTCGCGGTTGGCGCTCCTGCGGACTTCCGCGATACCGGCGGCCTCGAGAACGCGGCCGTCTTTCAGGACCACCAGATGATTGGCGATCATGGACGTCAGGTGGGCATCATGGGTGACGGCGATGATCGTGCAGCCCTTTTCGTTCAGCGTTTTGATCATCCCCAGCATTTTCTCCAGGAGTTGATGATCGATCGAGGGCGTCGGCTCGTCCAGGAACAGAATCTGCGGGTCCAGCACAATGGCCCGGAGAAAGGAGACGATCTTCCGCTCTCCCTCGGACAAAGCGGCCGGTCTCAAGGTGAGGGAATCAAGGAGATTCATAGTATTCAGAAGTTTGCGGATCCGATTCTCGATCTCCTCGCTGCTGCGACGGGGCGAATGAAACTGGATGGGCAGAGCCAGGTTTTCGAAGATCGTCTTGTTCTCCCAGAGGGCCGCGTCCTGGAACATGAAACCGCTGCTGCGCCGAAACCCCAGCAGCTCCTTCTGGCCCAGGCGTTGCAGGTTCTTGCCGTACATCAGGACCCTGCCGCTGTCCGGGGGAATGATGGCCGCCGCCACCTTAAGCAACAAGCTCTTGCCGCTTCCCGACGGGCCCATGATCACCGTGCTTCTGTTCGGCGGGAAGGCGACGCTCACTTCATCCAGGCTGATGTGTTCCTGGGAGTGGACCGTAACGGACTGCAACTCGATCAGGGATTCCATCTCTTCCGGCCTCTATACGTAGTAGATCAGGGTAATCACTGCGTCGGCCAGGATGCAGAGGACAAAACCCTGACCCACCGCCTTGATGGCAACCTGGGGAATCTCCGTCGTAGAAACCCGTACCTTGAATCCCTGGTAGATGGCCGTAAAGGAGATGAGCACCCCGAACACCAGGGCTTTGATCAGAGAGGAGGCGATGTCGGCAACGGACATGACCCCGAGGAGGTTGTGGAAGTAATCCTGCAGCTGGATCGGCGTGATGAATTGGGTAACCACGTACGACCCGAACAGGCCGAAAAGATTGAAATAGATCGTGAGCAGGACCATTGAGAGGGTAACGCCCAGGAAACGGGGTACGGCCAGGTAGGAGATCGGGTTGATGCCCACCGAAACGTAGGCCTCAATCTCGTGAGATATCACCATGTTTCCCAGCTCCGTCGCGATGGCCGTGCCCGAACGGGCGATGATGACGAAGGCGGTCAGCAGGGGTCCCAGCTCCCGGGTGATCACGATCAGCAGGATCGTGTAGATCAGCTTGCCCTGGCCGAACTTCGGCAGGATTGAGATGCCCTGCACCACGATCACCGCACCCAGGCCGAGGGAGATCAGGGCGATGATTCCCATGGCTTCTACGGCGGTGAACAGGAGCTGCATCACCAGCACTCTGAATCCCACCTGCCTGCGCCGCAGGAACAGGGCGGATTCTTTTACCAGGTTGAATAGAAAACCGGTGGCGTAGAGAAAGTTGCCGAAGGCATCGCTGACGTTTTTCCCAAGTCTGGCGATCATGTTTATATGGGGCAGTGCCCTGCATCCTCAGGCGGGCGGTAAACGGCATTGATTACAAGACGGCTACCCAAATATGTGCAATAACATAAATTCCGGATGAATTCAACAGAATGGGAGATTTCCCCTCAGCGTCGGCTGCAGATAGCCATGTTGTTGGACCAGCGCCAATCTTGAAACAGAAGCGAGCCGAGCAGATAAATCGCGATCGCTATATTCGCATCACCAAAACTCGCCTTCAGACATAACAGGTAGGAAGCCGGTTCCGAGAAGTACATCCCTTCATAGAAGGGCATCTGCAGCATCTCCCAGACGTAGCTGATGCCCAAGGCAATGCCGTAGATGGCGAAAAGGCGCGGGAAAACCTGCCTGGTTAAACGAACAGCGAGTTTACCTCTTGTCCCTGTCACTCTTTGCTACCCGCAGCAAGCGCGCATTGATCGCCACGATCACGGTGCTCAAAGACATAAGCAATGCCCCGACC
The DNA here is from genome assembly GCA_964551205.1 of uncultured Spirochaetaceae bacterium. GTDB lineage: Bacteria > Spirochaetota > Spirochaetia > SZUA-6 > DRHE01 > JAFGQJ01. The sequence goes on from CAZKCQ010000066.1 coordinate 5,301, forward strand.
GCAGGGGACAATAGGATTCCGGCCCAG
>CAZKCQ010000066.1:5427-12098 GCA_964551205.1 uncultured Spirochaetaceae bacterium
GCTCAAAGACATAAGCAATGCCCCGACCGCAGGGGACAATAGGATTCCGGCCCAGTATTTGAACCATTTTCCGATAGGTCGCCTTGCCGAAGAGTATCAGCGACGCCACGTCCTGGGGATTGCTGTTCACCAAAACGATATCCGCAGTTTCAGCCGCAATGTCGGTTCCCGATCCAATGGCGATGCCAATTTGGGCCTTTGCCAGGGCCGGGGCGTCATTCACTCCGTCCCCGGTCATGGCGACGTACTCGCCCCTCTTCTGCAGTTCCGCCACTTTATCCTGCTTCTGGTGCGGGAGCACCTCTGCGAAGAAACCCTCCATCGCCAACTCGCCGGCCACTGCTTCCGCGGTTTCGTTGTTGTCCCCGGTAATCAGCCAGCACTTGATTGCGAGCTTATGAAGCTGTCGAATCGCATCGTAGGACTCGGGTCGTATGGAATCGGCAAGACTGATGGAGGCAACCAAACGCTGGTCTATCTGAACGAAAACACGGGTCTCGCCGGCTTTCGCTTCCGCCCCTTCGGGGACATCGATACCTTGCTGCACGAGATAGCCGGGGCTGACCACAGCAACTGTGTGGCCGTCGACAGTACCTTGCACTCCCCTGCCTTTGACGGCCTGGAACGTCTCGCTTTGGCCCGGCTCAACGCCCAGCCGTTCCGCACGTTTCATGATGCCGCCGGCGATCGGATGCTCTGAGTTCCGTTCAACAGCCGCCGCGTAATACAGGATCTTCCGTTCATCGTACCCTCCGTCGTGGATCTGAACGTTGGACACTTCGAAACTGCCTTTGGTCAGCGTGCCTGTTTTGTCGAACAGGACAGTGGTGATCTTTCTGGCGTTCTCGAAAGCGGTTCGGTTGCGGATGAGAAGGCCGTTTTGAGCCGACTTGGCGGTGGAAACGGCGACAACCAGAGGGATAGCCAATCCGAGAGCGTGAGGGCAGGTGATGACCATGACAGTGGCCATCCGAGCGATAGAAAACTGCAAATCACGACCACCGAGCAACAGCCAGCCTGCCAGAGTAGCCAGACCGGCCGTTATTGCAGCGATGGTCAGCCAAAAAGCCGCCCGATCGGCTAATCCCTGGGTTCGCGATTTGGCCTCTTGAGACTCTCGTACCAAATTGATCACTTTGGAGACATAGCTGTCTTCCCCGGTGTTCTGCACTTCCAGCTCCAGGGAGCCATCGCCGTTGATCGCACCCCCGATCAGCCGGTCCCCTTCGTTCTTTTCCACGGGTTTGGACTCCCCAGTTAGGACCGACTCGTCCACATAGCTGTGCCCTCCTACAACCACGCCATCGGAGGGTATTTTCTCTCCGGGTTTGATGACCAGCACATCCCCTTTGGCTACCGCTGAAAGGGGGATGTCTTCAATATCCGCTCCGTGTCTGCGGTGGGCGATATCGGGCATCAGATGAGCGAGCTTTTCCAGAGCGCTCGAGGCACTCAACACGGAGCGCATCTCGATCCAATGGCCGGCCAGCATGATATCAACCAGGGTGGCCAATTCCCAGAAAAATGGGTTGCCCTTTACACCAAAAGTAACGGCCCCACTGTAGACATAGGCCACGGAAATAGCGACGCCGATCAGGGTCATCATGCCCGGTATCTTCTGCCGTATCTCATCGAACAGCCCTTTCAGAAACGGCCATCCACCATAGAAGAATACGAAACTCGACAGGATAAAGAGTATGTACTTCGAACCCGGAACCAAGAGTGTGAAACCCAGGAGCTCTTGAATCAGCGGAGAAAGAACAAGAATCGGTATCGACACGATGACCGACACATAGAATCGTCTGCGGAAATCACGGATCATCATCCGGTGGTGCTGTGTATGATCGTGGTGATTGTGCTTGTGATCGTTCTCTGTGCTATGTTCTTTCATTCTGAGACCCATTACCGCGATCACTAACGTCAACCTCGAAGAAGTCGTAGACGATCATTCCGTTTTCGGTCACTTCCATGCGGACGCGAATCGAATCTGTCATCTTTTCTAGCATTTGTTCAGCATCTCGTGGGCGGTATCCCAGGTGAATTACCACATCGGACACCGTAAGACGTCCGCCGAGTTTTCGGGCCAGCCTGAAGATGTCCGCCTCGTTGCTGTTTTCCACACTTCTTGGGTCCCGTAGGGGTTCCCTGTAAAGTCCCGTGCCTCTCCTGTTCAGTTGTCTGAACAAAACGCTGCCGACTCCGATTACCGCTAGGGTGCCGAGAAACCCCAAAAACATGAAGGAAAGCCCGAATCCGTGCATCATCATGAATCCTCTTCATCAATATAATATACCCCATAAGGGTATATCAAATAAAAATTAATAAATATATATAAATAAAGAAGATAAATTTTAGATTTGACAAAATATACCCTCCTATAGTATATTGGTAGTGACAATTCTCTACCTGGGGGTTTAGATTGGTCGGTGAAAAACTCAAAGCACAGATATCAGCCAGGCTTCGGCGTATCGAAGGTCAGGTTGCCGGAATTCGGCGAATGATCGCAGAAGATCGCTACTGCGTGGACATTCTCAACCAAACAAGCGCCGTCGTATCGGCGCTTCGTCGTGTTGAAGATGTAGTCATGGAAAATCATCTGAACACTTGCGTCGTAGACGCCATGCGGAGCGATGATCCGGGGCAAAAACAGGAAAAGACGACAGAGATCATGGACGTAATCGCGAGGTTCCGGAAGCATGGGTAGCGGAAATCATCGACCGCGGCTGCGGGTGTTGACTGGGGAGATAAAAGTCTAAGGAAAGATATCCTGAAGAGGGTAGCTTGAAAATGCGTACAATTATGACCATATTAGTAATATAAAACTATTCAACCGGGGCGATGTGGGCCGACTCGAACGACAAAGGACACAGCGAATCTGTGGAGGGACTTGGAGATGCGGTCATGACAACCATGCATCCGGACCCGGACCAGCATGAATGGATGGGTCCGGGGATGATGAGCCGATGGGGTATGACGGGAAATCCTCGTGTTCCCTATGAATCTTATTCCAACGAATCCCCCGAAGACATCGTGAAACGGCGATAGGCCCGGGGAGAGATAAGTCGGGAGGAATACCTTCAGATGATCGAAGACTTGAAAAACGCTGAATAGAGTCGATAGGAGGAGACATGACAACAAATGATGTCGGATTGAAAACAATAGATCTCTATATAGACGGGATGCACTGTGAACGTTGTTCGCACAACGTCAGGCACTCCCTTGCCCAGATCGAGGGAGTGGAATCCTGCAGTGTTGAGATCGGTCACGCCAGGGTTGTTTACCTGCCTCAGCTTGCCGGATTAGAGGAAATTAGGCGAGCCGTTGAAACGGCTGGATATGGGGCACATTTTCAAGCCCCCCGAAGGAATCCGTGGCAGCGTTTTCTATCCCGCATGATCCGCAGCAATGAGGACATGTTCGGGAGCAAACGGCCCGACTGCTGCACGATAGTACGTGACCAAGAGGCACATCGTTCCCACTAGCAGCTGAATCACAGGTTCTTCCTTATTCAATCCCATTTCCGGCTACCACAGCCGGTTTTGTATTTTGCTGATTATTTCAATAAATAATTCCTGAATGATAACCCGGAGGGTGGCGATAATAAAGCAAAGAAAGGAATCTGTAGATGCTATCTACCTACTCGTTGAGCGGGTCGACAATCGTAACACCCGAACGAATCATCCGCGATGGTAGAGTCAAAGTCGAAAAAAACCACATCAAATCATTGACGGATGCCTCCAAAGTCAACATCAAACTGGAATCCGGGATCTACTGCTATCCAGCTCTGATCAATGTTCACGATCACCTGCGGGGAAACTACCTGCCCCGCATCGGGCCGCAGAACGGCGACTACTATCTCAACTGGTCGTATTGGGAACGGGATCTGCGCGCCTCACCCGTGCTGGTGGAGAGAGCGAAGATCTCCGTCGATCAGATGTACCTCCTGTCCGCCTACAAGAATCTTTTTTCCGGGGTCGTTACGGTTAACGATCATTTCCCCCATGAGTTCAACGAGCCGCTGATCCCCTTCCTGCCGATACGGGTGATCAACAACTATACCCTGGCTCACGAGTGCTCCTCCTTCGATCTGAACTGGGGCGACGGCATCGAGATCGAGCACTTCAGGGCAGTGGAACGGGGACATCCGTTCATCACCCACTTGGAGGAGGGTTTCGACGAGGAATCCCAATCCGGGGTGGACATACTGGAGCGGCTGAGCTGTCTGGACGGCCACGACCTGTTCATCCACTGCATCGGTTTCAGCGATTCGGATATCCGCAAAGTCCGGGACGCCGGTGCCAGCGTCGCCTGGTGCCCGGCTTCGAACGTATTTATGTTCAATGTCACCTGCAAGATCCGCAAGATGATCGCCGAAGGGGTAAATGTCTGCATCGGGACCGACTCCACGGCCACCGGCTCGGTAAACCTGCTGGAGGAGATCCGCTTCGCCCGTTATATGTTCCGGCGCATGTACGGTGAGGAGCTGGAGGCGAAAATCCTGATGAACATGGTGACGGCTAACCCGGCCAGAGCCTTCTGGATGCAGAACAAGACCGGCAGCGTGGAAGAGGGCAAGTACGCGGACCTGCTGTTCATCCGGCCCAGGGAGAACGATCCCTATGAAGCGCTGGTATCGACACAGATGGAAGACATCGAGCTGATGATCCAGGAGGGAACACCCATCTACGGGGACAGGAAGTACGAGGAGCTGTTCCGTAGCAGGGAGTGCGACTACACGACTATAGAGGTCAATGGACGAAGGATGTGCGTCAAAGGAGATCCGGCGGGACTGCTGGATCGTGTCCGGCGGGCAGTTGGCTTCAAGAAGGTTCTTGATTATTTGCCCTTTGGCGGGTAGTCTTGTAGTGGAGGATTGAAATTTCGTGTCTCCGAAGGCCATGCAGTACAAAGCGAACTCGATCATCTTCTTCAAAGGGGATATCAGTGACAAGATCTTCATCCTCAAAAGCGGCCAGGTAAGCCTGAACTACACCGATATCGAGACCGGCCAGGAGATCCACGACCCCATCAAGACGGGGGAGTTCTTCGGGGTCCGCTCCGCCCTGGGTCGCTACGCCCGGGAGGAGACCGCCCAGGTTTTGACCGATTCGGTAGCGGTCGCCTTTACCGTGCCGGAGTTCGAGCAGCTGGCCCTGCAGAACTCGCGGATCATCGTGAAGATGCTCCGGATCTACTCCAACATGCTCAGGAGGATCCACAAGCAGGTCCAGAATCTCATCTTCTCCGAGGAGCAGATCAAGCCGGAGGAGGGTCTGTACAGAATCGGGGAGTACTATCTGAAGAACAAAGGCTACTCCCAGGCGCTCTATATATATCAACGCTATTTGACCTACTACCCTTCGGGCCGCTACGCCTCGGATGTGAACCAGAAGGTTCAACTCGCGGAGCAGTACCTGCAGAAATACGGACAGGGAAAAGGACCGTCGGTTGTACCCGGAGAGGAGGGTGCGGCTCAGGCGGTACCCAAGCCGGAGGAAAGCCGGGGGGGCCAGGAGATGTCGGAGGTAGCGAAACAGTACTACAACGCCGTCAGCCTCCTCAGCCAGCAGAAGTACCAGGAGGCTTTAGTACAGTTCCGCAAGATCGTGGTGGAAAACCAGGATGCCGAATACACGGCTAAGAGCCAATACGAAATGGGGCGCTCGCTTTTTTATCTCAAGCAGCACGACGCATCCATCCAGGCTTTTACCTCTATGATCCAGAAATACCCGAATCATCCGGACCTCCGGGAAGCCCTGTACTACGTCGGCAACTGCTACGGGGAGAAGGGGGACCTGGAAAAGGCAAGGGGCTTCTACAACAAGATCCTTTCCCTGACCGGTGAAGAAGATGCGGTCAGCCGAAAGGTCAAAAAAGCTCTGCGCGATCTCGGTGGAGGTGGACAATGAACGGTCCTTCCGGAGCTTTCAATCGATTCCGAAAGACCTTTCAAGCCGGGGACGTGATCTTCAGCGAATACGAACCGGGAGATAACTTCTACCTGATCCAGGTGGGCAGGGTTCAGATTGTAAAGATCTTCGGGGATCTGGAAAAGACGATCGCCGTCTTGAATCCCGGGGAGATCTTTGGAGAGATGGCGATCCTGGAAGAAGCGCCCCGCTCGGCCACGGCCATCGCCATGGATCAGGTCACCGCCCTGGAGTTCAATCAGGAGAACTTCGACATCCTCATGCAGGGCAATCCCCAGGTGGCGCTGACCCTGCTCAAGCTTTTCGCCATGAGGATCCACGATCAAAAGCGGAAGTTCCAAATACTTACACTGGATGATGTGGAAGCGAAAGTCGCCGACGTGTTTCTTATGCTGGCGGAGCACGAGCCGGTGGATACCACCGAAGTGGAGAAGATGGAGTTCAAGACCTCGGTGGACGACATAGCCCACTGGGCCGGGATCTCCCCGGAGAAGTGCCGCCAGGTGATCAACCACTTCATCAATCAACGGCGCGTCGAGCTGTATCCGGATCACATAGTCGTACGCAACATCAACGACTTCGCCCGCTTCGTGAAATCCCGCCGCCGCCACCAGGATTAGTGGCAGGCGCCTGGCGAGGGGTGACCGGCCAGCGCGGGACGCCGTTGCGACGCCCAATCTGAATCTTTTATTTTTCTTGACCCGTAAACAACCCGACGCTATAATTCGCTGTCAGTCTTAC
>CAZKCQ010000067.1:0-12007 GCA_964551205.1 uncultured Spirochaetaceae bacterium
TGTTGTTGTACCGGCCGGCTATGCGCAGCATGTACAGCCTCTCCTCCATGACCAGACGTTCCAGTGTCAGCTCTTTGCGGATCAGCTCGATTTTCCCTGTCTGATAGATCGCCCAGAACTCGAGAAGGCGGGATCGTATCTCCGCCGAATCCTCCCGACGGAGGGAATTGGCAAGAAATGCATAGGTGGTAATAGCCAGAAGGAGGGAGCCGGCGACAAAGATGCCCGCAAAGCGGAGGGTGAATCGGAAGCTAAGGGACTTTAAGGACATAGCCCACGCCTCGAACCGTGTGCAACAGCTTTTTTTGGAAATCTTTGTCGATCTTATTTCGCAGGCGATGAACCAGCACATCCACCACGTTGGTCTGAGGATCGAAGTGGTAGTCCCAAACGTGTTCCAGGATCATGGTCTTGGAGACGACGTTCCCCGAGTTTCGCATCAGATATTCCAGTAGAGCAAACTCCCGGGGTTGCAGCTCGATTTCCCGGTCGCCACGACTGACTTTTCGACTCAACAGATCCATGTTCAGATCACCAACCTCCAGCACATTCTGGCTCTGCCCGCGGGATGTGCGGCGCAGCAGGGCCTGTAATCTTGCCTGGAGCTCTGAAAAAGAGAAGGGCTTGGTCAAATAGTCGTCGCTGCCGGTCTGGAAGCCCTTGAGCTTGTCATCCAGGGATCCCCGGGCGCTCAGCACGAGGATCGGAGTTGTATTCCCCGTTGATCTTAATCTTTCGATCACCGAAAAGCCGTCGAGTCCCGGGAGCATGATGTCGACAACCATCGCATCGTAGGGGTTCAGCTCCGCAAACTGCAGTCCTTCTTCCCCGTCAGAAACATGATCCACGGCAAAGCCCGCCTGTTGAAGGCCCTTTGTGACAAAAGAGGCGATCTGCTGGTCATCCTCTATGATTAATACCCGCATGTGCTTCGTTCCATTCTACCCCCTCAGCGGCAATCCTGTGTACCAGGGCTCTCCTGCTCATTATAAGGGATCGCGGTACTGGCGAAAAGCTTTTCTCTTTCAAAAGTACAGCAGCAACAGTGTCAAGGGGATTTCAGTGCTATTACAGAATTGAAAGGTTGGGCAGATACTCTTCCTTTCAAAAATGTAATGTTGAGGTAAGGCTGCTGAAACCAAATCAGTCTACATTCTTACTGTAGGGGGAAAAGATGAGCGTGTATATATATTTTTCAATGATACCGGAGGCATTGATCGCCTCCATGCTGCCACCTTTGGAGTTCGGCACCTACCTGGCCGTGGGCACGAAAAAACGGACCCGTGGCCAGGCGATGTTCTTTTCTCTCGGGGATCTTGGGAAAACGCCCTTCAATCTTCGCGACATAGACAGCCGCTGCGTCCCTCACCCCAACGGCGAGCCCAAGCGCTCCGTGTATTTGTCGGTCTACCGCGTTTTGGAGAGGATCCCTCTCAGCTCGATAGGAAATCTCTTCATGACGACACCGGACGGCCGCGTCCTTGAGCTGGAACCGTCCGGAGGGCAGCCGCGGCACTTCTTGCCGTACAATCTCTATCAGGAGATCTGCCCGGTTCACCCACGGATCGTCAGCACACTGGATCCGAAACGATTCACCCGCTACATCACCGATCCGGGCAATCCCATCCACGTCCCGAAAATCTGCTTCGTGGACCTGCGTCTCGGCGAGCTGGCCTCAGATCCGGAGAACGGAAATGCCAACGATTTGCCCTATAGGGCGATCAACCATCTCCGAGATTGCCTGGTCGAGCTGCGGGACAATCCCGGCAAAGGAACTAAAACCGTGGACAGGATCCATCCTCAGGCATTCCCATATCAAACAGTTGCAAGCGGTGTATACCTGGGGAACAGCGAAGACTTGCTGTTCTATCCATTTCCCTCGGTCGAGCAGCTGCAGTCGACCTACTACGAATGGTGGCGTTCCGCTTCGATCATGAGCGATCTGGCGACAGTTCCATGAACCCGTGGCACGACTTTGATCCGCTGAGGATTCAGCCGGAAAGCTTCACCGCCATCGTGGAGATACCGAAGGGTAGCAAGAAGAAGTACGAGTTGGATAAGGAGACGGGGCTGATTCGATTGGACCGGATTCTATTCACCTCGACCCATTATCCAATGAACTACGGGTTCGTTCCCCGAACTCTGGCCGACGACGGGGATCCTTTGGATGTTCTGGTTTTGTGCTCAGAAATCCTTGACCCCCTCACTGAGGTGGATTGCTACCCGATCGGGGTGGTCAGGATGATCGACAACGAGCAGGTGGATGAGAAGATCATCGCCATCCCATTCAAGGATCCGACCTACAATGGGTATCAGGATATCTCCAGCCTTCCCAAGCATACGATCGACGAGGTGTCTCACTTCTTCGACGTATACAAAGCGCTGGAACATTCCAAGACCTCCGTCACAGAGACTTGTTCCCGTGAGGAGGCTTTGAAGATCCTTACCAAATCCCTCCGGCGATATTCAGAGGTTTACGTAAAAATAGAATGAATATCCCCGAAGTAGGAAAATTTCGAGTGCGGAACGAAATCATCCTTCTGCTGGGCACCGATCCAGAGGGCGGTTATGTGATGCAAAGGGCGCTGGAGGCAGTGGGTTATCCGGTCTTGACGGCAGACAGCAGGGAGGGGGCCGATGAACTGTTCAGATCATTCAACGGGGCGATTCGGCTGGTGATCATCGATATCACTGAAAAGGAGAACCGCGGATTGGAGGTTATAGCAGCCCTGCGCAGGAGCAATCCAACCCTGAAGGTGATCGTCGCCACTAAAGATATATCCCCCAGCGAGCGACATGACATCTACATTTCTGGGGTGATCGAGCTCATCCGTAAACCGGTGGATAAACAACAGCTGCTGCAGGCGGTTCGCAGAATTGTAGAGAAGTAGTTCATCGACAGGAGATCGGCGGCATGGTACATGGACTCCACAATCCTTCCCTCATCATCGACATAACGATCTTCGGAACGACCTTCGGATGCATCAACCTGGCCTTCTTCCAGTGGTTGAAATCCAGGAAAAAAACGGACAAGGAAAAAAGAGAGAAGAGGGAAGATACGCTTTAGCTACCAGGCTGAGGGTTGCGATGACCTACGGTCCCCCTCTGTGGTAGAGTAGAACATGCAATTTCGGCAACCGGTTCCGCCGGAACGGCGGGTATGGTGCAACCGCACCCTGAACCTCCGTTCGATCCGTGCGGTCGGATACGACATGGACTATACTCTGGTGCACTACCGTACCGAGGCCTGGGAGCAGGCCGCCTTCGAGTCCGCCCTCCAGTCCCTGATACTCAGGGGATGGCCCGTGCAGGCTCTCTCCTTTGATCCCTCAAGCGTGATCCAGGGCCTGGCCTTCGACCTGGAGCTGGGCAATCTGGTCAAAGCGACCCGTTTCGGCTATGTCATTCAAGCTCACCACGGCACCCGCCCTCTGTCCTTCGAAGCTCAGCGGGAGACGTACTCGAGCACCTTTGTGGACCTCTCCGAGCCTCGCTGGGAGTTCATGAATACCCTGTTCTCTCTTTCGGAAGCCAGTCTCTACGCCCAGCTGGTGGACAGACTCGACGCCGGCGATCTTCCGGAGAATATAGGCTATCGTGACCTGCATCAGATTCTCCGCGGCGCCCTGGACGAGGCCCACAACCTGGGGGAGCTCAAATCATACATCACCGCCGACCCGGAGGGTTTCGTAGAGCTCGACCCGGAGGTCTCTCTCACGCTGTTGGATCAGAAGCAAGCGGGAAAGCGTCTGCTCCTGGTGACCAATTCCGATTGGAGCTACACCCGCTCCATGATGACCTACGCCCTGGATCGCTTCCTGCCAAGCGGGATGAAATGGCGGGATCTGTTCGATCTGGTAATCGTGGAGGCTCGCAAGCCGGTGTTTTTCTCAGGACGGCACGCAGTGTACAGGCTGGTCGATGAACAACGGGGGTTTCTGCAGCCCCACCGAAGTGCTCTCGAACCCGGGGGGGTGTATGTGGGCGGCGACGCATTGCTGGTAGAGTCCAGCCTCGGGCTGTCCGGAGCGCAGCTCCTCTATGTGGGGGATCACCTGTTCGGCGACGTCCACGTGAGCAAGGATATGCTCAGATGGCGCACGGGACTGATCCTCCGCGAGATAGAAACCGAAATCCGGGCTCTGGAGGAAGCGCACGAAGCGGAGGCGGAGTTGACAGCGCTCATGAGTCAGAAGATCGAGCTCGACGATCGAATCGCCCACCTCCGCCTGGCCCGCCAGAAGGCACAGCACGACAAAGGCCTGAAGCCTCCAGCCGGCAGCGTCGATGCTCTGGAGGCGGCCATCAAGGGTGCCACCGATGAGAGCCTGGCGCTGGATGCCAAAATCGCACCTTTGGCCAAGGCCTTCGGTTCCCTGGGCAATCCGAGCTGGGGGCCGCTGATGCGCGCCGGTAACGACAAGAGTCTGTTCGCCCGCCAGGTGGAGCGCTATGCCGATATCTACACCTCCCGGGTTTCAAACTTCCTGGCGGCGACCCCCTACGCCTACCTCCGTGCCGCGCGGGGTTCCCTTCCCCACGATCCCTCTTGATCGCTGCGCAGCAGCGGGCCGCAAAGATTGATAGCAATATTTCAAATCCGTAATGTTCGCGAAAGTTTTTTGAAACAATCGCTTGTTATTCTAGGTAGTAAAGGGTGTACGGATCATGCGCTGAAACAGAGGAGGCTGAACAGACACGATGAGCAGTTTACAAGACCTTATTCAAACCACTGCAGAGCAGGATCTCAGTTTCGACCGGGAAGGATCTACCATAGCCGTCGTCTCCAAGTCTATGCTCTCACGCCAGTCGATTGCCCGAAAGCTCAGCCTTATCGGCCTCACGGTATTTGAGTACCAGCATTTCGACGCCCTGTTTCAGAATACCGATTTACAGCCGCCGGATATCGTATTGATAGACACTGCCGGGCAGGAGCTGGAATGGAAGACTCTGGTAGCGTTGCTGAAAATATTCGCAGAGCGATCTCGCGTTATTCTTTTAGTAGCGAGCATGAATGTCGACCAAACGGTAGAGGCAGCCAACAGCGGCGTGGCGGCAATCTTCATCAAACCCTTCAAAGAGGAGAAGCACACCGAGAGGGTGCTCGACCTGTTGAACAAAATTCAAGGGATAGCACCAAGACGTCTCCAGCCCCGCTTCACCCTGGGACCGGAATCAGAGATCCGCCTGGACTACCTTCCATTGGAGGATTGGCTGGCATTCCCGTTGGGAGTACGTAATATCTCTCAGAGAGGAGCGGAGCTTCGGCTGCCGTACGGCGAATTCGCCGGGGAGCTGCAACCCGGAAGCTCCGGATTTCCCGCCACCCTGGCGATCGGCACTTCGCGGATTTCCCTCTATCTACGCGTGGTGCACCGTAAGGGAGAAATCATAGGAGTTGTGTTCGAACACCTGGGGGCCGGCCGCAAAGCGTTGGAATCTTTTGTTCGTAACTTGTATACCGAGGCTTTCGGTGGAAACAGGAGCCGTCGTGGATGGTGAGGCCGGCTCATCGTGAAACCCATTCGAAAGCCATGACCGGGATGTTCATCGTCCAGCAGGTGTTGTCTCAAGGTCATCATTAACGGGGACGGTATCGCAGGAACATCCTCTAAACCCGATCGATAACCATAGCAATCAACAGGCAAGGAAGGTAGATCACGCCGGCCTTGAGGATCAACCGCGCCCGCCCCTCGGATAGGGGATGGCCCAGCAGGATGGCGCAGACGATGAAGGTCAGGCCCAGCAGCCCGGCGGCCAGGAGATACCACAACCCGCTCAGCCCGGTCCAGTATGGAACCAGACTGGCCGCAGCAAGCAAACAGGAGTGCAGGAGAATCTGGCGGCTGGTTCGTGTCCCGGTTGGGTCGAGGGTCGTGAGCACGCGGAGGCCGGCCTTAGCGTACTCCTCCCGCCTTATCCAGGCAATCGCTAGAAAGTGGGGAACCTGCCAGAAGAACAGGATCGTCCAAAGGCTCAGGGCCCGTATATCCAGGTCGCCGCCTGCGGCCGTCCATCCGATCAACGGCGGCAGGGCGCCGGCCACTGCCCCGATCCAGGTTGAAAGGGGGGTCCTCCTCTTCAGGGGAGTGTAGGCGCCCAGATAGATAAGGAGGGTGAGACCTGCGAGTAACGAAGCCAACGAGTTGACCCATACGCCCAGATACACCGTTGCGGAGATTGACAGGATCACCCCGGCTATCAACACCCTTCCTGGTGACATGCGCAATGCCGGCAAGGGTCTGCTTGCCGTGCGGCTCATCAACGAGTCGGTATTCCGATCCAGGTACTGGTTCAGCACGCTGCCGCCGGCGGCCGCCAGGAAGGTACAGAACACGGTGCCCAGAAATTTACCAAGATCCGGCGCAGCGGTAGACCCGAGGCGGTAACCAGCCGCCGCCGTCAGCAGCGAAAGTCCCGTCACTTTGGGCTTTACCAGTTGCAGGCAATCCGAAAAGGTGAAGTTGCACCGGGAAGGCGGCAATCGTCGGGTTCGCTGTGGAAGAGCCATATTCGCTCCCACCAGTGTAGCGCCGCAGGAGCTCCAACCTCAACCACTCCCGATTGCATCAGTCCCGGCGGCCCCCGGTGGACTTTACAAGAGCTCCAGCCGCGTACATACTGACTTAGCATTTAGGCTTCGGGTAGAATACCCGGAGACGGGTAAAGAGGAGCCGTTTATTGATCGAAGGGTTCTACCGACTGCTGGCCGCAACCGGGTTCACTCAACGGGTTCACCTTGTGTTTGCCTACGTGCCCGTAGGACTGCTCACAGGGGCTGTTTTTTTCTCCCTGGGCGCCTATTTCTGGAAGAAGGAGGACCTCCGCATCAGCGCTGCTCACGCCGTGGTTCTCGCTTTTATCTTCGTCTTTCCCTCCGTCCTGTTCGGAGTCTTCGACTGGATGCACTTTTACCGGGCAGTGCTGAGTTTTCCGATAAAGATGAAGATGATCTTATCTCTCGCCTTAATGCTGTTGCTGGCAGCCGGGATTATTCTGCGGGGGGAGAAGAAGGTGAAACCGGGTGTAATGCTCGGCATCTACGCCCTGGCTTTCGCTGCGATGGTCGGCCTGGCCCGCTTCGGCTCCGCTCTCGTGTTCGGCGGGGCGGGTAATGTTTCAGAACAGGCAGTCGGAGCGCCCGATGAAAGTTCGATCACCAGCAGGCAGGAAACCGGTTCTTCCGATCGGAGCCAGGCTTCCGCTTCAGCGGAGGATGTTCGCAGCGGAGAAGTCATATTCGCCTCCAACTGCCAGGGGTGCCATCCCCGCGGAGATAATATAGTGGTTCCTGATCTGCCGCTCAAGGACGCCAGGCAGCTGGAGTCCTTCCAGACATTCGCGAACTTCATCCACGACCCGCGCCTGCCAGACGGCTCCAGGGGGCCCATGCCGGCCTTTCCACCGGATAAGCTCAGCGAGGCCCAGGACCAGAAACTGTACGCCTACATCCGCTCCATGCTGGACGATCCGGCCTGGCGATGAGGTGACTTTTACAGGAGATAGCTGTGAACACCATTAAGAGCATTGCAACGTTGTTCGTCTCCCTAATGTTCATACCCGCCGCTGTCGGTGCTCATGAGGGTGTTTCGTCCGCAGAGATCGGAGTCGATGAGAAGCTCGGTCAGTTTGTACCCCTGGGTCTCTCCTTTACCGACGAGAATGGCAGCTCGATGACACTGCGGGAAATCGTACAGACTCCAACACTCGTCGGGCTTCAATACTACACTTGCCGCAACGCCTGCGGCGTCCTGGCCGGGGCCATGGCTTCCGTGTTGGGACAGCTCGACGCTGTACCGGGCCAGGATTACAACGTGCTCAGCATCAGCATCAATCCGCGGGAAACACCTGCGGATGCTCGGGAGGCGAAACGCATCGCCCTGGAGTCGATCGGGCGGTCGTATCCGCCTGAGGTCTGGAAGTTCCTGACCGGGGATGATGCGGCCATAGACCAATTCACCGACGCGGTGGGATTCCGATTTGTCAGAAACGGGGATGAGTTCGATCATCCGCTGGTCCTGGTCATGTTGTCCCCCCAAGGCAAGATCGTGCGCTACATGTACGGCGACAGCTACCTCCCCGTAGACTTGAAAATGGCCATTCTGGAGGCTTCCAGCGGAACGATCGGTCCAACGATCGGAAAGGTCCTGCGGTTTTGTTTCCGCTACGACCCCCGGAGCAACCAATACGTATTCAACGTGCTGAAAGTGACGGCGGTCGTGACATTGTCCCTGGCGGCGGTGTTCGTAATATTTCTGTTCATATCGGGGCGAAAACGCGCGACAGGAGGACGCACGGATGGTTAGCTCCGCGGCCAGGTCAAGCGACGGCTCCACGGTACCCTACTACTCAGACGCAGGTCCTCGACCCGGCATCCTGGGGTGGATCCTCTCCACCGACCACAAGCGGATCGCAATTCTATATCTGGTCTGCATCCTGAGCTTCTTCTTCACCGCCGTCACACTCGGGGTGTTGATGCGTATCGAGCTGGCCTCCCCCGGTCCCACGATCATGAGACCTCAGACCTACAACTCGCTGTTCACCCTTCACGGGATCATCCAGATTTTCCTGGTCGTTATTCCCGCCATTCCCACGATATTAGGCAACTTCTTCCTGCCGATTCTGATCGGCACCCGGGACATGGCCTTCCCAAGGCTCAATTTATTTTCCTGGTACCTATACATGACCGGCGCCGTGCTCGTGTTCGTTTCCGTGTTCATCTCCGGAGGGCCGATCGACACCGGCTGGACCTTTTACGTGCCCTACAGCCTGCGCACCACTGTGGACGTACCTCTGGCCGTGTTCGCGGTTTTCGTACTCGGGATGTCCTCAATCCTGACGGGTATCAACATCGTGACCACCACGCACCAGCTGCGCGCACCGGGGATGAGCTTTTTCCGCCTGCCGCTGTCCGTCTGGGGGCTGTACTCCACCGCCTGGGTCCAGATCCTGGCCACCCCGGTAATCGCAATTACCTTGATATTGATAATCGTGGAGCGCTGGTTCGGGGTCGGGGTGTTCGACCCTGCCAAGGGAGGAGACCCGCTGCTCTACCAGCATCTGTTCTGGATCTACTCCCATCCGGCGGTCTACATCATGATCCTGCCGGCCATGGGCGTGGTCTCGGACGTATTTCCGGTGTTCGCCCGCAAGAACGTGTACGGCTACAAGGCGATCGCCTTTTCAAGCCTGGCTATCGCCAGCGTGGGTTCCCTGGTTTGGGGTCACCACATGTTCGTGAGCGGGCAGTCGGATACGGCGAGCATCGTCTTCTCACTATTGACCTTTCTGGTGGCCGTACCTAGCGCCATCAAGGTGTTCAACTGGATCGCTACCCTCTATAAGGGCTCGATCCGGGTGGAGCCGCCGTTTCTCTACGCATTGGCCTTCGTAGTGCTGTTCGCCGTGGGCGGACTCACCGGGCTCATTCAGGGTGCTCTGGCAACGGATGTTCAGGTCCACGACACCTATTTCGTCGTGGGCCATTTTCACTACATCATCTTCGGAGGAATGGGATTCGGACTGTTTGCAGCGTTGCATTACTGGTTCCCGAAGATGTTCGGCCGGATGTACGACCGCAGGCTGGCCACGATAGCCTGGGTCATTCTGTTCGTAGGCTTCAACATGTTCTATTCCACATTCCTGGTACTCGGTTGGGAGGGGATGCCCCGACGGTACTACGACTTTCCGCTGCGGTACCAGCACCTTCAGCTGTTCGCCTCCATCGGCGCCTGGATCATGGTCGGCGGCCTGCTTACGATGTTCGGCAACCTCATCCACGCCTTCTTTAGGGGTGAGAAGGCGCCGGCCAACCCGTGGGGAGGGGCCACTTTGGAATGGCAGATTCCCTCGCCGCCGCCGACGGAGAACTTCGAACAAATACCCACGGTCAGCCAGGGACCCTACGTATTCGACGATGAGAAGAAAGTGAGGAGGTAGATGCCGGGAGCGGAGGATACCATGGACACCTCAAGGGCCAGGATCGGGATGTGGCTGTTCATCCTGTCCGAGATCCTTCTGTTTGGAGGGCTTTTTTTGCTGTACTGCGTCTATCGATACAGGTTCCCGGCGGAGTTCAGGAGCGCCTCGACCGTCCTGAGTGTGGCCGATGGAGCGTTCAACACCGCGATCCTGATCACCAGCAGCTTCGCAGTGGCCCTGGCCGTCCACTTCCTGCGCCTCAACCGCCCAAAACCGGTTGTCGACTTGCTGACCGGCACGATCGCACTGGGGGCTCTTTTCCTGATCGTCAAGGGCTCCGAGTGGGCCGATAAGTTCGCCCAGGGGCTGTACCCCTCTTCGCCGGTTCTGCTGGCCCGATCAAAGGGGGAGGTGCTCTATTTTGGTCTGTACTTCGTGATGACCGGACTCCACGCGCTTCACGTGTTCATTGGCATCTGCCTCCTCAGCGTGCTGGCCGTGTTGACAATAAAGGGTCGAATCAGCGCCCGGCACCCCGCGGTTCTGGAGAACGGCGGGTTGTACTGGCATCTGGTCGATATCATCTGGATCTTTCTGTTTCCGCTGTTCTATCTGATCGCCTGAGGAGGGGATTGTGACGATCAGGACCTACATCTTGGTCTGGGCCGGATTGCTGGCCCTCACGGCGGCGACGGTAATCGCCGCCAGGTTGGAGCTCGGCAGGCTGTCCATCTATACGGTGATCTTCATCGCCGCTGCAAAGTCGACGTTGGTGGTGCTGTTTTTCATGCATCTACTGGAGGAAAAGCGCTTGCTATTCAAGCTCCTGTTACCGATCGCCTTGGCCACTTTGGCAATTTTCATCGGTCTGACCTTCACCGATATCGCAGCTCGCTGAGGAGTTGGATCGTATGTCACCATCCAGCAGAGTCGTAGACAACGTCCTGATCTACATTACGACATTCGCCGTTCTGCTGTTCCTGCTCATTACCTTTCTGCTGGTTTATTTCACCGTCCGCTATCGCCGTTCTCGTAATCCGCGACCCGCTGAAGTTCCCGTCAATCCCTGGCTGGAGCTCGCCTGGATCGCGCTTCCGACGCTTCTGGTTCTGACGATGTTCTTCTACGGGCTTACGGGATTCAAATTTTTAAGGAATCCGCCGGCGGACTCCCTGGTGGTGAAGGTAATCGCCCGACAGTGGTCCTGGCGCTTCGAGTACGACAACGGGTTCAAGACCGATAAACTCATCGTTCCCGTAGACAAGCCTATCCGTGTTCAGATCGCCTCCGAAGACGTGATTCACTCTTTTTTCGTTCCCGCCTTCCGGATCAAACAGGACGCGGTGCCGGGATTGTCCACCCAGGCTTGGTTCACCGTAAATGTTCCGGGATCCTACGATATCCTGTGCGCCGAGTATTGCGGCCTGCTGCATTCCCAGATGCGCAGCGCAGTGGTAGCCGTTTCTCAGGAGCAGTTCGCCGAGTGGTACAACGGGGAGGATATCGAGATAGCCGGGATCGCGCCGCCGACCGGTCCTCCGGGGGGTGAGCAGCTTGTAGCTCAACTCGGCTGTGCCTCGTGTCACTCCAGCGACGGCTCCGAGCGGGTCGGACCGAGCTTCAAGGGACTTTTCGGCGCTCCTACCCGGGTTGTAAACAACGGCCAGACCCGCTCGATTGTGGTCGACGAGGCTTATCTTCGCTCTCACATCCTCGAGCACGACCGGGACATTGTGGCCGGCTATCCCGACATCATGCCGGCCTTCAAGGGCAAGATTACCGACCAGGAACTGGATCAGCTCATCCGATACATCGAAGAGCTGCGCTGAGGGATCGAGGAGATTTCTTTCAGAACTGTAATCCCCGTGTAATTTATCTGTAAGTCGATCTCTCTATCTTGAGTCCATGAAATCACAGCGAATCGTATTTCTCAGCGCAGCTGTTGCTGCGACCGTATTGTTCTTGGGATGTACCCGAGGCGCCTGGGGCCAATCGATTCCCAGTGTCTCAGCCAAATCCACGAGCGACGGGTACCGCCTTGTCGAGTACAAAGATTACACTTTGAAGTGGCGGATCGACAAGGGAC
>CAZKCQ010000068.1:0-11944 GCA_964551205.1 uncultured Spirochaetaceae bacterium
GTGCATGGGTTTCGGCTTGGATTGTAGCAGTTCCACCAGGCAGCTGCAAGAGCGGTGTTGAGGTATCCTATATTACCTATATAGTCTTATTTACATTCCTCCCTTTCAATGGTATCCTTGGCCGAAACCCAACTAAAAGGAGGTGCCAAATGGCCAAACTTGGCGATCAGGTTCAAAGCGCCGATTGGAAGCAGGAGAAGCATTCTCCGGTTATTGAATGTCCCGACACCGTAAAGGCGGGGGAGAAGTTTCAGGTGACCGTGTCCGTGGGCAAAGAGATCGCCCACCCCAACACTACGGAGCACCACATCCGTTGGATCCAGGTGTTCTTCAAACCGGATGACGATAAATTCAGCTATCAGCTGGCCAACTGCGAGTTCAGCGCCCATGGTGAGTCCGTCAAGGGCGCGAATGAGGGTCCGGCCTTCACGGAGCCGGCGGTCAGCGCGACGCTGACCCTGAAAGCCTCAGGCACCCTGTACGGTCTGAGTTTCTGCAATATCCACGGCCTGTGGGAGAGCAGCAAGGCCGTCAAAGTCGGTTAGCACGCAGACAGCGGGAGTCCGGGAGGGGTGTGGCCGTATGAGTCTGCGTACGCTCCTGGTAACCCTTGCACTCTGTTTGCTGCCGATCTCCGAGCTGAGGGGAGGTCTGCCCTTCGCCCTGTCCAAGGACGTTCCTCTGCCGGTCGCCTACCTGATCTGTGTGGGCGCCAACGCCCTGGTTGCGCCCCTGGTCTACCTGTTCCTCTCCAGCCTGCACAAGGTGTTGGAGCGCTGGCGGCCGTACCGCAGGCTTTTTGAGCGCGTCGTGGAACGATCCCGCCGCAAGGTACATGCAAAGGTTGAGAAGTACGGGTATGCAGGACTGATCCTCTTCGTGGCCATCCCCCTTCCCATCACCGGCGCCTATACGGGGACCCTCGGTGCCTGGATCCTGGGCATGGACCGGCGCAAAACGATCCTGGCCGTGCTTGGTGGCGTGATTATCGCCGGAATCATCGTTGCCGTCGTGTATACCCTCGGAATCAAAGCCCTCTATTTCTTCCTCAAGTAGATGTCCTTCAGGTAGATGTCCCGGTTAACCGAATCTCTCAACCCGCAGCAGCTGCATGCCGTCAGGAGCATCGAAGGGCCGCTGCTGATCCTTGCCGGGGCCGGCTCCGGGAAAACCCGGGTCATCACCCACCGCATCGCCTACATGCTCGGTCAGGGAGTGCCTCAGTCCGCCATTCTGGCCGTGACCTTCACCAACAAGGCGGCTCAGGAGATGGCCGGACGAGTGCGGGAGCTGTGCGCTCAGAAGCTGCAGAATCTGACGGTGTCGACATTTCACGCCTTCGGTGCTCGGGTGCTGCGGGAGCACGGTAACAGGCTGGATTATCGCCGGAACATCAGCATCTACGACCAGACGGACAAACAAGCCCTGATCAGAGAGATCGCCCGGGACCAGGGTCTACTCCGGCGGGGAGATGAGGGTTTTGATACCTACCGGGTCGCCGGTCTGTTTTCCAGGCTGAAGAGCAAGACCGCGGATTGGCAGGAGGAAACGAACCATCTTCGCCCTCTCTTCGAGGAGTACCAGAACCGGCTGAAACTGTTCAACGCCGTCGACTTCGACGACCTGATCCGTCTGCCTGTCCGACTCCTGGAGAGTTACCCCGAGGTTCGATCAGCTCTGCAGAAGAGGTTCAGCTACTTCATGGTCGATGAGTTCCAGGACACTTCGGCCCAGCAGTACCGTCTGATCAGGCTGCTGGCGGGGCCTTCAGGCAATCTCTGCATTGTCGGCGACGACGACCAGTCGATCTATTCGTGGAGAGGCGCTCATTTCGAGAATATCCTCCAATTCGAGAGGGACTTTCCCTCCTACCAGGAGATCAAACTCGAGCAGAACTACAGGTCTACCCGCAAAATCCTGCTGGCGGCCAACCGGGTGATCCTTCACAACAAGAACCGCAAAGGTAAAAGTCTCTGGTCGGGTTTAGCCGAGGGAAACTCGGTGGTTCTGGTAACCCCCGAGAACGAGCAGCGGGAGGGGGAGTTCATCGCCGAGCAAATCCGCAGTCTGGCTTTAAAGGAGCGTTTGCCTCTGGATCAGTTCGGCGTGCTGGTGCGCACCAACGGTCAAACCCGGGCGATCGAAGAGGCTTTCGTTCGCCAAAATCTTCTCTATCAGGTGTCCGGCGGAATGAGCTTCTTCCAGCGTAAGGAGGTCAAGGATATCCTGGCCTACCTGAAGGTGGTCGCCAACCCCGACGACGACATGAATCTTCTGCGCATCATCAACACCCCCCGCAGGGGAGTCGGGAAAAAAACGCTGGAAGCGATCGTGGCTACGGCCCGGGAGCGCAGCTGTTCCCTGTACTCCGCCCTCAACGTCCTGCAGGCAGCCCCTGCTTTGCCGGCATCGGCGGCCTCGGGCACGGAGATCGCCGGGAGCCTGGCCACAGGGGCGCCGGCCACAGGGGCGCCGGCCACCGGGGCAGCTTCCCTGCCCGAAAAAGCGCCGGAGCTGCTTGGCGAGTTCATCGAGTTGATCGAATCGTTTCGATCGCGGTTTTTCAAGAAGGGCCAGCTGGCATCGACCCTCGGGGCGCTTGTGGAGGAACTCGACTACTGGAGCTACCTGGTGCAGGAACATTCCCGACCTGAGGTAGCCCGCTGGAAATACGGAAACGTCGAAGGGTTGATGGATTCGATCTCCAGCTACGAGGAGGATCCGGACAACCTGGATCCGAATCTTTACGAATACTTGAACCGAGTCACCCTGGTTTCCAGGGACAACCTGGAGGATATCGCCGGCAGGGAGCGGGTCAATCTGATGACCATCCACGCGGCCAAGGGATTGGAGTTCGACACCGTATTTCTGGCCGGGCTCGAGAAGGGACTGCTCCCCCACGCCCGCTCCGTCGAAGAGGGGGTGCATAATTTAGAGGAGGAACGCCGCCTGTTCTATGTGGCCATCACCCGGGCTAAACAGCGTCTGTTCCTGAGCTCCTGCAGAAACCGCCGTCGCCGGGGCCGGCCGGAGGAGGCCGAACCCTCTCCTTTTCTCGATGAGCTACCCCCTGAGCTGATCGAGCATCACCGGGAAGATGAGCAGGTCAGCAGCGAAGATGCGATTCGGCTGTTCGCAGAGATGAAGAGCACTCTGGGGCGATCAGGCGGATTTGACGAACCAGCCGGGTCAAACTGACCCACCGGGCGAAATAACCCGTTTTACTATAGTGTCCCTTAAATAGCGTACACAGAGATAGGATTGTGATATACTCCAGGCTGTCATATGCAAAGGCGGGACTAACATGGCAGCCAGGAATATAGCCCGATCGGTAGTCTTGACGGATGAACAAAAACAACAGCTGGAGTCTTTCGCCTCATCAGGCAGCTTACCCCATGCGCAGGTGGAACGGGCCAAGATTTTTCTCAAAGCAGCCCAAGGAATGCAGAACATCCAGATCGCCGAACAGCTGTCCACAAGCCGGGAGACCGTAGGCAAATGGCGTAAACGCTTCGTGGAACAGGGGATCGAAGGGTTGTACGACGAGCTGCGCACGGGGCGGCCTCGGAGCATTGAGGATGAACGGTTGGCGGCGCTGATCCATAAAACGCTAAAGACGAAACCCGAAGATAGAATTCAATGGAGTTACCGAACGATGGCCAAGTAGATCGGAATCTCGAAGTTCACGGTGCAGTGGGTATGGAACATCTTTGGGATCCAGCCCCATCGGCAGCTATCCTTCAATTTGTGAGCGCCTACAACGAGACCTGCGGACCGTTTGCGTGGCAGGCGACTGCAGAGTCAATCCTCGAGAAGATCAGCCGTCTGTATGAGTGTATTTCTGGGACAGAACAATAGACGTGATCATCTTCGGTGGTACAAGTGCGAGTTTTATCAAGGGGCTGGACTCGGACGGAGCATTGATCAAGAGAATGCAGAAATTTTCGAACGGGGTCCCGGTCACAACTACTTCCACCAGCTCCGTGAATGCGCTTCGACAACAAAATATCAAATGCGTCGCGATAGTCACTCCGTATATCGATGAAGTCAATGGGAGAGCTCACGTTTCATCTACCGCTAGTGGCTTCGAAGTGATCGATTTAAAGGGTTTGGGCATTGACGACGACCATCGCATCGGCTACACATCCTTGGAGACAGTCTACAAGCTGGTCAAACAGCTCGATTTAAAAAGCGCCGATGGCGTTTTTATCAGCTGCACGAATCTGCAAACAATCGGTATTCTGGACCCGCTTGAGACAAACATCGGCAAGCCGGTGGTATCAGCGATACAGACTTCATTCTGGGAATGTCTCCGCTTGGCAGGCTTGGGGAGTGTGCGAGTTCGCGGTTTCGGCACCGTGCTGGAGCGGGGCGGATCGTAATCCGACTACGAGGAAAAGAAAATGGAAGCGTTCGTCTGCAAGTTTGGAGGCACTTCCGTCGCGGATGCGAATCAGATACGAAAAATTGAAAAAATCATCCGCTCGGATTCACGACGACGATACATCGTTGTTTCAGCTCCCGGCAAGCGCAATCGTTCAGATGAAAAGATAACGGATTTATTGTATCGGTGCCATGATCTATCCTTCCAAGGGAGTGAATTCTCTTCTATTTGGTCATCGGTTAGGTCGCGCTATCTCGAAATCGCCTCTGACCTGGGGAAAACGCTTCCGAACGTAGCGGAAAGCCTGTTGGAAAAAATAGAGCAGCACTTTCGCGAGGGGGTCAGCAGGGATTATATAGCTTCCCGCGGAGAATATCTTGCTGCTCGAATGATCGCAGCGTATCTCCGGGCTACGTTCGTTGAAACAGAAGATGCAATAACAATCCGGGAAGACGGGCAGGTCGCCGAATCATCTTACGCCATATTGAATCAGAAGCTGCAGAAAGCAGGATTGTACGTGATTCCGGGTTTCTACGGCCGGGATGTCAACGGGCAGATCAGGACTTTCTCAAGAGGGGGATCCGACATCACAGGGGCGATCGTTTCCAGGGCTATACAGGCGCAGTTGTACGAGAACTGGACCGATGTATCCGGCTGTCTGGCGACGGATCCGCGTATTGTTCCCGAAGCACGATCAATACGGACGATCACCTATAGAGAGATGAGGGCTCTGTCGCTCAGGGGCGCGAATGTATTGCATAACGAATCGATCTATCCGGTTCTTCCGCTAGGAATCCCTATCAACATTCGCAATACCAACAGACCTTCTGACCCCGGCACGCTGGTTGTACCTGAGCGGAAACGTGAAAAAGGTACGATAACGGGCATAGCCGGGAAGAGAGGTCACACCTTAATTCTCGCAGAAAAACACCACACGCACACGAAAATAGACGCTCTGGGAGAACTCTCGGAGTTCCTCGAAAAACTCGGCGTAAAGGTATACCAGCTACTCACAGGTCCGGACAGCGTGGCCGCACTTTGGGAAGAACAACAATTGAAGACGCAGGTCCAGAATGTGCTTGATGCCGTACGTAGCAGCCTGAATACGCAGTCTGTCAAGGTAATACAAGACCTCGCCGTTGTTACCGTTGTCGGGGAGGGACTGGCTGACCGGATCGGGGTGATCAATAAAATCACAGAAGCTCTGGCAAAACGGATGGTGAACCTGCGTCTGGTGGAAGCAGGAACCTCGGAGCTCTGCGCTACCCTGGTTGTTGACAACAAGGATCTCGAAACAGCGATAAGAGAGATTTACCGAACGATTTCAGAGGACACAGATGGGAGGTAAAATCCTCGAGGGTTCACCATAGCTGTTCAGACAAAGAATCGTTCAACAATCGTTCGTAATCCCCCTCCTTCATAGGTTTGGGATTGCCTCCGGATGACATGTTCTGGGTACAAAGAGCAGCTATTTCCCTTATCCTGGACTTTTCGATCCGCAACTCCGATGGTCTCGGTATTCCAAGCCCGGAGGCCAGTTCAGCGGACTGGCGCCAGGCGTAGTGCGCGGCCTCAGCCAGGGGCATTCCTTCCACTTTCACTCCCATGGCGCGGGCGATGTTCCTCATTTTATCGATAACCGAGTCGCAGTTGTGCTTCATAACGTGAGGTGTAAAGGAAGCTATGCTCAATCCGTGCCCGATGTCGTACAGCCCTCCGACCACCTCAGCGACTGCGTGGATCGCTCCACAGTCGGCATTGCTCATCGCCATACCGGCGATCATGCTGCCATACATGACCTTCTCCCGGGCATCCAGATCTTTCCCGTTGCTCCACGCGGTTTTCAGACTCGTTGAAATCAGCTCGATTGCCCTCAAGGCCAGAGCGTCGGTGATTGGGGATGATGCGGTGCTGACATATACTTCCACTGCATGGGCAAATGCGTCCATTCCACTAGCAGCGGTCATTTGTGGAGGCAGACTCATCGTCAGTTTCGGATCGACGATTGATACTGTCGGAGCCAAGGCAGTCGTGTCTCCAAATCCCATCTTGAACTTTCGTTTGCTATCGGTGATTACCGCCCAACCGCCCATTTCGCTGCCGGTGCCCGCAGTCGTCGGTACGGCGATGAGGGGCACGTCGGGGGTAATGCCGAACCTGTCAAAACCTTCATATTGGTTGATGATACCGCCGCTCTGTGCTACTGCGCGTATTGCCTTGGCAGTGTCCATCGAGCTTCCTCCCCCGACGCCCAACACTACATCAGGAAGGAATTTCTTGATCTCATCCACCCCTTTCATCACGGTCGTGTCCCGGGGATTGGCTTCCACGGAATCGAAGGTCTCAATTTCATACCTCTTGTTGTTCAAGATCGAGGCAACTCGGTCGGTGATTCCGGCCTCAACAACACCTTTGTCCGTCACAACGAATATCCGCCGGGCGCTCACTCGTTCCACCACTTGGGTGATTTTCTCCAGTGAGTCTACCCCGTATACGACCTCAATCGGAAAGCTGAATTGGTATAAAGTGTTCTTCAATTCCGGCATCCTTTCTCAAAGATTCATCTAGAAAATGTCACCTGTCTCTTCAACATCGGTGTACCATTTCACTTTGGTACCTATTTTCGATCGAAGTCGCCATTTGACGCTCTTAGGAGCTTCCTCCAATATGGCGAGCAGCTTGTTCACCCTTACTTCGACAAGGTCCTTCTGCTGTTCGTTCACAAACGTTTGCTCGTGCATATAGGCGATCACTTTGTTCAGGTTTTCCGTTACCGTGTAGTAAAATCCCCAGTCCGATCCAAGAAGGCCGGACAGATACGAGCTGTCTATACTTTCCCTCTCGAAGGGAGTCGATACGTCGTGCTCCAGAAACATGATTATAGTGTCCTTCAGATCTTTGGCATTGATCTTGACGATCTGCATTTTTTCCAGTAGAGCGTCGGTCATGGTAATCGTGGGATAGTCAAGCTCCAATCTGTTCTTAAACGGTACGACGTGACAGAATCGAAGCGCATCAAAAAAAATATCGACCTTCAATCCTTCAATAGCCGGATGTTGGTAGATTTGTCTTGTCTCGCCATAGATACTGTTGATATATTTATCGCCGACATAGTTCTCCCGCTCCATAAAACTCTGGATTGTATTTTTATGTTGACTGTAGGTGATGACATCCAGATCCGTGATGGGTCTATCAGCCCGGTCGAAAAGCGAGCGGTTTTTCACGCAGTGCATTCGAATGGCAACCGCTCCGAGCAGCCGGAGAGACCATCCGGCCTTTTGCGCCTTATCGACTAGATCGAGCCCTACTGAAATGATCTGTTCATTCGATGCGTTGATACTTTCCATTGGTCCATCTCATCCGGCTGTCAACTGCAAGGATGCCACTTTCCCCTTTTTCAGGGTAATCAGAGCCCCTCTAAGATATCCTTCAGAATATTCACTGCCCGGGTTCACACATTGGGTCCGCCCTATTTTGGCGAAACCCCTCGATTCATGGATGTGGCCGTGAAGACCCAAGAGCGGCTGATGTTTTTCAATCGCCTCGCGTACTGCCGTACTGCCAACCGGATCCATGTAGGGTGTGCCGCTGGGACCTACAACCGGCCTCAATGTGCTGTCAAGTCTCGGTGCCACATCTATGGTAGAATCAAAAGGCGGACAATGGAAATTGAAGATACACGTTTCCATGTTCTTAACCTGTGTCGTCATCACCTCTATCTTCCCGGCCAGTTCTTCCTCTGGGATGTCTCGGGGACAATTCCAGGGCGTAATATTGCCGTAACCGGTACTGGCCATCTCGTACTCGTCGCCGAGCTGAACGACCGAACCTTCCGGATTTATTATATAGTCGTTTTCTTCAAGGGCTCTATCTATGGCCAGCTGATCGTCATTGCCCGGTGTGATGAAACAGCGAATTCCTGTCCCCTTCAACCGCTCTTCAGCGATCGAAAGCCAGCGCGCCAGGCCTTCATACATAACACGGGAAAAGACTTTCTCCACATAGTCGGGGTCGCTCTTCATCTTTGCCACCTCTTCCTCTGAGGAGGGATACGGATAATAACCGGTCTGGCGGATTTGCTTGTCCAGGGAAGGTAGCTGTTCTCCAGTGACGCTCATTTGCTTCCCAAGAAATTGCAGGCTGTATTTCCCGCTGCCCGATGGCACAATCGGGATAAGCATTTTCCCGGTGATGTCACCTCCCATGATGAGAATATCCGCTTTGTAGAACTTGCCCGCGTTTACGAACTTCATAAAGCACGTTTCCGAGCCGTGAATGTCAGTTGCAAAAAAGATTTTTAACGGTTGCATCCGGTACACTGCTGTCCTTCCCCTGATATTTCCTATTGTCAAATTGCGTGTACAAAAACACGCGGATCCTCCCGGGGGAAGATCCGCGCAAACGTAGCATCAATCTAACTCACTCTGATGGGATTTCCCGATAGGCCATCATGATGTCTATCCCATCTTTTTTTTGCCTGTAGATCTTGGCGATGAAAAACAAAATAAATCCCAGTACGATCTGCCCGAAAACGAACACTAGTGACTGCCAGGAGTTGGCGCCGACTATGGGATCGGCAAGCAGTCGGTACACGACAAAGGACATGAAGCAGGCAGTGATGAATCCCAGTATGCTCATCACCGGAATACCGAGGAACTTGTAGTTAACCGGCGAACGGGCAAACAATTCCCTTTTCGAGAAAGGAAAAACCATCGCCGAAATCCCCACGATGGCGAAGGTCATGGTCATGGTAACGATCCCTTGCAGGGTCTGAAAATAGGGAGTCAGCTGTATCAATACCAGGAAGAAGATGCACAGCACCGTTCCCCAGATAACGGTGTTCACCGGCGTATGATATTTTTCGTGAACCTTTCCGAGTCCGGCGGGAGCAATCCGGTCAAATGACCAGGCAAAAACCGTGCGGGTAACGTACAGCATGTTTACCGGTACCCAGTAGTAGGTCCAGGCCATCCATCCCACGAGGATCAGCACCCAAAGAATGGGACTTCTAGTAACCAATACGGTCAGAAAATGAAACCAGGGCGTCGCGGGTCCGACTCCTTCGGGCAGGTAGCTGATGGCGCCGATGAACTCCCAGCCAATTACTCTATTCGACAGCGCTATAACTACCAACATCAACAGCGCGGCTAGGGTAACAGCGCCGGTCGTACCGATCAGCTGGCTTTTACCAACTTTTCTTATCTCTCCGGCAAAGGAGGCGGACTGAGCGCAAAAGGCGAGGGCGAAAAACGGCCACACGATCGATTTCCAGGTGGAGGCCCAGCTCATTGCGTTCTGATAGACATATCCTTCGGCTTTGGCCGTTTCGATTACGTACTGATAGGGGTTCGCATCCTTGATAAAAGGAGCGGCGTAAACGTTGAAAGCTTCGATAAATGATTCCCGCGAATTGGCAATCAGAACGACGATCACCGCCAATACACCGATTATGGCAACAAGGAAAGTAATGAATTGGACTCGCAAGAGCACCCGCATCCGTTGGATTAGGATGAAGCCGAAGAGCACCAGCACGGCAACACCAATCACGAATCCACCGATCGAAGTTTCGACGAAGGCGGCGGCGTTCAATAAACCCGGAATGCCCAATTTGACGGAAAAGGACTGAAATACGGATGAAAGACCCATTGTGGCGAACTGAGCGGCGGCGAAGGCGGAGTAGAACAACATCATCAGCACGTAGCTAAATGACATGGCAAAACCGATTGTCGGATGAAGCGATCGGCTGATGAACAGATACTCACCTCCGGATCTGGGCATGGTCACTGTGAAAAACAGCCAAGTGAGTGTTTGGATTACGGCGAAAGCCCAACAGATGATCAAGGCAATGTTGTGGTTCGCCCCCGGATAGAACGCCGGACCGAGAAGGAAAATGAAGGCCAGTCCGATACCTGCGTTGATGCCACCGGTGTTGAAAAACATGACATCGCCGGCCTTGACATCCCTTACCAGACCGCTTGCTTTACGTAAAAAAATTTCTGACATAGCTTCCCCCTTAACAAAAAAATTTTGTGATAGCGTATTACGAATTATCCGCGTTGTCAACTAAAAAAATCATATATCACAATTTACAGAATTAAATGCTACGATTTCGACAATATCTCCCCTCCTCCGGCAAAACTTCAGCAATCTTATTTTTCTTGCTTCCCCGCCGTTTCCTTCCGCTTCTTGACCGCTCCCATGAAGTTAAGAATGAGAGCCGCACCCATCAGAGACGTCAAACTGCCGAAGTCCAGAGGCGGCGCGACCTCCAGTAGGTCAAACCCCCTGCAAAGAGGGTGCTGCCCGATTTGCCATACCGCTTCAAGGGCCTGATAGGCAGTCAGGCCCCCGGGGTTCGGAGCGTTCGTTCCCGGGGCCACACTGATATCAAGACCATCAATATCCAGGCTCAAGAAAATCGCTTTGGCTCCGTCGGTAACGATGTTCAGCGCTTCTTCGACCACGTCTTCAATACCGCGTTGATGGATCTCCCTGGCTGGAATAATACGGATTCCCTGCTTTCGACAGTATTCACGATAAAAACCCGAGTTCAGCCAGCCGTTAATACCGATTTCGACAAAGTTCTTGGGCAGCAACGGGCGTTTCGGTTCTTCCATCAATCGTCGGAAAGGCGTTCCGCTCGAAACTTCACCGTGATGAGAAATACGGACGTCCATATGTCCGTCGATATTAATAACCCCGATATTTCCATCTACGTTATTGATCAGCGATTTTATATCCGGGTACGCTATGGAATGGTCTCCGCCGATGATGACCGGGATAACCCCAGTTCCGTAGATGTCGGTGACGACTTTCTCGATGCGCCCGTGCGTTCCCAGAACCTCCGTATGCAACACGTCGACGTTGCCGAAATCCGTCAGCGAAAAGCCTGTAGAAAGGTCGACGTCGAGCCCCGGCTCGTACACATTCGAAAACACCAGCGCGCTGCGCACTCCCTCCGGGCCAAATCGGCAACCCCGCCTGCCCATGACGGCGGTGTCGAAAGGAACTCCTACAAGTCCGACATCCGCGCTGTCAGCTTCCTTCCAATCAACCATGATATCCTTGAGGCCTACGTCGTATTTGTCGGGCACCCAATTCCCGGGTTTGGGAACGGCCATGAGAAGCTTTTCGGTCTCTTTTGAAAGTTTCATCCTTGCTACCTCCGACTTATTTTAATCGTGTTATGCAGCCATGTAATCTGCAGGACTTGCTTAAGCATCAGCTTCGTTCTCAAATGAGCCACTCGAGGGAAAGCTCACGCAGTGTACCTTCGCGGGGATTGCCCGTCGCCGGATCCCAACCGGCCATCTGATAGTACAGATCAAGCGCCGTGCGATACTGCTCTTTATCCAAATGTCTTCCTTTAGCCGGGCCCTCGGGAAGCGGTTCGAAGAATCTCCCCGGTAAACGGTCATCTTTCCGGCTGAATCCTTCTCTGGCATTGAACGCTTTCATTAGATTGATTCTTCGTTCCCCGATTTTCATCAGCTCATAGACCGAGGTTTCCCAACCGATGCTGGCCCGGCAGAATTTGACGAGATCATCGGGCCCGTACAG
>CAZKCQ010000069.1:0-11897 GCA_964551205.1 uncultured Spirochaetaceae bacterium
TCAAGCGTCTCGAAAAGAAGTACGGCGGATCGATCGAATCGGTACTGGCCTATCGGGAGGACAGCCAAAAACAGCTGGAGGGCATCCAGAACAGCGACGCTACGCAGAAGAAACTCGAAGGTGAGATATCCGCTTTGGAGAAGGAACTCAGGGCGCGGGCGGGGGACATCACCAACCTGCGGAAGCAAGCCTCAACCGGTCTGCAGGGGAAGATCGTTGAGGAGCTGATTCAGCTGGGAATGCCCAAGGTTCGCTTTTCGGTTCAGATCGAGGATCGTACCAACGATGGCGGGAGGGTCCTGTATTCCAACACGGGCAAGGACAAGGTGGAGTTTCTGATCTCTCCCAATCCGGGCGAGCCGTACAAGAGACTCGCCCAGATCGCCTCCGGGGGGGAGCTTTCCCGGATCATGCTGGCCATAAAATCCGTACTGGCCGAGTCGGATCGGATTACCAGTCTGATCTTCGACGAGGTGGATGCCGGAATAGGGGGGGAGGTAGCTATCGCCGTTGGCGAACGGCTCAAACGGCTGGCCCGGCGCAAACAGGTGTTGTGCATCACCCATCTTGCGACCATCGCCGTGCAGGCCGATAATCATATCAAAGTGGAGAAGGTTACCCAGGCGGGCAGAACGGTTACCCGGGTGAGTCCTGTTACGGGTGACGAGCGACAGCAAGAGATCGCCAGGATGCTCGCCGGGGATAAAACCGGGGATACATCGCTGAAGCATGCGGGGGAGCTGCTTCAGAAGTACGGTGTGTAGAAAAAGGTGAGATGAGCGAATGGAGAAGATCAGCAGTGAAGCCAGGAAGAGATACGCGGAACGAGTCAAAGAGTACAAAGAACGCATCGATGAGATCAGCGATAGAAACAAGGAACTTGAAGACTGGATCGCTAAAACCAGCAAGTCCCAGGGGCTGCACAGCGGCCAGTACCGGGCTGATCATTTCCCGGACAGCGAGGCTCTCAAGGAGGTGAACACGATTCGCTTCGACTTGGCCGATCGGTATCTCAACATCGTGTCCTACTACAACCTGATGAATGCCCTGTCCCTGTCACTTTTGGGGATCAAGAATGACAGCTTTCTCAACGATGGGCGGAAATCCTGCTACAAGAGTATTATATATATGGAAGAAATCGTCAGTCCCTACATTGATGCCGCCTTTTCCGACTATCAGCAGGGCGTGGAAAGTCTGGAAGGTTTAGATGACGGGAACAAGTATCGCTTTCTCTGCAAACTCGGATTTGCCATAGACTCGGTTGTCGAAGGTTTCGGATCGGGTTCGAAGTGGAAGTGGTCCTTTGTCGAGCTGCAGGGCCGTTATGCCGTCATAGCGAAAAATCTTCTCAACCTGAAAACCTTCATCATGCAGCTGGATCCCCGAATCGAAGGCTATTCGGAACGCTTGGCTCACGTGCAGCTTGTCAAGAAGCTGCTTCAACAGTCGGCGGATCGCTACCGGGAAAAATACGAGCTGTTGACAATGCGTCTGGATGACATCAAAAAAGCCATCCTCTTTCTGGCCGGTATGAGACGTCTTTATACCCTGCTCGGGGAGGTCGAAGAAGCGGAAGTCGTAAAAAAGAAGATGGAGATCTGGAAGACGAAAATGGAGGACGACCAGAAGAGGCAGGAGATGGCCCAAAAGATGGAGAGGCTGAAAAAGCCGGACAGTTAACCGATACTTCCGTTTTTCAGATCCTGAAGGGAATCGAAGGGGTACAACTCGCCCAGGGTCGAGTCTACTCTCTGTTCCCTTCCGGCGAAGGTCACCGGGAAATCCGCCTTGACGAATTCACTCAGTACCTGACGGCAGGCACCGCAGGGTGCCACGGCCGCCGCGCTGTCGGGGGTGTAAACCGCGATAGCCTGGAATTCATTGATGCCCGCCGAGATGGCGCTGAAAATCGCCGAACGTTCGGCGCAGTTGGTCAACCCGTACGATCGGTTCTCCACGTTTGTTCCCGTGATTACCGTACCGTCTTTGCACAGCAGGGCGGCTCCCACCCGAAAGTGGGAATAGGGTGAGTAGGATGCCTCCGACGCCCGGCGGGCCAGTTCCAAAAGCTCGGACATATCAGCCATCGTTCCGGTGCCTCCTGTTCATTGACACTTCAACTGTCCGCATTATACTATTGTGATTCGAGTTCCGATAACCCGTCTATGGCAGACAGTTTTTTTCCAAACAGGAGAAGAGGAAGAGCGTTCTGGCTCTTTCTTCCGCTCCTGCTGTTCTTCTACCTCCTGCTCTTTCCCCACCCCGCAGGCAGGGAAAGCCTGGTGCGTCCGGTCTGGGCCAAAGAGCTTGCCGCAGGCGCTGCTGCCGCCGACACCGCGGCCACCTTAAGCGCCGACGCCCCCAGCTGGTACTTTCGGGCCGCCGACAGCTTCGGATACGCGGATCTACAGGGCAATCTGTACTATGTGGGCCGGAGGCTGCTCAACCTGAGTTTATCGAACATCGGCTTCGTCAACTACGGCAGCGTCCCCGACCACGTCGTTTTCATGAATCCCCGCGGGGAGTTCCAGTTCAGCATCAAGAGCTACGGATATATCCTGTTGGAATCGAGCGGCGAGGTGCTGTATTCGATCAATACGGACCGCAGCGGAGTGAAGCGAATTGACAGCGAAGGGGAGATTCTGTGGTCCATGAGTTTTCCCACTCCCGTTACCACGATCGCTCTGGCCGGACAGCTGTGCCTTCTCGGGTTGATGGACGGACGGGCGCTGCTGATGAACGCCGAGGGGGATGTGGTTTATCAGCACACCCCTGATGGAAGCAGGATCCCGGTTCTGTTGGGTACGGCGGTTTCGCAGGATCGGAATCAGATCGCCCTCTTCTCCGGTATCGATCCTCAAAGGTTGACGGTTGTTCAGCGACGGGCTGAGGAGTTTGTCCCCGATTACTCCCAGAACCTGGATTCGGATTTCCGCAGAGAGGTGCGCTTGAGCTTCAGTCCGGACGCACGATTCCTGTTTTATGAAATCGAAGAGGGGCTGGGTGTGCTGGACGTGCGAAAAAAGAGCGGCGGGCGGTTCCTCACGGCCGGTGTATTGGAGTCCATGGATTCGGGTCCCGAGTTCAGCGCCGCCGCTTTCCGGCTGGATGCAGGGGGATCGAAGCTGCTGGTCTTTCGGCCACTGGATTCGGTATTGCTGTCCCGGGAGATCGCCGCGGATCGGGTGTATGTAAAGGTTCTCGGGAACTCCCTGGTTCTGGGCCTAAAGGGCGTTTTGCTTCGAGCCGATCTGTTGGAGGGTTGATGAGAAAGTCCCTTGCCGTCATTCTGTTTATATGCATAGGTGGAAGTCTGCTGCCTGCCTTCGAGTGGCCGGTGGATCAGATCGTACTGACCGCCACCTTCGGCGAACACCGGGGCGATCACTTTCACGGCGGGATCGATCTGGGCGGAGGGGAGCAGCCGATTTACCCGATCTCCCCAGGGGAACTGGTTTTTTCTTACCGGGAAGGTGAGGATTATACCTCCATGCCGACAGGTCTGGGTAATTTCCTGGTACTGCAGCACCAGGGCGGGATCCGGTCCCTCTACGCTCACCTGGCTGAAGGGAGCCTTGACCCGCGTCGGAGGAACTACGACCGCAGCTTGGCTTTGGGTACGGTCGGCTCCAGCGGCTACTCCTCCGGAACCCATCTCCATCTGACCATCATTGATACGGAAATGGGGACGATCATCAATCCCCTGCTGCTGCTCTCACCCCTGGCCGACGGGCAGGCTCCGGAGATCAAAGAGGTCTATCTGCAGAGCGGTCAGGAGCGCATCAGTCTGGAGGACGGGATGAGCCTGAGCCCGGGGGAAGGGCAGCTTTTTGCCACGGTCTATGATATCCGTGAGGATGTAACCTTTCTCTGGAAACTAGCCCCCTACAAAGTGTTCCTCTCGCAGGACGGGAGGGAGATTACCTCGTTTACCTTCGATTCGCTGTATAGTGCGCCGCAGCCGGCTCAGGATTCACGGAATCTCGTTCTGATGAACACGGAGAGAGAATTTGCGGATGTCTACGAATCGTCCTGGCTGTTTCGTCTGGGAGAGGTCAATCTGGTACCCGGGGAAACCACCCTCACTGTCTTCGCCGCGGACTTTGCCGGTAACGAAAGCTTCAAAGAGTACACCCTGACCGTGTTGGAGTAGAGGGTGAAAACCTATTCGACGATTCCCGGCCGGGAACGTTCCAGGATTATCCCCTGCAATATCTGCGGCGGACGGCGCAGTCGCAGGATTCTCGAGTCCCGGGACTATACCTTCGTCAGATGCAGCGATTGCGGTCTGTGCTTCCAGAACCCCCAGCCGGTGTTCGATGATCTGAAGGTCCGCTACGGACAGAACTACTTCGAATACGAACTGCGCAACGAAGAGAACTTCTTTCATCTGATGAAGCTGGGCCTCCGGGATATCCATTTTTTCCAGCGCACCTCCGCTCCGTATCAAAGCAGGAAATTTCTCGATGTGGGTTGCGCAACCGGGATGCTGCTGGAGCACATGCGTGAACGAGGATGGAAGGTGCAGGGAGTGGAGCTTTGTCGGGAATCGGCGGAACATGGGATACGGAAGAGGAAGCTGGATATCTTCATCGGTACCCTCGAGCAAGCCGGATTTCCCGATTCCTCTTTCCCGGTTGTCCACTTTTCTCATCTCATCGAGCATGTACCGGATCCCAAGGCTTTTTTCCTGGAGGTTCGGAGGATCCTCGCTCCCGGCGGGTACGTGGTGGTGGTTACCCCCAATATCGACGGTCTGCAGGCCAGGTTGTTCCGTGAGAGATGGCGCTCGGCCATCGCGGATCATCTGACTCTGTTTTCAAAGAAAACCCTGAGGAGGATGCTCGCAGCCACGGGATACCAGGTCCTGCAAACCGTGACCTGGGGCGGATTGGCCAAGGGAAGCGTGCCGGCGGGAGTGAAACATCCCGTTGATTTTTTGGCGAAGCGGGCGGGCTTCGGGGATGTGGTGCTGGTGCTGGCTCGCAAGCCCGATATCGAGACACCGGATATCGAGACGGGTTGACTTTTTTTTCTCCCCTATCTTACGATGAGCCCTGAAACGCTGATGGAGGTCCGCATGACCAAAGAGAGCCTCCAATCGATCCCACTGGAGGAGTTGGTAGCCCTGGCCCGTGAAGAGGGATACGAAGAAGGCGGGGCTGCCGATCGAGCGACCTTAGTAGAGTTCATCCTGGAAAACCTCAAAGAGCGTGCCAGGGAGAAGGAGCAGGAGAACAGCCCTTCGATCCGGGTAGAGGACAGTAAGTATCAGATTACCGATCCTGAATCCCAGGAAGGGCTGGACACGGCTATCTATCCGATAGCGGATCGCTACAACCAGACGAAGATCGTTTTCATGGTGAGAGATCCCCACTGGGCTTTCGCCTACTGGGAACTCGACAACAAAACCCGGGAGAAGCTTCCCGACAAAGGGGAGAGCCGCCAGTTGATTCTGAGGGTGCATGAAACTCAAATCCCCAGGCACCCCTCTTTCGACATCCCGATCCAGTTCGGGGATTCCAGCTGGTACATCTACCTGCCCAACCAGGACTGTGACTATATCCTGGAGTTGGGGATCATCAGCGACGGACGATACAACTGCCTGGTCAGGTCCAACCCCATTCGTACGCCCCGGGAAGACTTTTCGAAAAGCCGGGGCCAGGCTCTCGACCTGCATCCCGATTTTGATTCCTACTTTGGGATCAGCAGCTCCGGGGCGATCCCTCAGAGAATTCTTGCCGTCGGCAGGGAGTAGCCGGTGGGATATTTGGCCCTGGTCTTGCACTGGCACCTGCCCTACGTGAGGCATCCGGAGCACCCCCGTTTTCTCGAAGAGGACTGGTTCTTCGAGGCTCTCTCGGAAACCTATATTCCTCTGCTGAGCCTTTTTGAGCGTCTCCACTCCGAAGGGGTTTTCTACCGAATAACGCTTTCGATCTCCCCCACGCTGGCGGAGATGTTCCAGGATGAGCTGCTCCAGAATCGGTATTTGGCCTTCCTGGAGCGTATGATCGAGCTTGCCGGGCGCGAGATCCGCCGCACAAAAGATGAACCGCTGCTGAACAGGTTGGCTGAGATGTATCTCGAGCGCTATCGCAACTGCCGCCAGCTGTTCAGGGAACGCTACAGCTGTAATCTTGTCAATGCTCTGGTTCATCTGGAGCGGGCGGGTGTCGTGGATCTGATCTGCTCCGCCGCCACGCATTGCTTCCTGCCGGTATTTCAGGTGGTTCCCCAGGCCGTGAAGGCTCAGGTGCAGGTGGCCGTCCAATCCCACGTTCGAAACTTCGGCAGCTATCCAAAGGGTTTCTGGTTGCCCGAGTGCGGGTATTACCCCGGGGTGGAGGAGCACCTGAAGCAGCAGCGCCTTCCCTACTTCTTCGTGGAAACCCACGGAATCCTCTATGCGGATGAGCGCCCCCGCTACGGGGTGTATGCGCCTCTGTACTGTCCAAACATGGTCGCCGCCTTCGGCCGTGATCCCGAGTCGGCGGCTTCAGTTTGGTCTTCCCGGGACGGGTACCCGGGTGATCCGGTCTATAGGGACTTCTATCGGGATATCGGCTACGATCTGCCGCTGGAGTACCTCAAGGATTTCCTCCCGGATGGGGAAATCCGGGTTAGTACGGGGATCAAGTATCACGCCATCACCGGACCGGGGGATGAGAAGCGCCTGTACAATCCCAAGGCGGCGGCGAAAAAACTCCTCGAACACGCCGATCATTTTGTCCTGCAACGGATCGACCAATGCGAGCGTCTGTCAACCCTTATGGATCAGCCTCCCCTGATCGTCTGCCCCTTCGACGCAGAGCTGTTCGGTCACTGGTGGTTCGAGGGTCCCCAGTGGCTGGAGGCGGTGCTGAGAGCAATGGCCGCAGGGTCTGAGGCTGTTCGCCTGATCACCCCGGGACGGTATCTGGAGGAGTATCCTCAGCAGCAGATCGCCCAGCCCTGCTTCTCCAGTTGGGGAAACAAGGGTTATGCGGAGGTGTGGTTGGAAGGAAGCAACGACTGGATCTACAGACATCTGCATCAGCAGGCCAATCGCATGTCCGAGCTGGCCGAGCGCTTTCCAAATGAGAAGGGGTTGCGCAAGAGGGCTTTGGAGCAGGCCATGAGGGAGATGCTTCTGGCCGAAGCCTCGGACTGGGCGTTTATCATGAAAACCGGAACAACCGTCCCTTATGCGGTACAGCGCACCAGGGAGCATATCCACAACTTCACGCGCATCTACGAATCCCTGATGACCGGCAGTCTCCAGCAGGAGTGGTTTCTCGGGCTGGAGCGCAGGAACAATCTTTTTCGGAAGATCGATTATCGCTGCTGCCTGGCTCCGAAGGTGGTCCTCAGCGGTCTATGTTGATCCGTTTGTCGAGATCTATCAACTGGAAGGTGTTGTACAGGGCATCGCTGCAGCCGCTGATGCGGATCGATCGGTCCTGCTCCGTCAAACTCTTACGCAGCAGCAGGATCTTTCCGATGCAGGTGGAATTGATCGAAGGTACCTCGGTGAGGTCAAGGGTGATGGTCTTGTGGTTTCCGACGGCTAGGCGCTTGAGTTCTTTCTGAAACTGCTCCGCGGCATCGCTGTCCAGGGATCCGCTTACTTGCAGTCGTACTTCCTGTTCCGAGAGCTCTTTTCGGTTAAACATCAGGTCCTTTCATCCTCGAGACTGGGTATCTCCCGATCTTCCCATTCCTCCGGATCGCTGCCGGAATTGTTTTCCTGATCGACCAGGGTGAAGCGGCGAACCGCTCCTTCCCGTTCCTCCACCTCTTCGATCAGCAGTACCGTCTGGAAAGGGATCATCAGGTGTTTTGAACTGCCGAATGCCTTTATGATATCGTCTTCCGCCGGATTAATAATCAGTTTTTTCTTGTCTGAAAAGACGAGATCTTTTATCGAAACGAAGTACGGATGGGTCAGGTCCAGGCTCTTGGCGGTGAGCTGTACTTCTTTTTCCTTCCACTTGAAATGAACTCGGTATAGAGACAAATCTCTTCTCCCTTCGATTCATTTCAAGATACAGATTTCTCTTCGTTCAGTCAATTTCGCCGATTTGCATAACATATATATAGTAGAACGGACGGTCCCGGTCAGAAATCTAGCCGGGACGGAAAAAAGTATGTTGACAATCGGAGGAGATGGGATACTATAGTTGAAAAGTGGGAAAAAGTGGGGGATATTACCATCTCTGTGGTAGGATAGGGTATGTTGACGGGAGAATATCGCTATTCCCTGGATGAAAAAAACAGGTTGATGATACCCGCTCGGATACGTTCCGACATCACGGGCAACTCGGTCGTGCTTACCCGTGGCGTGGATCGCTGCCTGTGGCTGTTCCCCCACGATGAATGGAAAAAAATCGCCCAGAGCCTGATTGGATCCACCTCTCTTTTCCAGGAAAAGGCGCGGCTCATGCAGAGGCGGATCATCGCTCCGGCCCAGGAGACCGAGATCGACAGATCGGGAAGGATCATTATCCCCACGACTCTTAAGGAGTTCGCGGCATTGAAGAAGGAATGCATTATTCTCGGTATCCAGAGCTATATCGAAATCTGGGATGAGGAGAGCTATTTAGCCTACCTCGACCAAAACGAGAGCAAGTTCAAGGAGGCTGCCGAAGAGATAGGAAACAAGATTGCTCTGTAGCGGTGGGGAGGGGAACATGTTCATCCACAAACCGGTTCTTCTCGAGGAGGTAACGGCCCTGCTGAACGGGCAGGAAGAGGAACTGGTGTTTGTCGATGCCACTCTCGGCGAGGGCGGACACGCCGAAGCCTTTCTCTCCGGCAATCCTCGACTCATCCTGTTCGGAATCGAAAGGGACCAAAGCGTCATGGAGCGCGCCCGGCGGCGGCTGGATCGTTTCGGCCGGCGGGTCAGATTGTTCCGGATGGATTACGGCGAGTTTTTTCGTTCCGTGACGGAGCTGGTGGATCGTTCACCACAGCGGATATTTTTCGATCTGGGAGTATCGATGTTCCATTATCAAGCCAGCGGCAGAGGCTTTTCTTTTCGCCGGCCTGAAGCGCTGGATATGCGACTCGATATCGAAAAAGGAAACACCGCTGCCGAGCTGATCGCCACCAGCTCCGAGGAGGAACTCAAGGATTTGATCCGTCGTTTTGGAGAGGAGCGATACGCCTCCGTGATCAGCGCTGCGATCACGGCCGAGAGGGAACGAGGGGCGATCGAGGATTCTCGAGCGCTGGCGCAGATCATCTGGAAGGCGGTGCCCCCCTCCTATCGGTACGGAAGGATTCATCCGGCTACGCGGACCTTTCAGGCGCTGCGCATCGCCGTGAACCGGGAACTGGAACTGCTGGAGGCGGCCCTGCCGCCTGCCTTCACCTGTTTGTCGACAGGGGGCAGGATGGGGGTCATCAGCTTTCACTCTTTGGAGGATCGTATTGTGAAGCGTTTCTTTCAGGAACGCAATAAGTCCTGTACCTGTCCCCCGGAATCGCCGATCTGTCAATGTGGGGGCCGGAGGCAGGCACGGATATTGACTCGTAAACCGGTCACAACAACGGAGGCGGAGATTCGTCAGAATCCCGCATCCCGGAGCGCGCGCCTCAGGGTCTTGGAGAAAATTGCATGAGGCTTCGATCACCTCTGTTCATTCTCATGATCCTCGCATTCCTCTCCGTGTTTTTCCTCAACACCTGGCAGGGTTTCCGCTACCAGGAGTTGGAGAGGGAGGTCGAGGGACTGGAACAGGAGCAGAAGGACTGGTTGGAAAAGAACAAGAAGGTGATCGCGGCACTGGCCGTGCTGAGCTCCCCGGAGCGCATCAAGTCGCTGGCCGAGGGCTCATTGGGACTGAAGCC
Source organism: uncultured Spirochaetaceae bacterium (assembly GCA_964551205.1). Taxonomy (GTDB): domain Bacteria; phylum Spirochaetota; class Spirochaetia; order SZUA-6; family DRHE01; genus JAFGQJ01. The sequence goes on from CAZKCQ010000069.1 coordinate 9,838, forward strand.
TCTACGGGTTGAGGACCGCATCGAGATCGAACTGGGGGGCTCAAGAGATTGACTGATACCGTGGTCGGAGGCACCAGGCTGTCCCCTGAACAGGCCAACCGCTTCGCCGGTGGTCGGCTGGCGGTCAGAGGCACCCGGGATATCCGCGGGGTCGTGGTGGATTCCCGTCAGGTCGAGGAGGGATTCCTGTTCGTCGCTCTTCCCGGACAACGGGTGGACGGTCATGATTTTATCGCCCAGGCATTGGAACGGGGGGCGGCAGCGGTAATGTCTTCGGCTGCGCACTGGGGCAAGCGGCGGGAGCAGCTGGAAAATCTGCTGCGCAGTCGGCAGTCGGTCAGCGTAATCCAGGTGGAGGATACCCTTGCTGGTCTTCAGAATATGGCAGAGGCACACCTTGAGCAGTTCCCTGAAGTCTTGAGAATCGGGGTGACCGGGAGCAACGGCAAGACCACCACCAAAGAAATCCTGGGCACGATCATTGCCCTGGACAGGCCGACGGTGATCAGTCAGGGAAATCTGAACTCGGAAATCGGTCTGCCCCTGTCCTGCTTTTGTGTCCTACCGGAGCATCGCACGGCGGTGTTCGAGATGGGGATCAATCATGCCGGGGAGATGAATGTCCTGGCGCAGATATACCGCCCCGATATCGCCGTGATCACAAATATCGGTACGGCCCATATCGGATTGCTCGGCTCCCGGGAGGCCATCGCCCTGGAGAAGAAGAAGATCTTCGGACATTTCGACGGGACCCAGAAAGCCTTTATCCGGGAATCGGAGGACCTCGAGGAATTATTGAAGGCGGGCCTGCGGGGTACCGTCGTTCACTTTGGACCAACGCAAACCAGAGGTTTTGAAGGAAGTGAGGATCTGGGGCTGGATGGAACCATGATCCACTGGGAGGGGCTCCAGATCCGCTTCCCCCTTTTTGGGGCTCACAACCTTCAAAACGCATTGGCCGCAATATCGGTATCGGCAGAATTGGGAATTAGCAAAGAAAGAATAAAAGAGGGACTGGAGTCGGTCCGCCCTATGTTCGGGAGATCCCAGATCATCCGCGGTCCAGTGACGGTGATCCAGGACTGTTACAATGCCAATCCCGATTCCTTCCGACAGGTGTTTGCTTTTCTCTCCGCCCTGCCCTGGCCGGGCAGGAAGATCGGGGTTCTCGGGGCGATGAAGGAGCTAGGAGAACAGAGCGGGGAAGCCCACCGACGGATCGGCAGCCAGGCCGCCCTTTGCGATTTTCAGGCACTGTTTTTCTTCGGAGAGGAGATGGAGCAGGCCTATCTGGAAACCAGGGACATGGCCTTCAAAGGTACCGCGTACTGGATGACGGATATCGAATCTCTGGGTTCGAGCCTGCATTCGTATCTGCGGGACGGAGATCTGCTGCTGATCAAGGGATCCAGGGCCGTCGAGCTGGAAAGACTTCTGCCGGAATTAATCGAAGGGTGAGCCATGGTACTGAAACTGCTGTATCCGCTGGTGAAATACTTCACAGTCTTCAATGTTTTTCAATACATAACCTTTCGCGCAGCCTACGCAGCCCTGACCGCTCTGGTGCTCTGCCTGCTTGTCGGGCCGTGGATGATCCGCAGGCTTTCGGAGCTGAAGACCGGGGAGTCGATCCGGGTGGATGTCCCTGAGCGTCACCTGCAAAAAGCCGGGACCCCGACGATGGGCGGGATCATGATCATCTCTGCCATCCTGCTTTCCGTTGTGTTGTGGCAGGACTGGAACAACTACTACACCTGGATCCTGCTGGGAGCGACCTTGGGATTCGGGGTGATCGGCTTCGTGGACGATTATCTGAAGGTGTTCAAGAAGAAGCAGAAGGGCTTGAGAGCGGGTTTGAAGTTCTCCGGGCAGACGGTCGTCTCTCTGGCCGTGGTGCTGCTCCTCTTCAACTTCAGGAATGAGCATACCACCCTCTTGTACGTGCCCTTCGTCAAGACACCCGTCATGGACCTCTCCTATTGGTACATCCCCTTCGCCGTGCTGCTCCTGGTGGGGTTCAGCAACGCCATCAATCTGACCGACGGCCTGGACGGGCTGGC
>CAZKCQ010000070.1:0-11806 GCA_964551205.1 uncultured Spirochaetaceae bacterium
GAGAAGGGTTTGCAGAGGTAATCATCCGCTCCCAGCTCCAGACCCAGCACCTTGTCGAACTCTTCGTCCTTGGAGCTCAAGAATATCAGCGGCAGCGTTTCGGAAAGCTTGCGTATCTTGCGACAGAGCTCCAATCCATCCATCCGGGGCATGATGATGTCCAGAATCACCAGATCGGGCAGGGATTGACGAAAAACGCTCCAGGCTTCCTCTCCGTTTCTGTAGGTGGCGACCCGATAGCCCTCCTGTTTCAGGGCGTAGCCTACCAACTCGCGGATATTCTGTTCATCATCGACCAGCGCGACCAGGGGCTCAATCACAGGTGGCATCTAGTGAATAGTACCACAGCCTGTAACACGCTTCCAGAAGTACAGCGGCCACAATTCTGCCACAATTGTTCATAGAATCTTCCGGAAAAGGACAGGAAGAGATCCGACTGTCGGGATAGCCTCGGAAACGAGACCAAATATCGAGGAGGGTTCAAATGATGAAACTCAAGGGTGCAATTCAGGAGAGCAGGAATTGGAGCACAGTGATTAAGATGATTCTGATCGGGGTGATGCTGCTGGTCTTCCTGATTCCCCTCCAGATGATCCGGGCGCTGATCGAAGAGCGGAATATGACCCGCCTGGAGGCGGAGGGAGAGATCATAGCAAAGTGGGGGGGAGAGCAGGTTATCGCCGGTCCACTTGTGGTCGTACCGTATCTGAAACGAGTCAAGATCGAGGATGATAAGATCGAGGAGTACATCGAACAGGCTTACTTTCTTCCCGATACCCTGGAAATAACGGGATCGGTAGACACGGATAAACGTAATCGGGGCATTTTCGAGGTCACGGTTTATACAGCGGACCTTCAGATAGTGGGAACCTTCAGCGAACTGGATTTCGACGAGTGGAGGATCGCGGAGCAGGATATATTCTGGGAGGATGCCGAGCTGGTTGTTGAGCTTCCGGATATGCGCGGACTCCAGGAACGGGTGACCCTGCAGTGGGAATCCCAGTCGATTCCCTTCTCCGCCGGTCAGGGAGAGGTTGGACTGTTCAGCGGAGAGATTCGAGCGCCCCTTGAGCGGGATGCCTTGCAGCGCGTTTTCCGAAGCACGGCTTCCGGCCATTCCTTCGCCTTCGAACTGCATCTGCAGGGAGGACGCTCCTTGGGTTTTGTACCGCTGGGAGGCGAGACCCGGGTGCGTCTTTCCTCCACCTGGCCCAGTCCCAGTTTTAATGGCGCCTTTCTTCCCAGCGACCGAAGCATGGGCGAGCAGGGATTTGATGCGGACTGGTACGTGCTGTCGCTGAATCGCGGCTATGGGCAGAAGTGGCTCCGCGGGCAGGTGGAAAGTGACGCGCTCCTCGATTCGGTCTTCAGGGTGGAGCTGATGATTCCTGTTGATAGCTACTTAAAATCCTTACGTTCCGTGAAGTACGGGATCCTCTTCGTGCTGCTGCCCTTTTTGATCTTTTTTCTCTTCGAGGTCGCCAACAGCCGCAGGATTCACCCGTTTCAATATCTGTTGGTTGGACTGGCGGTATGCCTATTCTACCTTTTGCTGGTATCGGTATCGGAACACCTCATCTTCGACTGGACCTACCTCCTGGCTGGTGTAGCCACAACAGCCCTGATCACCTTCTACTCCAGCGCCGTTCTTGCCGCCTGGCGACGAGCCTGGATCATGTCTCTGGTTCTGGCATCAGGCTACCTGTTTCTCTACGCAGCATTAAAATCCGAAGACTATGCGCTGCTGATCGGTTCCCTGGGACTATTCGTAATCCTGGCCGGGGTGATGGTCCTCACTCGCCGCATCGACTGGTACAATGCGGGACTACGCAGGGAGCATACAAAGCGAAAAGAGCGTAGGAATGGCGAGCGGAACAAACTTCCACAGGATTCATAAAACGAATCGGCCGGGTGTAATGAGAGCAACCCGCTATTGCGGATTCCTTGACAATCTCCGGAAAGTGAGTTGTTGTTAGGAATCGGAGGATTCTATGCGTTTTGGATTGATCGGATACGGTGCCTGGGGTAAACACCATGCAGCAGCGATTGCCGGGGGTGAGGGAACGGAGCTTGTAGGCATTTCCTGCAAAAGCGAAGAAAGCCGGCGGCAGGCCAAGGCCGATCATCCCGGTGTCGAGGTTTATCTCGATTACCGGGAGCTGTTGCGGCAAAAGGACGTGGAGGCCGTGGACATCGTTCTGCCGACCTTTCTCCACGCCCAGGCGGGAATCGAGACTCTGGATTCCGGCAGGCACGTGCTTCTGGAGAAGCCGATGGCCGCAACGGCCGAGGAATGCGATCGTCTGTTGGAGGCGGCCCGAAGGAGCGGCAAGGTTTTGACGATCGGTCACGAGTTCCGGGTGTCCAAACAGTGGGGCAAGGTCAAAGAGCTGGTGCAGGCGGGAGAAATCGGATCACCTCAATACGCCATGGTGAGCCTCTTCCGGCATCCCTATCGCAAGGGAGCCGAGGACTGGCGCTACGATCGTTCCCGGGTCGGATCCTGGATCCTCGAGGAGCCGATCCATTTTTTCGACTTCATCCTCTGGTTCTTCGAGGGGTTGGGGGATCCTCTTTCCATCCAGGCATACGGAAACTCCAAAGAGCGAAGCGAAGGGCTCTACGACAACTTCTCCTCGGTGTTGAAGTTCCCCGGCGGGAGCTACGCGGTGATCACCCAAACCCTCTGCGGATTCGAACATCACCTCTTCGTGGAGATCGTGGGCACGGAGGGCGCGATCCGTTCGGCCTGGTCCGGAGCCATGGATCGGACCACCGAACCGCAATTCAGCCTCAAGCTCCAGCGTACGGGCAAGGAGAGCTGTGAGGAGGTGCCTATCGAGATTTCCGGAGAGCTGTTCGAGCTGCAGGAGGAGATCAAGGTGGCGGCGAAGCTTTTTGCCCAGGGAAAAGCGTTCTATCCCCCCGAGGAGGGCCGGAAAGTCGTGATCATATGCCTGGAAGCCGAGCGATCGCTGAGAGAGAACAGAGAGATCTCCCTGCGCTTCTAATGGGAACGGCTTCGCATCCCTCCCAAGCCTCTGAGCGGGCAATTATGAGTGACACGATAAGTTTTTTCTTGACAGGCTAAAATCTATGAGGTTATAATTTCTTTCCTAGTGTAACTTTCATTTCAAGGAGGTACGAAATGAACAAAGCCAAGACTGTGCTAACACTGTTTGTTGTCCTGTTGCTGCTCCTGGGCTTTCAGAGCCTGTGGGCCGGCGGGCAAGCACCTGCGGCTGCTGAGACGTACAACATCAGGATCGGACACGCCAATATGGCGGCGGACAACTCCGCCCTGCATGTAACGGCTATGGTGTTCAAGGAGTTGGTGGAGAAGTACTCCGACGGGCGTATCCAGGCGGAGATCTACCCCAATGCTCAGCTGGGGACCGATTCCGAAATGGCGGATCTGGTCGTATCCGGTGCGCTTGATTGCTTCGTGACCAGTCTCAACCTGGTAACCCAATATACGCCGCGTCTGGATGCCCTTATGCTTCCCTTCATGTTTGAAGACAACTCCAATTTCCGCAAAGCCCGCGAAAAGATGTGGAATGAGTTCAATGAATACACAATTAAAAGGGCCAACATGCGCCTCATTACCATGTGGGACAGCGGCTACCGCCACGTTATGTCCAGGAAACCCGTCTATGAGCTGGCCGATCTGAAGAAGCTGAAGTTCCGCGTTCCCCCCAGCACGATCATGGTGGAGATGGTGAAAACCTGGGGCATCAGTCCCACCCCCGTGGAGTGGTCCGAGCTGTTCAACGCCATGCAGCTGGGCGTGGTGGATGCCTTCGAGTGCGACGACTCGGTTCTTCTCTCCGCCCGGATGAACGAGGTCGTCAAATACATCACCAACGACGACCACATCCTGCAGGTGTCGGTGCTGGTCATGAGTGAACAGACCTACAAGAAACTTCCCGAGGATCTGAAGAAGGCGGTGGATCGAGCATCGAAAGACAGCATACCCCGGGTGGATTCCAGCTCTGCGGCGATCCTCCAGGAGGCGATTGACGTTTCCAAGAAAGAACATGGGGTGCAGTTCCTGGGACGCCCCAAAGACTACGACCAGTGGGCCGAGAAGGCGCGAACCAGTTGGCCCGTGATGTACGAGAAGATCGGTGAAGGTGATGCCCAAGCCGGTAAGGCGTTCATCGACAAAGTTTTTACCGCAGCCGGTATGTAGATCGAGAGGACGGACAATATAAAGCGGTGACTAACTGACGCTCCTGTGGGGCCGAACGGTTCTCCCAGGAGCGTCGTTTTCTATAGCTTTCCCCCGCCGGGTGGAAGAAAGCATATACTATCACTCAAACAAAAACTGAGGGCAGCGATGAAGCGCATTCTGAAGTTTATCGACGACAAGTTCGAGGAGGTCATCGGGACGGCGATTCTTGGAGTGGTGGTGACGTTGGTTTTCCTGGGAGTGGTTCTCAGGCTCGTGTTCACTTCCGGTCTTCCCTGGCAGGAGGAGCTGTCCCGCTTCGGTTTCGTGTTAGTCTGCTACCTGGGCGCCAGCTACGGGATGAAGAGCGATGATCACATCCGCATCACCTTCGTGGCGGACGCCCTTCCTGAAGGATTGCGGAAGGTTCTACGCGTCATCACCGATATCGTCTGGATCGGGTTCAATGTCTTCGTCGTTATTGTCTCCATAGACTACTATTTGCGCCAGAAGGATTTTCTCGGGTTGAGCGGAATCCTCAAGATTCCCCTTCATTACGTGTTTCTGACGATTCCAGTGGGATTTGCTATGCTGACCCTCCGGCTCATCCAGCAATATATCCAGAAACTGATAAAGCCGCGGGGCGCTACGGAGAACGATCAGACCGATCAGGCGCAGACGGTATTGTGAGGCAGCCATGGCTATTGCACTGATTCTGGTTGTGCTTCTGTTAACCGGGCTTCCCATTTACGTGTGTCTGGGGTTGACCTCTCTGATCTTCTTCTACACCACCGGTACGCCGATGGATTTCATGGTCCGGACCTTCTACTCCGGGGTGAACAAATACCCGCTCATCGCGGTGGTCGGGTTCCTCTTCGTTGCCAATCTCTTCCAGAAAGCGGGCATCACCGCCGCGCTTGTGGGAATGGTCAAGCGCTTCATGGCCTCTTTCCGTTCCGGTCTGGCGGTGATCACCATCGTGAGCTGCGCCATCTTCGCTGCGGTAACAGGCTCCGGCCCGGCCACCGTGGCCACCATTGGCGGTTTGATGATTCCGGCAATGATTGTGGCGCGGTACAAACCCAGATTCGCCGGAGCCGTAGCGGCCAGCGGAGGCGCGCTGGGCATCCTGATCCCGCCGAGTAATCCCTTTCTCATGTACGGAATTATCGCCAACCAGTCGATTGCCGAGCTGTTCACCGCGGGGGTGGTCCCCGGACTGCTGATGGCCCTGGCGCTCTCTATCACCTCGGCGTTGATGCTCAAATTTTTCCCCAAAATGTCCACCGACGGTGAGGAGGAGCGGGAGTATCAGAAACTGACCGTGTTGGAGGCTATCAAAGCGATCTGGGATGCCAAGTGGGCCCTGATCGCGATCATCCTGCTTCTGGGGGGGATCTACGCCGGTTTCTTTACACCCATCGAGGCGGCGGAGGTCACGATCTTCTACTCCCTGATTGTCGGGTTTTTGATTAACCGGACCATGACGGTGAAGGACGTGTATGAGGCTCTGGCGAACACTCTGAAACTTACCGGAACCCTGCTCATCCTGGTTGCCGCCGGCTTCGTCTTTGCCCGGCTGCTGACTATAATGGGGATTCCCCAGGCCCTGGGTCACGGGATTGCTGGGGTCTCCCAGAACCCTATCGTCATCCTGCTGATCATCATGGCCTTCATGATCTTCGTCGGCATGTGGGCGGAGACCTTCTCCCAGATCATCATCCTGGCCCCGATCTTCCTGCCGGTAGTCACCCAGCTGGGAGTGGACCCCATCCACTTCGGTGTGCTGTTCGTGGTCTGTGCGGAGATCGGATTTCTCACCCCGCCGATGGGTGCCAACCTGTTCGTGGGGTTGAAGATCGCCAACGTGACGCTGGAGTCGATCTCCAAGTCGGTGATTCCCTTCATCATCACCTATGTTGTGGTGCTGGTGATTCTGGTGCTGTTTCCCGATATCTCGATGTTCCTACCCCGGCTGATCTTCCACTGACCGCAGGCTTTGGGGAGTCGTTCGACTGATCGACAGCTTCACCTCGATTGACGTTCAGCGCAGGGGCAGCATCACCTTCTCTCCGCTCTCGATAGAGCGGTCGATGGCTACGCACAGCTCGTGGCTCCGGTACATCTCCTCGATGTTGTTGCGGGTCTGGCGATCCGTATCCACCGCCTCGATGAAGTCATCGATCAGCTGCTGGAAGGGATGGTGGGAAACCGCCGGACTGTCGGGCATCACGGTTTCGAAGCGTTGCCAGGCGGTCTGTCCTGGAAACAGATCCTGCAGGAAAAACTTCTCATTGAACACCGAGCCCTTGGTACCGTGCAGCAGCAGGTTCAGGAGGTAGGGGGAGCGGGTCTCGAAGCTGCAGCTGCTCTTGCCGAGTGCGCCACTCTGGAAGCGGAGCGCAGCCAGGTAGCTGGGCGGGTACTCGAAATCCCTGCGGCTTGCCGTGGTGGAGAAGGCCGTTAGCTCGCTCACCTCCCCGGACAGATAGCGCAGCAGGTCCACGGCGTGGATCCCCGCCACCAGTGAGGCGGAGGGGCCGCCACTTCGCTTGTGCACACCCCATTGGAAGCCGCCCCAGGCCGGGCGCAGGGAGTGGAAGTAATCCACCTCCAGGTGAAAGATATCCCCCACAGCACCTGTTTCGATCAGGCGACGGAGGTTTTCGACGAAGGGATTGAAGCGCAGGACCAGGCCGCACTGGAACTTCACCCCGGTTTTTCCGATCACCTCCCTGACTTGAGTGATCTCCTGCCAGTTCATCCCGATCGGCTTTTCCACGACCACGTGCTTTCCCCGTTCGGCTGCTTCGACGATCTGCCCGAAATGCAGATAGTGGGGAGTGGTGATCACCACGAAGTGAATGTCGTCGCGGGCTACCAGATCTGAAAATCCGTCCAACACCCGGCAGGACAGTCCCAGCGACTGCACCCGGGTCTCGGTCTTGGCTTTGTCCCGGCCGACCACGGCTACCACCTCCGCAAGGGGGTTGTTGTTGACCGCCCGTACGTATTCGGTGGCCACATTGCCCAGACCAATAACTCCTGCTCCGTACTTAGCCATGATCATACCTCCGTGTTCGTTTCAGATTCTTCCTCGACCGCATCGACCAGGGCCAGGACATTCTCCCAGGGAACCTCCGGCTCAAGGATATGGGTGGGAGCGATCACCAACCCGCCGTTGTATCCGAGCTCACGGATCGTGGTCTTCACGGTTTCTGCAACCTCCTGCGCCGTGCCGAAGGGCATGAGCCGCTGCGTCCCGATGGTGCCCCACAGTGTCAGGGCTTCTCCGTATTGTCGCTTGATCGCGAGCGGATCCATGCACTCCGGCTGAATGGGGTTCAGGATATCCACACCCGTTTCTATCAGGTCGGGGATCACCGGCTCAATATTTCCGTCCGAGTGATAGTAGCAGATTACCTCGGGATTGACCTCCCTGGCCGCCCTGATTACCCTTTGCAGGCGGGGTTTCAGCCACCTGCGCCAGATCTCCGGACTAAGGATCAGGTTACGCTCCTCCCCGATATCATCGCCGAAAATCAGGACATCGACACCGGCTTCGCTATAGCGGCGGGCCAGCCGGCATTTGATCTCCGTCATACGCTCCAGACAGGCCTCGGCCATAGACGGATTGAGGTGGAGATCCATCAGCAGCTGCTCGAACCCTCTGAGGTACCAGGCGGGCTCGAAGATATCGATGAAAGGCGGCGCGTTCATGGTCGCGTAGTCTTTGCCCTTGAGCTCCTCGACCCGATCTGCAAAGCCCTCCCATCTGTAATCGTCCAGGATGTCCGGCAGGGGAAAGCTCCATACCTGGGCCGGGTCCTCGAACTCCTTCATCGGGGATACCATGCGCCGGAAGTGATAGTGGCTGCCCCGGATGTACCCCACTCCCCACTCGTTTATCTCATCCACAGGTTGCAGGTTCTCGAAGTACCGCGAATAATCCGGGGGGTTGCGGGTTGGTTCCAGGGAAACGGCGCGAAAGGGCATGTCGAAAAAGTTGAAGTAATCCTGTTTCCCGTGGTGCCTCTCGAACTCTTCGATCAACGAATCGCAGAGGGTGAAGTAGAATGGCGTTTTGGCCGGCCGTTTCAACTGTACGGACCGAAAAAAGTCCTCCCGCCGGCTCGCTTGACAGCTCACGGTATCGAGACTGTATAGTTTTCTCCGAAAGTAATCAAGAAATGCTGCGACTGTTGACGCACATGCGGGATCCGGATTTCCTAAAAGCCTACACCTTTACCCGGCCGGCGCGCATACCGATCCGTTTTGAAATCAACTACGCCTGTCTTCAAGCCTACGACCTTACAGAGCTACGGAAGCTCGTCTCTAGGCACCCGCTGCTGTTCAAGGATCACGAAAGCGGGTTTCTGGATCCGCGGCAGCGTCAGCCCGCTCCCTGGCAGACGGAGGGAAGCGAATACCAGGATTCCTGGGGTTCGCTTTGGAGAACCACGACGAACGGCATCACCGGGACCGTGATCCGATTCCCACTGGCCGACTGGGCGGCTCTGAAAGGTTTCCATCCTCCCGATCCGGGGGAGCACGACGGCTGGAGCCGGATCGACTGGGATGCGGTAAAGCGACGTGTACGGAAAGACGGGGAGACGGTCGGTTTTTCGATCGGAGAGCTGCGGCACGGCTTCTTCTTCCTCACCCTGGAGTACCTGAGGGGCTATGAAAACCTGGTCTACGACATGCATGACCAGCGTAGGGAGCTGGACCGCCTGATTGCCATGGTCGAAGCCTTCAACGTCTACTTCGTCCGTCGCTATCTCGAGCTGGACGTTTCCCTGGTGGCCTTCCCGGAAGACCTGGGTGCCCAGAACGGGCCGATGCTTTCTCCCGAGCTGTTTCGAAGATACCTAGTTCCTTCCTACCGCAGGTTGATGCAGCCGGTAAAAAAACGGGGAAAAGTCGTCTACATGCACAGCGACGGGCACATCCTGGAGCTCCTGGAGGACTTGATCGCCTGTGGTGTGACCGTCATCAATCTCCAGGACAGGGTGAACGGGATCGAAGAAATCAGGAAGCGGTGTACAGGGCGGATCGCCGTGGACCTGGATATCGACAGGCAGGAGGTGACCCGCAATGGAACCCCGAAGGACGTGGAAGAACTGATCCGGGAGGCTGTGGTGAAGCTCGGCAGTCCCCGGGGCGGATTGTCCCTGGTCTACGATCTGTACCCGGGGATCCCCGTACGCAACGTGGAGGCGGTCATGCAGTCCATGGAGGTGTATTCGACCCTCCGCTGAGACTCCCCTGACCTGTTGTCCAGCGAATATCCCCAAGTGCTCGACCCTGCTCGTTATCATTGATTTATTTGTAATCTGCCCGTTTTCAGCCTACAATTTCGAAATGCGCCCTGCTTAATCCGGCCGTCGGACTGGACTTCCTCATATCTACCAAACAAAAGAGTGGTCTTTTAGTTGGATTGCGCGCCGGGTATACCTTTACCGTCTACAGTAATACATTCGACTGGTCTATGCCCTATATCCGCCTGGTTGCGGGAGGCTATGGATACGGGGAGTAGTTCCGGTTCGCTGGGCCGCAGCCCGGCGTCCCCTCAGCTCATGAGCTGGATGAACTCCTTTGAGGAGATAACCGCCCCGAACTTCATGTTCAGGTTTTTCAGGGTGGCCTCATGGAGCTGGGGATCGAAGGAGGAAACGCAGTCCCGCAGGACGATGGTCTTGAAGCCGTGGTGAAAGGCCTGACGGGCTGTTTCCTCAACACAGATCTGGGTGACCGTCCCCGCAATCACGACGGTGTCCGTGTTAAAAGAGCGCAGCACGTCCTCCAGATTGGTGCGGAAAAAGGCGCCGTACCAGAATTTGTCGATGATCGGATCATCGGCTCGAGGTTTCAGCTCGTCGATCACGGCGATGGCTTCTCTTTCTGCCTTTATGTCCTCGTAGTAGCGGTGTTGCCCTATCTTGCAGCAGTTCATCGGTTCCCGGATCTGGGGTGACCAGGTCCACAGCAGCGAGGATTCCTTGCCGGCGACAAAGCGGGTAAAGATCACCGGACGGTCGGCCTTGCGAAACAGGTCCTGCACGGCATTGATCGGCTCGATCGTGGAGACCGCATCGGGGACGACCAGTGGTCCATTGCTGCGTACGAAGTCGTTCTGTAAATCGACGATCACGAAGGCAGATGTGCCCATGTTGAATGAGAACGGGAGATCAACCTTCATTAGAACCGTCCTCTGAGTGGTGATAACTTTTTTGTGCTACGACCACGCGATTGCGGCCCGCTTCCTTGGCCCTGTACAGGGCACTGTCGGCGGCCTCCCTCAGGGTTTTAGGGTCAGAGGCGTGCTCGGGGAAACAGGCCAGGCCCTGGCTGGTCGTCACCTTGGGCAGAGATGATACCGCCGTTTTGGCTCTGCAGTTCGGAACCACCTCCTCGAGCAGGTCCGATTCCTCGATCGTGCGACGAATGCTTTCCATGATCGTGCGTGCCGTCTCTAGATCGGTGTCCGGCAGGACAAAGGTGAACTCGTCGCCCCCGTAGCGAGCCGCTACATCGGTAGGTCTGAGGAAGCGCCGGTAGATCCGGGCGGCGGACATGATGATCTGATCGCCGGCCTTTTCGGAATACCTCTCATTGAACTCCCGGAAGTGATCCAGGTCGAGCATCGCCACCGAGAGGGGCTTCGAGCCGTCCCGGGCTTTCATGAAGTATTCTTCGAGGGCCTCTTCCAGATAGCGCCGGTTATACAGCCCGGTCAGGGGATCGGTGATCGCCCGGCGGCGGGCATCCTCGCCCCACTGGACCATGTCGGAGAGAAATCCTCCGGTGTCCTCCAGCCGTCGCCGGGTAACGGCAAGCATCCGGGTCATTACTTTCCCGGCGCTGGCCGGGTTGGATTCGACGAGCCGGAAGAACTCCCTTTCGTTCATGGCCAGCAGACGGCTTCGGGTCTTGGCATAGCAGGTGGCCGAACGGGGCTCTTTCTCGAAGATCGACATCTCTCCGAAGAAATCCCCATTCGTGAACGCCGCGATTTCCAGATTTTTGCCGTCTTCCAGGCTAACGGCTATGCCCAGGGCTCCGGACTCCACGACGAACAGCTCTCCGCCGGGATCACCCTGCTGAAAGAGTGTTTCCCCCTTGCTCAACTGTCGAGGTTGGAGCAGCTCGAGAAGGCCCTGAAACTCCTCATCGGTGAGATCACAAAAGATGCGAACGCTTCTCAAGAGTTCGTTTTTGTTGTTCATCTTCTCTGTTGACTGCAGATGCGGTTCCCCCCGCGATTGCGGGCGGTGAATAAGTTCTGGTAGGCCCGTTCGATCAATTTTTCTGCCGAGCTGCCCCCATCTGGATAACCCACAACTCCTATGCTGACGGTGATGCGCAAAGCGGTTCTCGGCTCCGTGCTCCCGAGGCTCACCTCGCTCACATCGACCTTGCTCATTGCCGCTCGTATCCGCTCGGCAAGCTCACGAGCCGTCTCCAGTCCTGCCTCCGCAAGGATGACGGAGAAGACATCCCCCTTGTAGCGTATCGGGATCCCCCGATCCTGCAACAGCCTGCGCAGCTCGGAGGCCATCAGCTGCAGGGTTCGGTCGCCGGCCTGATGGCCGTAACTGTCGTTGAGGCTCTTGAGGTTGTCCGGCTTGATCA
>CAZKCQ010000071.1:0-11802 GCA_964551205.1 uncultured Spirochaetaceae bacterium
GATCAACTGCTCGAGGCGCTTCCCGAAGACAAGATCAAAGAGTTCGCTCAATCCGAATATTTCGTTCGCTATCAAAGGCTGTTTAAAGAGCTTGGTCTGGGGGCTTAATGGGTCTTCTCAAGCGAGCGCGCTCATTCCAAGGGGCGTCTCGCTCGGATCGCCCTGTCTCCGGAGGCCTCCTAGGCAAGAGTCTCGAACTCATCGACAGATTACTAACCCAGCGGCGGGAGCCGGTTCTGCATGTCGAACAGGCGGAGCTTGACGCCCCGGCCGCGACGGCGATCTCGGACATTCCCACCCGTGCAGCGCGTGCTGACAAGAAATCTCCTGAAACCGTACCTCGAACCTGGAAAGAATCCGGCGGCGCCGCGCCCGGACAGCCCGCACCCCGGGAAAGGGAGGAAACTCCGTCCGTGGGGGAGCAGCTCAGCGAAGCTGAACGACTGGAACGTCTGTGGGCGGGATTGCGGGAACTGGAGGACGGCCTGGAATCTCCCGGCCGGTTTTTCTCCCTGGTAAAGGATCAGCTGAAGCTGGAGCGCGCCGCCCTACTTCTCTACGATCCTGTACGCCTGGTCTTTGCACCGTGGGCTGTCCACGGTTTTGACCAGACCACCAGGCACCGCCTGCGTATTCCGGTTCGGGCAAACGATACGATGAATCGACTGGCTTCCGGAAAGGTGCATCTGCTCTCGGACCCGGAGGAATTGCGCCCTTTCCAACAGTTCTTCTCCTTTCGGGAATTCTCGACGCTCTCGAACCTCCTTCTGGTTCCCTTCATCCATGAGAGCAGGTTCCTGGGATTACTCCTGAGCGCGGAAGCCGATCGTGCCGGCCTGGATGTCTTCGAGACCCTGGCCGATCGAGGGGCCAGACATTTCTACGCGGCCCGGGAGAGGCACCTGGAAGGGGCGAAACGGGGTACACCGGAGCAGCCTGAATCCCTGCCGGAGTCGGTCAGAACCGCGCTTCAACCCTGTGTCGAGCAGGGTCTCTCACCGTTGATGATTCGGATCGATACGGCGACCCTCGTAGAAACTGTGCGAAGACAAAACCCCTACATCGATTCCTTTCGCCTGAACCAGGACATCTCCAGGGTTGTTCTTTCCCTCTTTCAGCCCCTGGGCTCCGTGTTCCAGGTCGACCGGGAGCGTATGCTCATCTTGGTTACGAACACGCCGCAACCCGTGCAAGAGGGGGACTGTGAACTGCTGCTCCATCACCTGAAGGCAACCCTGGGTAGACTGCTCCCGGAGCTTGCCGAGCAGGAAAGAATCGATCTCGCCGAACAGGTACGCATCCCAAGCCCCGACATCGAAGAGGCCCTCACCTATCTCGCTGAGATCGTCTGATGCTCGAAAGATCGACCGCCAGGAGCGGTCAGCCGACCGCGCGAATCAAGGGCATCCATCTGCACTCTCCCTACGACCCCGAAAAGGAAGCCCGTCGCTTTGTCCGGCAATCGATCAAGCAGCCCGATCCGTCGATGATCCTGCTGCTTGGCGCGGGTCTGGGCTACCTGTACCGGGAGCTTACCCGCAGCTTCCCGAGCGCCGCAGTGATGGCCGTGTTCTACCACGAAGCCGTGTGGCGATCTTTCACCCCCGCCCTTCCGCCCGGGATGTACTGGCACCCCGGAGAAAGCGCAACCGTGCTGCAGTTCCTGCGTTCCCGGATCCACGAGCTTGAGGCCGAGGGGTTGGCGGTCCTGGAATGGCCCGCCAGCGCCAGAGTTTTCCCCGAGGAGTCACTGCTGGTCAACCGGGCGCTCCATCAGCTGTTCAGGGAGATCCGGGGAACCCTGGTAACCACCTCCGCCCTGGGACGGCGCTGGCTGAGAAACAGCCTGGCCAACTTCCTCGGCATCGACCAGATCTTTCCGCCGGTTGGCAGCAAACCCGGGAGAGTGACGACTGTGATCGCCGCCTCCGGACCCTCCCTGCAGGAGGGGAGCGATTTTCTTGCCGCCCACAGGGAATCGATCGAACTCTGGGCCCTGCCCTCCTCCCTGGACTTCCTGTTGAGCCGGGATCTGGAACCGGACACCGTCGTCATGACCGATCCGAGCTACTACGCCTTCAGCCATCTGCGATACGCCAAGGATAACGACCTTCATCTGACCATGCCTCTTTCCGCTGCCGGGGGTTCCTGGCGGATCTCCGCCCGGGTATCCCTGGTGAACCAGGAGACCCCTGTGGAACGGGTGCTGCTGAAGCGGGCCGGCCTGACCGCCCCCGCAGTACCCGCCCAGGGAACCGTTGCGGCCACGGCCCTGCTGCTGGCGCTGGGGCGGCAAAAGGGCCCGGTGATCTTCACGGGTCTGGATTTCTGCTACAGGGATATCTTCTCCCATGTCCGCCCGAACAACTTCGAAAGCTGGCTTGCTACGGGGTCAAATCGCCTCGGCTCCCTGCACCACCGACTCTTTGCTCTGGCCGCGGAGCAGGCACCGGCCGGAGAAGGGAGGAAGAGGGGGTCTTTGGCCCTGGACACGTATGCCGGCTGGTTCGCAGAGTTCGGAAACGGCGCAGGAGCGGCAGCAGATGCCCGGAGCAATCGGATATACCGCTTGCACCCATCCGACATCGAGCTGCCCGGCATAGACAGCATCAGCGAAACCGAGCTGGCACGTCTTATCAGCAGCGGTGAAAGCAGGAGCAGTGGAGCATCCCGGGAGGACCCTCCGCCTCCGCTGAAATCCTATCCACCCCGGGAAAGGCGGGCCCGGATCGTATCCGGCGTACTCACCGGCTGGATCGAGCAAACGGAGCAGCTTATCACGGCCATCGGCAGGACGGCTACTCTGGAGCCTCTGCTTAGGGATCTCCACAGCCTGTCGCTGGTCTACCTCTGCAACACCGCGGAGTTGACGGAAATACGGAGGATTCACCGACTGCGGGGACGGCAGGCCGCCGTGGGCAGGACTACGACCCTGTTGGAAAAGCACAGGGATTTTCTGCAGGGCCTGCACCGAGGATTTTCAGGAAGCAAATGAGTGCGCCCTCGCTAATAGAACGGAACCTCCTGGCCCTGTCGGCAAACCACCCCGAACTCGGCCGCTTGATAACCCGCACCGATCCCAGTGCGGCCGTACGCATGATCGAAAGCCGCAGCGGGTTGCAGGTTCCGGCCTACATAACCGCGGGAAGAACCGTGCAGACGCACTCTACGGTGGATCCGGAAAAGGAGGGCCGTCGATTCTTCCAGAATTACGGCGGGACGGGTTATCTCGTGTTTCTGGGTCTCGGCGGGGGCTATCAAATTCGTCCGTTCATCGACAGCCCCGACAGCGCCAGAATCATCGTCGTGGAGAAAGAGCTCGACTTTGTGCGCTCTGTTTTGGAGCAGATCGACATGAGACCGATTCTTCTCGATCCGCGGGTTCGGCTTCTGGCCGGGGAATCAGCGGAGGACATAAAGAGGTTCCTGCTCTCCGACTATCTGCCGGCGATCTACGGGGATCTGCGAACCGTGCCGCTTCGGCCCGGAGTCGAGGCGGGAGGGAGGTACTATTCCGAGCTGATGAAGTCGATCCGGGAACTGATCGGCATGGTTGCGGATGACTACACGGTTCAAGCCCATTTCGGCAAGAAATGGTACGTGAACACCCTTGCCAACCTGCCCACCGTGCAGGAATCCACGGTAACCGTGAAACCGGTGCAACGGGCATTCATTACCGGCGCCGGTCCTTCCCTGGAGTCCCAAATACCCGAACTGCGTGCGATCCGGGAGACGGGATTCCTCATCGCTTCGGACACATCCCTGCCCGCGCTGCTTCGCTACGGGATAACACCGGATCTGGTGATTTCCATAGACTGTCAGCTGGTCAGTTACCATCACTTCCTCCAGGGTATGCCCGAGCAGGTTCCCCTGCTCCTGGACCTGGCTTCCCCGCCGGTGCTGACCCGTCTAAGCCGCTGCAGCGCCTTCTTTGCCAGCAGCCACCCGCTGTCGTTGTACCTTAGCTCCCACTGGAGGCCCCTTCCGTACATCGACACCTCGGGAGGAAACGTCTCCCACGCCGCTGTGTCACTTGCTCAGTTTCTGGGTGCCCGGCAGATATATCTGCTGGGTGTCGACTTTTCCTATCCGGAAGGCAAGGCCTATTGTCGAAATACGTACCTGTATCCGCTGTTTCGATCCCGGGAATCCCGGCTCGATCCCCTGGAGAGCCTCTTTCTATCCTTCATCCTGAAAAACTCGACTATCATGAAGGACAGGATCCAGGGGGCTCTGCGCTACACCACCAGACCGCTGATCGGCTACAAGGAACGACTGGAACACTACCTGCGGGATTGGGACGCTCAGGTGATTACGCTACCGGGCAAGGGAGTCCCTCTTGAGCTCGAGCCCAAGGATCGACGGGGGGGGCGGCATCAGGGACAGATCCTGGCTGCAGGCGCGCCGAAAACGGACTGGCGGGTATTCCTGAACGGATACCTGCAGGAGCTCCAGGCTCTGCCTCGCCCCCGCCCTCCCATCAGCCGGTATCTGTATGAGCTCGATAAGGCCCAACGCTCCCTCTGGCTTACCCTCTATCCGGCTGCCGCGGCGTTTCGCGAGCACGATCCACAGGATCAAACCCGGGAACATCGTCTCCTGGTCCGGGTCAGGGATTGGTCCATAGCGGTGGCTAGGCGCTTCCTGGATAGATGATTCCCGCATAGCCCACGAAGAAGGGACTCGGCGAAACGTCGTAGCTCGTCCTGTACTCCAGAAGCTCTCCACGGGCGGTGCCGGTCTGTTCGGCAAAACGGGCCGCGGCCACCGCACCGCCGACGGAACAGGCGGACTGTTCACGAGTGGCCAGCTCCAGGGCTTTTTCCAGCTCCATGTCCAGCAGGGCCTCGATTATTCGCCTGTCGTTGACCTGTTTCACCCACTCCAGCGCCCGGGGGCCGCTTCCCCGGGGAGTGAAACCGTAGTTGTCCCCGTAATGGGTCAGGTCCGTCGAACCGACAACCGCGATCTTCCTGTCCAGGCGCCCGGTCGCCGCGGCCAGCTCCAGCCCCAGCTGCAGTGCCTCCGCGGAAGGGGACGCCCGCAGATGCAGAGCCCGCGCTTCGGGATGCAGATACTTCAGCAGGGGGAGCTGTATCTCTACGGTGTTGTCGGCGTAGCGATCTTCGGTCAGGGGAAGGCTGTCACGGAGAAGCTCGAGCAGCTCCACGTCGGCGGCCAGCGTACCCAGGGGGGTTTCATAACCCTCCTCGAAGGCGGCCAGCAGGCCGGAATGGGGCGCCAGATGCCCCCCAACCACAACGATGGTCTGCGTATCTTTGGAGATGGTCTGGAAGACATGACAGGCGATTGAGCCGGAAAAACTCCAGCCCGCGTGAGGGGCGATACCGGCGATTGCGCCGGCGCCCGGGCCGGCGGCAGGTTTTTCCAGCGTGCGTCGGAAATCCTCGATCTCCCGAACCGTTTGCTCTTTCCCCCCGGGATACCATCCAGGCGGGAGGCTGCGCGGTCGCACCTTCACTCCAACACCTCCTTCCCCCAAAAAGAGTATACTTCCAACATCGATCTGCCTATAATAATAGTAAGATGAATCGGCGGATCCTCGGTTTTTATTATATCATAAGCATGCTGTTTTTGCTATTTATCCTACTGTTCGCAGCCTACCGCTTCAAGATCACGATCGACGGCAACAGGGAAGAATCCGAGGCGGCATTGGAGGCTCTGCGGATATCGGCGCTCTCCATTTACCTGGCCGAAGGGGATTTCGACAACGAGTACTTCAGGACCACCATGCGGAAGAGATTCTTGGAAACCGAGCGCCTGCTCCTGCTGACTATCTACTCCTCCCGGGAGGGCATCCAGTATCTCATCTCCAGGGATAAAGATTACCTGAGCACGGCTCCCGAGCAGTACAACCTGGAAACCTGGGGAGGCGAACCTGAATACACGCTGCGTCCCGTGTACGAGAACCGAATCAGCCGTCCCTTCAATCCGGGTATGGGGCAGGATCTGGTGATCGACGGGATCTTTCGGGATCTGGAGAGGGAGCAGATCTACCCGATCCTGCGGGAACTCTTCTACATCCTGCTGGTATACTTCCTGATCGCCAGTGTGTTCCTTCTGTCCGCCGCAACCGTGAAAAGCCCCGGGCAACACGGGGTTTCCACAGTCGACAACCGCCGACTCCCGCCGCTCACTCCCCGGGCTCCGGGGCCTCCGGCCAGGGCTCCCTCAGTCTCCGCCGCCGACGCGGCTGCAGGTCTGTTTTCCCCGGTCACGGGTTTGGGCTGGAGCCAGCATCTCTCCCCCCGCCTCACCTCCGAGCTGGAACGAGCCGCGGGTTCGGACCAGGATCTGTCCCTGATGCTGATCAGCAGTGCAAACGGTGCAATCGAGGAGGTGGCTCCGTCCATCCTGGAAACCTTTCCCCTCAGGGACCTGGCCTTCCAGTACGACTCTTCCACCGCCGCAGTGATATTCCCGGACAAGGATCTGGATCAAACTCTCCGGGAAGCCAGGGATTTCTACAAGAGGTTGACTTCCAGCCGCGCAGCCGCGCCAACGGAGATCCGGGTGGGACTCAGCGCCCGTAACGGCAGGCTGGTCAGTGCGAACCGCCTGCTCGAAGAAGCCGGGCAGGCTCTGAAACAGGCCGAATCTTCAGGGGGCGGGGGTATCGTCGCCTTCCGGGCGGATCCGGATAAGTACAGGGCCGCGATCGCCGCCCGATCCGCCGGCCGCAGTCGTTAGTCTCGGGGTTCTCCTACTCCTCCTGTTCCTTATCCTCCGCACGAAGCTCCCCGATTCCCTTGAGGATGCCCTTGATCCGCCACTCGGACACCTTGTAGATATAGGTCCCGTTTTCAACCGTGACATAGTACTGATCATCCCCGGCGTCCCCGCCGACCAGGAGTCGAAAATCCCGGTTATCCACCGTGCTGATCAGAATGCGGGCGGCCGGGTCGGCAAGCCCGGTTTCAGCGGCGCCGACCCCGTGAGCGAACTCGGTGCCTTCCAGATCGGCCAGGTTGCCGGCCAGGAGATCGACCTCATTGTCGTCCAGTTCGACCTCCGGACGGTCCACCAGCTTCCAGACGGCCGGCTGCCCGGAGCTGAGCACCAGGGTGTACTGCAGCGAATCGCCGCCCCCGCCTTCAAACTGAAGGGTGCTGTCCACGGTGATCCGCATGATACCCTGCCCTTCCAAATCTTCGGGAAAGATGCGCAGGTAGGCCCAGAACCGCTCCTCCACGTTCAGGTAGTAGTCGAAGCTGCGGTTCGACAGGAAGATCTCATTGCTTCCCCCAAGGCGAACGTAGTCCAACCCACCCCCGACGCCGGATTTTCCGATGATGATCTCCGTCAACTCGTCCCCGTCGGAGTCGAGCAGCTGAATGCGCCTGGCCGCCTCTTTGTGCACCTGGAATTCCTCCCAGGCATCGGGATTGTCGGTAATGATGCGGCTGCGCGTCAGATCCGCGATAAAATCCAGAAGTGCTTCGATCCGTGTTGCCGAGGCCGGATAATCCCGCGTCGCCCCGGGCAGGATCCAGGAATCTCCCCGTTTGATAAGCCGCCGGTCCCCCTGATCCGTGCTGAGGCGAATCTCCGCCACCCGATCCCGCTGCTGCCGGTTGAAGCCGGTGATGAGGGGAGTTTCCGCCTCCCGGCGCCCGATCCTGGCAGGGGAGAACGCCAACCCCAAAATATATGTCCCGGCCAGCACGGCGATGCACACACCGAGGATGATGACCTTTCGTCGAAAAGATAACACCACCATTGGCTAACCCTCCTGTTCCCGCAGGGTGACCCTGCGCCGCCGGATGATGAGGCGAACAACGCCGAAGATGATCACCCCCAGAGGAACGAAGATCAGGTTGAACATCTGGGTAAACATGGCGGCCCGCAGGCGGGCTTCCGGATCCTGGATCTTGTTGAGCCGCATGTCCCGGGCCACCCGGGTCTTAATCTCCAGGAGATCCTCCGAATTGCTGAGCCACTCCGCGCTGTTCGCCAGAAACTCCAGGTTATAGTTGCCCCCGCTGTACTGATACAACTCACTGGCAAAATCGGCATCCCCGATGACGATAAGGCGCGTGTCCTCGCTGTGTTCGACAACCTGGCTCCAATCCCGCTCCTCCCCTTCCCTTTGGGGGATCTCCCGGTCCGCGAAGTAGCTGGAGAAGGACCCCCGCAGGGTGACACCCAGGGCGAACTGGCCTTCCCGTTCATGGGGCATTGACTCGAGCATGGCCGCCCGTTGGGGATTGGTTTCAAAGGGCTCCTGATCCTGGATCCAGGCCTCCGGAGTGGTCTGGAGAAGAACCTCCGCTTCCACACCGGTCCGTTCGATGATCTGAAGCGGGCTGGCCCAGAGAAGATCCAGGCCCTGGAAGCGGGCGGTGATTGGATTCTCCTTGGACACGTACTGGTTGGCCACGGTTATCCAATATGGATACTTCTCCATCACCTCCCACATG
Source organism: uncultured Spirochaetaceae bacterium (assembly GCA_964551205.1). GTDB lineage: Bacteria > Spirochaetota > Spirochaetia > SZUA-6 > DRHE01 > JAFGQJ01. The sequence continues at coordinate 8,442 of CAZKCQ010000071.1, forward strand.
ATCTGCCCGAATACCTGCCGGGGGATACGGAAGTTCTTCGCGTAGGTGTCCAGCACGTAGGCCTGCTGCACGGCCACGCCGTAGTGTTCCAGCATGGACAGGATTTCGGTGTTCTCGAGTTTCCGGGGGACGATCCCCCTCATCAGATCCAGATCCAGACCTTCCACGGCAAACAGCACCCGCCCTCCCCGCATGATGTACTGGTCGATGGGAAACAGATCGAAGGGCTCCAGATCCCGCGCCCCAAGGACGAAGAGCACATCCAGATCTTCGGGTATATCCTCCCCCCTGCCCACCGGACGAACCGAAAAATCCGCCGAGAGGGTTCCCAGGAGGGAGCCGAAATCCGTCTGCAGATCCCGAGAGGCATCCCCGGTCAGGATGCCGATGGAGCGTTCCTGCTCCGTGACGATTTTCCGCACTCTGGAGGTCAGGTCGTACTCGAGGGACTCGACTTGAGAGACGACCGGAATGGTTTCGTAGCGGTCGAGATACTGGATCACGATTCCCGTATACACCTGGGCGAAGCTGCGCTCGTCCTGCTCGATCACTTCGATCTGCTGGGGGAACACGCCCAAGCTCTCCGCCTCGGTCAGCTTCCCCGATTTCACCGGATCCACGACCTCCACCTTGATCGTGCCCCGGGAGTAGGCCGCATATTCGTACAAGAGATCCTCGATCTGGAAGGGGAAGGGGTACAGGGACTTCAGCTTGTCGGACACGTAGTAGGTCAGGTACACCCGATCCGGGATATCCCTGAACAGCTCCCGGGAGACCCGGGAAATCGTGAACGCCTTGTTCTCCGTCAGGTCGATCCTCATGAAATAGCGGCTGGCGTTCAGACCGACCAGGAGGATGAGCACCAGCCCCAAGACAAAGAGTATGATTTCGGCGCGCTTTTTCATCTTTGCCCCTCCCCTACCATTTCCTGAATATCAGGGTTTTGGTGTTGAGATACAGGAACAGGGCACTGACAATACCGTAGTACAGCAGGTCCCTGGTATCGATCAGACCCCTCTGAAAGTTCGAGAAGTGATGCCCGAGGGAAACGAAGTTCACGGCCCCGGCCGCCCAGGGCGGAAGGGTCAGGACACGGTTGACCTGGGAGATGAGGGTGAGCACCAGCAGCACGAACAGGCTGATCAGAAAAGAGCTGATCTGATTGGCCATCAGGGAAGAGATGAACAGGCCGACGGAGATGCCCGCCGCCCCCAGGAGCAACACGCCGATGTACTGTCCCAGAATCTCACCCCAGTCGAAATCCCCGAATCTGCCCAGCAGCAGGGGAAGGGGAAGGGTCAGGGCGATCATGATCACCAGCAGGGTGAGGGCCGCCAAAAACTTGCCGATAACCAGGGTGCTCTCCCGAAAGGGCAGGGTCATCAGCACCTCCATGGTCCCCAGCTTTTTCTCCTCCGCCCAGCTCCTCATGGTGAGTGCCGGCATTACGATGATAAAAACGATCGGAAGGACGGAGAAGAAATTTCTGAGGGAGGCAATGTTGCCGGCGAAGAAGGTCTGCAGGTAGAAAATCCAGATACTCGAAAAAACCAGGAAGGTCACGACCAGGATGTAGGCTATCGGCGAGTTGAAGTAGGACTTCAGTTCCTTCTTGATGATCGGTAAGATGTTTTTCATTTCTCGCCTCCGTCCCGGGTCAACTTGATAAACAACTCTTCCAGGCTGAGCCGTTTGGGCACCATTGCCAGGATCTTGTAGCCCCGCTCCACGGCCCAGTCGAACACCGCCTCTTCAGCCCCTGAATCGGGCAGCAGCGCCACCTGAACCCTGTAAAGATCCTTACCGGGGGTCGAGATCTGCAGCAACTCCCGGATTCCCGGTACCTTTTTAACACCGTCGGGCTTGCCTCCTCCTTTGAGCAGCACTTCCAGCAGCACTTCCCCCTTCATCTCCCGATTGATCTCCTCCGGGGTGCCCTTGGCCACGATCTGGCCCTCGTTTAAGATCAGCACCCGACCGCAGGTGGCCTCGACCTCCTGGAGGATGTGGGTCGAGAGAATTACGGTTTTCTCCCTGCCCAGACGTTTGATCAGCTCCCGGATCTCGATGATCTGGTTGGGATCCAGGCCCGTGGTGGGCTCGTCGAAGATGAGAATCTCAGGATTGTGAAGAATCGCCTGGGCCAATCCGGTTCGCTGGCGAAAACCTTTCGATATCGTATCGATGCTCCGATAGATAACCGCCTGCAGCCCGCATTCCTCGACGGCCCATTCGATGCGCTCGTTCTTCTGCTTTCCCTTCAGGGAGCGGGATTCGGCTATAAAGCTGAGGTACTCCAGGACGTTCAGGTCCGTGTACAGCGGCGCGTTTTCCGGAAGATACCCGACCAGCTTTTTTATCTCCAGGGGTCTGTCGAATATATCCAAATCATTGATTCTGGCCGTTCCAAAACTGGGAAACATGTAGCAGGTGAGGATTTTCATGATCGTGGTCTTCCCGGCGCCGTTGGGGCCGAGCAGCCCCACTACCTCTCCGGGATTTATAGAGAAGTTCACTCCCTGCACTGCTTCCAGAGATCCGTAGCGCTTGCCGAGGTTGCTAACCTCAATCATGGATGCACCTCTCTTTCGGATTTTGTGCCTAAAATAATGTTAACTCTGCAAATCGTCAAGGTTGTTCCCTTTGAAAGTTATTCTCGATAGGGCAGATCGACGACCTGCAGATCCCGGCTGAGGAAGGTTGCGGGAAAGATCCGCCTGGCCTGATGGAGCAGGTGCTTGAGCTCCCGCTCGGTGTAGCGGGGGCTGTAATGGATCAGCCCCAGACGGCCGACCCCTCCCTTCAGAGCGATCTGGGCGGCCTGGGTCGCCGTCAGATGCTTCTTGTCCACCGCATCTTCCTCCAGATCCTCGCCGAACATACCCTCGCATATCAGCAGGTCCGAATCCCGGACAAAATCGGCCAACCCGGGAACCCAGGTCGTGTCCGTTACGAAACTGAACTTCCGTCCCTTTCGCTGCGGACCCATCACCTGCTCGGGGTTAACCTGTACACCGGAATCCAGCCGGACCGCGGTCCCGGATTGGAGGGTCGACCACAGGGGACCTCTGGGAACACCCAAACTCAGGGCCGCCAGCGGGTCGAACACCCCGGGCCGCAGATCCTCCTCCAGGCAGTAGGCCAGGCAGGGTTTGGTATGATGCAGAGGCCGGGAGTGGATCCGATAACCCTCCCCTTCGAACACGGTCTCCTGCCCGGAGACCTCCTTCACCACGATCTCATAGTTGATGTACATGTCGAGGATCCTTCGGCTGGCCTCCACATATTCTCCGATCGGGGCCGGGCCGATGATGTACAGCGGTTCGTTTCTCTCCACCTGGGAGGAGAGCATCAGGATCCC
>CAZKCQ010000072.1:0-11728 GCA_964551205.1 uncultured Spirochaetaceae bacterium
AGCTCAGCCGGAAGCCCTCGGTTCTCAGCCAGCCCCAGGGCAGGATCAGTCGTATTTCTTTGCGGCGCTTCAGCGCCTTGAGCCGACGATCCCCCTCCGCGTCGGGATTCCAGACGACCTCCTGCTGTTCGGCCGCCAGCAGGCCCGCCAGGACGGCGGCTGCCGGAGCGTCACCGATGATCCGTACTTTCATTTTGGCTTAGTAGTGTAGCCAACATCTTGTTGAATTTCAATAAATCCATCAGAATGGCAGGCGCAATGGATATTGATTTCATCAAACTCCAGAGCTGCGGCAACGACTACATAGTGGTGGACACGTTCAAGAACACCATCGTCAACCTGGACGCTCTCCCCGATCTGGCCAGGCAGATCACCAGCCGACGTTTCGGCGTGGGTGCCGTGGGTCTGCTGTTCATCGCCCAGGGTAGCCAGGAAAAGCTGCGCATGCTTCTCTACGATCCCAACGGGGAGGAAATCCGGAGTGACGGACTGGCGCTTCGCTGCCTGGCCCGCTACGCCTTCGATGCGGGGCTGGTCAACACTGAGACCTTCCGGGTGCAGAGCGGGGAAAGGATCGTAGCGGTTGAGGTGCTGGATTCCCATAACATCATGATCGACGGCGATGCACCCCGCTACTGGCAGCAGGAGCAGATCCTGAGCGAAAGGATGGGGGAGACCTTCCGGCACCCCGTCCGGCTCGGTTCGAGAGAGATCAACTACACCCCGGTGTTTATCGATATGCCCCACGCGGTCATCTTCGCCAGGGACTACGGGCTCGAATATCCGGATCTGGTGCAGGAGCTGGAGGACAGCGCCGGTTTCGACGAGGGTACGATGATTTCTATGGTGCGCGTGATCAGCCGGGAAACCCTGAGCCTGCGTACCTGGCAGGTGGGATTGGGGGAGGTGCTGTCCAACGAGGCCGCCGCCTATGCGGCGGTAACAGCCGCGGTGCTGGACGGTCTGGCCGACAGAGCGGTGCGGGTGCACCTGGAAGGGGGCAATCTGCTGGTGGAGTGGTCGGAGCAGGACAACCGCTTCTCCGCATCGGGACCGGTGGATTACGTGTTCATGGGTACCTATTACTACGAGGAGGCCGAGGAAGATGAAGATTGAGGCATCCGAGCGTCTTCGAGGCATTGGCAGCTACGCGTTTGCGGAGGTGGACAGAAAAGTCGAGGAGCTGAAATCCAAGGGCATCACCCCGCTTGACTTTGGCGTCGGAGACCCGACCGCTCCCACCCCCCGGCTGATCCGGAAGGCTGCAGCCGCCGGCCTGGAGCGCAGGAAATCCAGCGGTTATCCCAGCTATATCGGGGATATCGCCTTCAGAGAGGCTGTAGCCGAGTGGGTCCGGAAGCGCTACGGCCTCTCCGTGGATCCGCAGAGGGAGATCTCATCCACGATCGGCTCGAAAGAGGCGGTGTTCAACTTCCACGAGGGGATCGTGGATCCCGACGACATCGTGCTCTGTCCCTCACCGGGGTACCCTCCCTACACCAGGGGAACCCTGTTTGCCCAAGGCCTACCCTACCAGGTTCCCATTCGAAAGGAAAACGGTTTTCTCATCGATTTTTCCGAGATTCCCGCAGAGGTTGCCCGAAAGGCGAAACTGCTGTGGCTGAATTATCCGAACTCCCCCTCCGGGGTGACTGCGGATGAACGCTTCTACCGGGAAGCTCTGGATTTCGCCCGCCGGTATGATATCATAGTCGGCTCGGACGAGGCGTACTCGGAAATCTACTTCGAAGCGGCTCCGATCTCGATCCTGAACCTCCAGAGGGAGGGCGTGCTGGTTTTCAACTCCCTGTCCAAGCGCTCGGCCATGACCGGATACCGCATCGGTTGGGTCATGGGAGATCGAGAGCTGGTGGCCATTTTTCGCAAGGTGAAGACGAACATCGATTCCGGAACTCCCACCTTCATCCAGGACGCCGCCGCGGCGGCATTGGCCGATGAGGGGCACGTGGAGGCTTTCCGGGAGGAGTATCGGCAGAAGCGGGACATCCTCTGTTCGGCTCTTGCCGCAGCGGGGCTGGAGGACTGCAGTCCGACCGCCACCCTGTACGTCTGGCAGAAGGTCCCCGAAGGGACGAGCTCCCTCGATTTCGCTACCCGATTACTGGAGGAGAAGATCGCCATCGTCACCACCCCGGGGAACTGGATCTCAGAACCTACCGCCGGCGGTGAAAACCCCGGGGAAGGATACGTTCGTTTCGCCCTGGTTCCTTCGATCCAGGACACCCGCCTGGCCGCGGAGCGGATCTCCGCCCTGCGACTCTGAGGCTACAGTCGAAGGCAATTGATGGACAAGTTTTTCGACAGGCTCGGAGATCTGCTTCAGTCTCTCCTGGGAGGTGATCTCACCCGCAGCGGCGGCTACGATCCGCGGGATCCCGATATGCGGGAGGCCATCGAAGAGCTGGATGCCTTTCTAGAATCAGGGGTGCCCGGCCCAGGGGGGTCCGCCTCAGGGGGGTCGCAGCGGCGCACCGCCGACTCAGGGGGGTACGACTCGGAGGAATCCCGGGACCGCCGCTACGAGCCGGAGTTCGCGGACCAGTCCCTGCGGAAAGAATATGCAACCCTGGAGGTCGCCTTTGCCGCCCCGTTCGCCGATGTGCGGAGGTCCTATAAAAGGCTGCTTCACAAATACCATCCGGACCGCTTCAGCGGGGATGCGGAAAAACAAACATTGGCAAATGAGGTCACCCAGCGTCTGAACGAGGCTTTCGCCCGTATAGAGCGACAGAACAGGAGGCGGCCGGAATGATGCAAACACCGGGATGCCAAATTAGAAACTCTGTGATATAATAAATAATAGGAAGAATGATTGTTCCCGCCATTATCGCCACAACGGTTGCATTTGGTCTGGCCCTGCTGCTGATTCCCACGATTCGCCGGATGGCGCATCGATTCAAATGGTACGATCTGCCGAACAAGCGGAAGATCCACACGGGTTTGATTCCCAGGCTCGGCGGACCAGGCATGTATCTGTCATTTGTCATCGCCGCCGTGCTGAGTCCGCTGCTGGTATCCCTGGTCTCCGGCGGCACCACCAACGTGCGCTACGGTCTGCGCTTCATCCCCTTCTTCCTCGGAATCACCCTGATCCACACCGTCGGGCTGATAGACGATTTTCACAATCTCAAGGCTCTGCTGAAATTCTTCCTCCAGATTCTGGCCGCCGCTATCATCACCTCCGGGGGATTTCTGATTCGTTCCCTGACCCTGCCCTATCTGGGCACCGTATCTCTGGGTCTGCTGGGCTATCCGGTTACCATATTGTGGATCGTGGGCATCAGCAATGCGATCAACCTGATAGACGGTATGGATGGTTTGGCCGGCGGGATCAGCGGTTTCGCCGCGCTGTCCATGGGAATCATCTCCCTGCTACAGGGAGCGGTGCTCACCTCGGTGCTCTGTTTTTCTCTGTTCGGCGCCATCGCCGGTTTTCTGCTGTTCAACTATCCCCCGGCAAAGATCTTTATGGGGGATTCGGGCAGCCTGTTTCTGGGGGCCTGCCTGGCCAGCATCCCGCTTGCCGGAGGCATTTCCAAGATCTCCGCCTTCGGGACTCTGCTGGTTCCGGTCACCCTGCTCACCATCCCAATCCTGGATTTGCTCACCTCCGTAATTCGGCGGGTGCGCAACAAGGTACCGATCACCCATCCGGACAAGGAGCACATCCACCACAAGCTGCTCGATATGGGACTGAACCAACGGCAGATCCTCGGCGTTCTCTACGGCTTCAGCGTCTACCTGAGTATCGTGGCCGTCACTTCGGTGATTCTGCCGAAGGAGGTCAACGTCTACCTGATCCTGGTCGTTTGGGCCGGAAGTCTTCTCGGGTATGGCCTGCTGTACTTCATGAACACGCGGAAACGTTCCGTCGGATCGGCGGACGCGGATTTGGAGGACAGCGGGGATGAGCGCTCAGCCCGAGGTTTTCCTAAGAGCGGGTAGCTGCAATCTGCGCTCCGATCCAATTCCCTCGACAACGCTCGTCAACCGCTCGGCACTCTCCCGCAGGCGTTTAAAAGTCCGAACGATGCTGTCCGTGTTGTTCAAACTTTCCAGGCTGAGATTCATGATCGAATCTATAGAGTTGTTAACCCGGTCCACACTGCCCGCCGCGCTCTCCGCCTTGCGGACTACTTCCCCGGTCGTGTCGGCAATGTTCAGGATACCCCGCTGGATCGATCCGATCGCCAGATTGTTCTCATTGCTGCGCAGGGAGATCTGTCCCACGGTTTGCCGTATCGACTGTACCAATTCGGAGATCTCCGCCGCGGCACGGGAGCTGCGGTCGGCCAACTTCTGAACTTCCGCGGCGACTACGCTGAAACCGCGGCCGAACTCGCCCGCCCTGGCCGCCTCTATAGAGGCGTTCAAGGCCAGAAGGTCGGTTTGATCGGCGATGTCGCCGATCAGGGCGGTGATCTCCTCCACCCGGGTGGTCTTCTCCTCCAGGAGCTTGACGTCGTCGGCTCCCTTGTAGATCGAAGCAGAGGAGCTCTGGATGTCGCTTCCACTATCCGTGGCCGCCTGATGGTTGTTGCGGGCGTGGTCGCAGATATTTTGAATAGCCGAAACGATTTCGCTGAATTTGGAGGTGGCATCCTCCAAAAGATCGGCCTGCCGGTTCTCCGATTCATACACCAGATTCGTGATCCCCTCCATTTCCACGCAGGAGTGGAGGATGCCGATGGCCTGATCTTCGATCTGCGCCAAAGCGGTCTTCAGGACATCCAGCTGTGACAGCTGATCGGCGATCTCTCCCAGCTCGTCGTCCCGATCCGCCGGTACGGTGCTTTCCCCCTGGGAAGCGCCCTGCTGGATCGACCGGCTGAAACTGATGAGCGCCTTGTAGTCCTTGGCCAGGCTGGGAAGGTAGAAGAAGAAATAAACAACGATCACCGCTGTTCCGGACAGAACCAGGACGGCGAAGAAAACTATCAGAAGCGTAACCAGGCGCCCCCGGAAGCGCTCGACCTGGAAGCTGTAGTCATACAAATCGCCGAAAAAGCGGAAGCCACTGTCGATGTACTCCTGCAGGACCTGCACATCCGTTCCTGCTCCCTGCTGCACCCTCAGGAATATCCCGTCGCTGCGCTCGAGAAACCGGGAGCGGATATCCGAGTAACCCAGGCTAAGGTCCTCGGGAAGAAAAAAACTACCCAGCGTCTCCGGCTCCTCTCTGAGCAGCTCGTCCAGCTCCTGATGAAGGAGTTGCAGCCTGGCGAGATTTTCCGCCGAGGGGTTCACCATCTGAGTGTTGGCTGTCTGGATCAGGCGCTCGGCCGCGACCTGCATCGCACCGATCCGCAAATTCTGGGCATTGCTGAACTTGTCTACGGTTATGTTCACGATAAAGGCAAGGATCATGAGGATGAGAATCAGGATCAGGATGCCGTATCCCCAGACGACGCGGCTCAAAATGGATTTACTCATAATCCGTACTCCTGTAGCTTGCGGTGCAGGGTCTTTCTCCCGATCCCGAGCAGCTCGGCAGCCCGGGTTTTATTGCCGTTCTGCTGGACCAGTGTCGCCCGGATCGCCTCTCTCTCGACGTCGGCCAGGGTGGAGCCGGCTACGATCTTCAGGTATTCCTGGTCGGAATCGTGGTGTATGTGGGGGGGAAGGTCATCCACGGTTATGATGTTGGATTTGCTCATCACCACCGCACTCTCTATACAGTTGCGTAGTTCCCGCACGTTCCCCGGCCAGGGATAGTTGTACAGCACCATGCGGGCCTTTGGTTCGATGGCCTCGATGTTCTTCCCGTTTTCCTCCGAGAACTCTTTGACAAACGCCGCCATGAGCAGGGGGATATCCTCCTTGCGCTCACGCAGCGGTGAGAGGTGTATATTCACGACGTTTAGGCGGTAGTAGAGATCCTCCCGGAAATCCCCCTCCTCAATGGCGGATTTGAGCTCCCTGTTGGTGGCGGCGATGACCCGAACATTCACTTCGATGGTTTCCTCCCCCCCTACCCGTTCGAAGGTTTTGTCCTCCAGCACCCGCAGCAGCTTGATCTGCACGTTCTGACTCATCTCCCCGATTTCATCCAGGAAGATCGTCCCCATGTGGGCCAGCTCGAAGCGCCCCCGTTTGCGGGCTACCGCCCCGGTGAAGGCTCCCCGTTCATGGCCGAACAGCTCGCTCTCCAGAAGCGTTTCGGTCAGGGCGGCGCAGTGCACCTTTATCAGTGGTTTGTCCCTGCGGGGTGAGTTGTAGTGCAGGGCGTCGGCGATCTTCTCTTTCCCCACTCCGCTCTCACCGGTTATCAGAACCGAAGCGCGACTGGGTGCCACCTGCTGCACGACCTCGAAGATCTTCTTCATCGCTTCGCTCTTGCCGATGATGTTGGAAAACTGGTTCCGCTTCTGCAGCTCCTCCTGCAGAGCCCGGTGCTGCAGCATCAACTCCCTGGCGGAGAGGGCCCGCTGCACCAGGAGAGAGAGACGATCCATGTTCACCGGTTTGGTGAGGTAGTCATAAGCGCCGTTCTTCATGGCCTGGACCGCGTTCTCGATCGTCCCGTGTCCTGTCAGGATAATTACCGGCAGGTTGGCAGAGGTGCTGGTAGCTTTCTGCAGCACCTCCTCTCCGGAGAGATTCGGCATCTTCAGATCCGTGATCACCAGATCGATGTCACCCCGATCCAAGGTCTGGATCGCCTCTTTTCCGTCGCAGGCCAGCAGTACCTTGTAGCCGTCCAGCTCCAGCACCTTGCCCAGACCCTCCCGGATGTTTTTCTCGTCGTCGACCACCAGGATGTTGTAGGTCATTGCGCCTCCTCGCTGAAACCGATCAGCCGCTTCTCTTTCTGCGGGATGGGGAAACTCAAGGCAATGGTGGTGCCCTCCCCCACCTTTGAGTTGACCTCTATGTCCCCGAGGTGTTCCTTGACGATTTTGTACACCAGGGTGAGTCCCAGACCGGAGCCGAAGTCTTTGGTCGTGAAGTAGGGCTCGAAAATCTTGTCCATGTTTTCCTCAGGGATCCCCTCTCCGGTGTCGCTGATCTTCAGGCATACCTCGTTTCCCTGGTGCAAGGTCTGTACCCGGAGTTTTCCCCCGGCCGGCATGGCGGAGATCGCGTTCTTCAGCAGGTTGAGAACCGCCTGCTTCATGTAGCGCTCGTCCATGAGGATCTGCGGGCTCGGCTTCATGAGCTCCGTTTCCAGCATGATCCCGGCCTCGGCAAGCTCGAATCTCATGAACTCCAGCAGCTCCTGGACCACCCGGTTCAGATCATCATAGCTCAGCTCGGCGTTCATCGGGCGGACCGTGAACAGAAAATCCATGACGATCCGATTGAGCCGGTCGACCTCCTCCTTGATGATCAGGAGATTCTCCATGACCTTGCGCGTTCCTATCTGCCGCTTCCCGCTCATCTCCTTCTTCATCAGCTCCAAATGGATGCCGATGGAACCCAGTGGATTCTTGATCTCATGGGCCACCCCGGCGGTCAGGGTGGTGAGGGCGGCCAGGCTCTCCGCACGCCGCAGACGGGCCTCCCTGGCCCGCTTCTCCGTGACATCCTCTATGTGGATGACATTGCCGGTTATCCATCCCTGGCGCACCAGGGGCATGATGCTCAGAGAGAGAGTCCGGCTGTAGCCGTTTCCCAGGGTGAACTCCCGATCCAGCACCCGATCCAGACCGCGGAGATTCGCCGTGAAGAACTCCCTGATCTCCTCATCCCCGATCGCCTCCTCCAGAGACTTCTCGATGAGCTCGTCGGTGGTGAAGGGCAACATCCGTTCGGCGGATTTGTTGACCATAAGGATCTTGTCCTCCCTGTCGGTTACCAGGACGCCGTCGCTCATCGATTCCATCACCATCTCCAGCAGCTCATTTTCCCCGGCGATGTCGGAAACAAGCCTGCGGATCTGGGTTCGATCCATCTTCTCGATCTTTTCCAGCGCCCTCTGCAGAAAGCGTCTCACCGCAGAGTCCTCAAGGAGTAGTACAAGCTCTCCAGGGTAAGGCCGGGCTGCTGGTTGAAGGTAAGAAAGGCCTGCTGGTGCCGCCGGATCGTCGCGTTCCATCGCTTCAGAACAAAGGGATTCAGAGCCTGCTCGCGCAGCAGGATCAACAGCTGCCGCAGGATCTCCTCCAAAAAGGAACTGACGAAGCCCCGAGCCGTTTTGGGCGCAAGGTTTTCCTCCAATTCCACCAGCACGTCCTCCGAGAGCGCGAGCTCCGTGTTGTCCAGCGCGGTCTGGACAAAGCGGCGGGCCAGCTTTTCCAGCTGGGCGGGATTGACATCCTTCCAGTAGAGGAAGTACTCCCGAAGGTCCCGATAGTCCTCCCTCTGTTCATGGAAAACCCGCTGGAGCACCTCCGCCTGCTCGGCCGGCTTTCGTTCGACGAACAGGTAGGGACGAAGGCGGGAACGGACCGTGGGGATCACCGCACTCCTGCGGGTCGTGATGAGGATGAGGAAGCTGTCCGAGGGCGGTTCCTCCAGGAGCTTGAGCAGGTAGTTGCTGGAGGAATCGTGCATCCGGTCGGCGCTCTCCAGAATTACGATTTTGGTTCCAGAAGCGGACGCCGAATGGGTTCCGGAAGCGGTATCGGGGGCGGAACCGGCCAGGGCCGTCATGTGCAGCCAGGAGGAGGCCCGTCTAAGCTGGTTGATCGGCACGTTGTCGGAGCTCAAAGCCTTGGACAGAGTCTGGCTCAAGCCGACCACCCTGTCCAGACGCTTGGCCAGCCTGTCGTAGTCCATGACCTGATCTCCTGGGAATACCGGTTCGAAGGTGTCCAGATGCTCCTCTATTTCGACGATCACCGATTCGACCTTGCGGATCTTGGACTCCTCCCCCTCCCAGAGGATGGGATCGAAGCGGCGGGTCAGCTTGCGAACGGCCCTGACGAACAGGTACTGGGCGGAGAGCCGGCGGGTTCGCCGTAAAACGTCCGCCGCGGCGGCGATCTCCAGATCGAAATAGCGCCAGCCCAGCAGCAGGGTAGCGGGGTGAATCAGCAGGCGCTGTTTTCGGCAGGCGGCGCAGGTGCAGCTCCACTTGCCCTCCCGGCCGCAGGTCAGTAGCCGGGCCACCTCCAGAGCGGTGGACAGCTTGCCGCTGAACTGAGATCCGTAGAACAGAACAGCCGAGGGGAAGGCGCGGGCTTCCAGCTCCTGACGAAGGGTTTGAACCACGGTGGTCTGGCCGATTATGTTTTCAAACATTTTCAACAAACACTCTTGGTCCGAAAATGCGCTCCGGCGAGGGGAGCACGGGAAAGAGCATCCGGGCAAAAAAGCTCGATCCCAGCAGACTCTTGGGATCGAAGAAGGGCTGCCAGTTGATGATGAACAGAGCCACCGCGACCACGAGCAATCCCTCGGCCAGCCCTAAGAAAAAACCCAAGGCGCTGTCCAGACGATCGAGATTGAGCCGCTCGATAATGTTCTGCAGCATCCGCTGGACCAGTTTCACCAGCAGATATCCCAGGAGAAAGAGGATCAGAAAGGCGATGAGCTGATTCCAAATGGACGGCCCGAACCGCTTGTCCAGGAGAAGCGCTACGGGTTTGTACAGCACGATCGCGGCCCCGAAACCGAGGATCAACGCCGCCATGCTTCCCACCTCTGTTACGAATCCCCGGAACGCCCCCCTGATCGCGGCGATGATCACCAGAAGGGCGAACACGATGTCGATGACTTCAAAACTCAAAACGCGACTACCCCGCTGCGTTCGCTCGCAATATGAGCTGGGCTATCCGGCTTGCGGCATCGGGCCGGCTGAGCTGCGACGCGCGCCTGCCCATGCGCTCAAGCTTATCGGCATTACCGAGAAGATGCAACACGACCTCACTGAGATCATCCGGACTAAGTCCCTCCTGCTGGAGGACGACTGCGGCTCCTCTCTCCGCGAAGAACCCGGCGTTCTCGATCTGGTCTCCCCGGCTGGATTCCCGCGGCAGCGGAACCAGAACCGAGGGCTTGCCCAGGGCGGCCAGCTCCCAGAGGGTGTTGGCGCCGGCCCGGCAAAGCACCAGATCCGCGGCAGCCAGGACGTCGGGCAGCTCCTCGTGAAAATAGGCAACCGGATAGTAGTTCGATTGCACCCAGCTTTCATCGAAGTGGGCGCTGCCCAGCTGATGGACCACGAAGCAGGTCAGGCGCAGGCTGTCCAGTGCCTGCAACAACAGGCGATTGATCGGCGCGGAGCCCTGGCTGCCGCCCAGTACGAGCAGCAGCGGCAGGTTTGCAGGACAGCCGAACATGGCCCTGCCCTTCTGGGGATCTCCGCTCAGCAGCACCTTGCGGATCGGATTGCCGGTTTGGATCAATTTGGATCGAACGCGCTCGTCGAAGTACCTGTCGCTGGTGGGGAAAGAGACCAGCACGCGATCGGCGAAGCGGGTGTTGATCCGGGTTGCCAGGCCCGGCTGCAGATCCGACTCGTGGGTTATCGAGGGGATCCCCAGCAGGCGGGCGGCGGCCACCGGAGGCACGGAAACATAGCCGCCCTTGGAAAAGACCAGCCTCGGCTTCTCCCTGAGCAGGATCAACGCCGAAGCGAGGAAGCCCGCAGCGATCTTGAAGAGATCGATGATGTTCTGCAGGGAAAAATAGCGGCGCAGCTTGCCCGTGGGGATCCCGTAGTAGCGCAGCTGCCGTCCCTGGAGGATCCGGCGTTCCAGCTGCGAACCCGACCCGATCCAGACAACCCGGATCGGAGGCAGCTCATCAAGGACCGCTAATACCGGATAGACATGGCCTCCGGTTCCCCCTCCCGTAACTACTATACATTCTCTCATCAGCCAAAGGCACCTTGAAGCACGGTTCACCCTCGTACTACAGTGATCTTACCATGAGGAAACTGGCCTGTTCAACGATTGCCCTGCTGCTGCTCTCAAGCGGGCTCTGCCCGGCGGATTCTGCCGTCGAACCCCTGCTCCAGCCGCAGCTGTACAACCGACTCCTGACCGAGGGAGAGCTGAGAAACAGCCTGCACGGCGACAGCCCGCCGCAACTGATCCCCGATGTACCGGCGCGAAAGGCTATCGAGGCCAGGATCCGGGAGCTGGAGCTCAGTGTAGGCACCGAAGTGCTCTCTGTGTATACGAACGAAGCTGCGGATTTCGACTCGGCGGAATCCCGGCTGCGGATCTACAATATCCTCCGCTCGATCAGCACCATGCAGGGGATCCAGTACTATTCGGCCAGCCGGGAGCGGTTGCGTACCCTGTTTGCCGAATCCTACGTGGTCGATGGACCGGACGGCGAAAAACGGCTTCCCGATCCCGTGGTCCGGGAGATCCCCCCCCACAGCAGGCTCTACGTGTTGCAGGAGGACCTTACTTTTGGTAAAAATCTCTACGCTATGGAGTTCCGCTATTCCGGTGATTATTTCCTCATGGACAGTACAAACCTCACAACGATGCACTACTTCTTCTTTCCCATGGTAAGGCCCGAAAACAGCGTTACCCTGATCCTGCTGATCCCCGCCGGAGAGCAGTTGCTGTTCTACGGAGCGGTCGGAGCCCGCACGATGCGCCTGCTGGGGTTGGAACGCTCCAGAGAGGATTCCTTCTACAATCGTTTGAAGGCGATCTACGGCTGGTTCACCGAGAGAGTGGGCGCCACCTTTTAAAATTCGGGCTTGAGATTCAGGTCACGACAACCTGGTTCCGGCCCCGCTGTTTGGCCTGGTACATGGCGCCGTCGGCGTGGCTGATCCAGCGGTCCGGCAACTCTCCCG
>CAZKCQ010000073.1:0-7469 GCA_964551205.1 uncultured Spirochaetaceae bacterium
ACAGGGAAAGCTGGTTTCCGAAGGTACCGGAAGGAACCAGCAGGGCCGCCTCTTTGCCGACCAAATCCGCGGCGTAGGCTTCCAGCTCGTTCACCGTAGGATCATCCCCGTATACGTCATCCCCTACCTCGGCATCGTACATGGCCTGGCGCATCTCTTCGGTCGGCTTGGTTACCGTGTCGGAACGTAGGTCGATCGGTTTCATCGGCTTTCCTGTTCCTCGAGTAATGACTGCCTGGATCCTCGGATCCTCTGCAATCGCTGTATCTCCATCTCCCCCACCGATATCTGGGCACGAAGCGTTTCGATTTCCCGACGGCGGGCTTCGATATCCCCTTCCAATCTCGAGACCCGGTCGGCCAGATTGCCGAGCTGGTTTTGCAGCGAATCGATCTGTAGTGCGGCATTTAGCCTCTCGATCCGCTTGCCCTTCCTGCGGGTATCCTGCTCGATTTCCTTCATCTGGTGAATAAAAGTGGCGGCTTCCGCGTCCTGCAGCTTTCCGGATTGCCTGTTTCGCCTCAGCGTCCCGAGAGCCTCGAAGTCATCCTGCAGTCTCGCCTCGATGCGCTGGATCTCCGATTCGATTTCCCTCACCCTCTTTTGATGTGACCGGTAGGCACCGAGGGTTTTCAACTCACTCCACTTCTTCTCCTGTTCTCCAAGGAGCTCATCCAATTCCCGTTGAAGAGTTGTGATCTTCCTCTGGTTGGCTTCGTAAGGAGCCAGGACCTCCAGGAGTCTCCGATCTTGAAGTTCATCTTTGAACCGAGAAGAACCGCAGATCTGTTTTCCCACCTCGTGGTACGTCTTCACCACGGCTTTCCGCCTGAGCGACAGCAGACCTTTTACGTAAACCGATCTGCCGGTCTCCCGGAATATCCTGAAGAACTTGCCTTCCTTCCTTTGCCCCTGGAGCGTCTCCTGCTCCTCCTCCAGCTCGGCCAGCCCCTTTTCCTGTTTTTCCAGGGATGCGAACATTTCTTCGTATGCGCTTCCCGAAACCGGCACGCTCTTGTAAGCCTGGTAGGCTGCCCTTCCGATGGATTCGCAGATCTCCTGGTTCTTCTTGCCCAGCTCACCGATCTGAAGCTTTCTGTCCCGGATCTCCCGTTCCAGCGTGTCGTTACCCGCAACGGTTTGAAGAATCTTCTTCACCTGCTGGCGGCTGTCGGGAAGCTGACGTCGAAGCTCCTGGATCCGGCCGTGGAGCTCCTTCATCTCCGGGTCAGGCAGTTCCTCGGCATCCCGGTACGACAGATACTCCCCGAGTTTCCTGAGGAAGACCCGGATCTCCGCGGAGTTCTTTGTGATGTCTCTCTGCAGCTCACCGATAGTCCGCTTGTAGTCGTGCATAGCGTTTGCGGTTTACGCCTCAAGGCCCAGGGCGGTATCGATGATTGCTTTGGTCACACTCAACACCTCTCCGGTTTCGACCCGCAGGAGCTTCAAAAACAGCTCATACCCTTTGGCCGTGGAATAGAGCTTGCCGATGATGAGCAGCTGCGCTCCGATAAGCTCCCCGACCTGGGCGGCTCCCTGCTCCTCCGCCAGATCCGAAAGCTGCAGCTCGAGCTCCTCCAGCACGTTTTGAAGGTCCTTCCGCTCCACGATGCGAAACAGTTCCCTGAACTTCTCATCTTTGCCGAAGCTCAGGATCAACTGCTCCGTGAAGTACTCCGAGTTGAGGCTAAGGTCACTCTGAGCGGGGCTGAGCGGGAGCACCGCCGCCGCGGTTCCCCGATCGATCCGTACCGTCGAGTAGTCGATGAGCTGAGAAATCGCCATGGAGAAGAGCTTGTTCAGAGTCTCTTCGCGCTGCTCCGTCCCGATCTTGTCGGCCGTGAAGTACTCCTCCTCCTCTTCAATCGGCTGGTCGGATATATGAGACAGCTCCTCCTTGGCGAATCGGATGATGATCGCCTCCAGCTTGTCGGTTTGATAGTTGGCTCCCGTATGATGGCTGACGCTGCCCGGGGCCCCCCCTTCGCTCTCCCCGGTTTCCCCGTAGGTCAGGAAGATGTACTTCGCCGAGGTGTACTGGGCAATCTGCCTCAACACAACCTCGCCCAGCAGATCCAGGCCGCCGGTGCCCACGCTGAAGACCTTGATACCCTTCTGCTTGGCTTCCTCCACGGCTCGGGCATAGTTGTAGCGTTGACCGTAGTCCAGGTGCGGGGGCGCGTCGGTGACGATGAATCCCAGGCGCACTCCCCCCCGATTCCATGACATGTTCATGGCCTCCTGCAGAGCCGCCTGCAGATCCTCGGGGGTGTCGCCGCCTCCCGAGGCCTCCACCTGCTCCAGACTGGATTGAAAAGCCTGAAGGTCTTCGGTGAGCGGGATCACCCGGGTGACGTACTCGTCTCCCCGATCCTTGTACAGCACCATGCCGAAGCGCACCCTCGGCTTTGTCGACAGTGAGGAGAGGTTGAGGTTGATGAGCTCGATCGTGGTTTTCAGCCGCTGGATTTCCTCCCCCATGCTTCCCGTGGTGTCCAGGATGAACAGCAGATCCAGAGGAACCCGGCTCAGCGGAGCCCGGGGTATGTCGAGGGCGACCTCGATCTCCCGTCGTCCAAAACGATCCACGGTGATTCTTTGACTCTGCTGGTTGTAGTCGATTTCTACGGAGTAGCTCTGATCCTGCCCGCCGTAGGCGGCGGGAAAAAACAGATAAGATCCATCCGCATAGGTCAGACCCCGCGAGAGTTCCTGTCCCTGCGATCCGTACACCCGGATATCGGCGTTGGGTAAGGATTTCCCCTCAGTGTCGTGTACTTTCAGAATGATCCGTTCTTCGATGGGGATAGGAATATAATTGACCTTCGGCCCGTACTCGTTGATGAACTGCACGAAGTAGTTGAACTGCTTGTTGTCGTCGGCAAATCCTGCTTTCAAGCCCGAAACTTGCGGTCTGCCCGCTGATGCTGCGGTGGAGCGGGTTGCTGTCGATCCGCCGGTCTTCCCCGAAGGCAGCGCCTCGGACACAACCGGTGCCTCCGACTCCTCGCTCCAGCTTGATTCATCACTTGCCTTCGCGGCGCTCTCCCGTTTCACCACGCCCGAGGTTTCCGGCTCATCCCCCGCCGGCGGTGGAGCAGCTTCCTCCTTCGGATTAAGCGGTGCCGTGTACTCGGTTTCGGCTGCCCCCATGCCCATGCAGGACAAGAGAGCCGTGAGCAGCAAGGTCAGGAATGCCACCATCAACAGCGGTTTAATTCGTTTCATCACTTAGCTCCTTTCCGCCCGTCATCGGTACCGGACGGACTGCAGCGAAGATGTTAATAGCATAGCTAAAAATCACGAGGTTGTAGAGCCATAAAGGTGGAAATATCATACAGAGTCTGATTGCGTAGGGAAGAAGTTGCCGGCAGCGCCTGTTCCCCGGTCTACCGTCCGCGATGCATGCCCTGTTCTATATCCCGGCGCCAGATGGCGTAGGACACTTCGCTGGAATCGACCTCCAGCTGTACCTCCACCTTGCCGACCCGTTCGCGGACTTCCTTTCGCTCATCTACCGGACCGGATAGATCCCAGTTGTACATCCGGCCCTGATAGCTGATCTCAACCGTGTACTCCAGCCGATCCCCCTGACGCCGGGCCGTCGCAACCAGGGTGATGGGTACGGGGTTGCCCTCGCGGTCCACGAAAGAAGCGTCGTGTTCCCTGCGGACGAGCGCACCGCCCTCCAGCTCCCGGAATCGGATGTCCTCCCGGACCAGCTGCTGAAGATTGTAGATAATATTGTTGAAATGATAGATCGTTGCCCGGACAACGAGACGCTTGCCCGGCTCGATCTGCACTTCTTCCTCCCAGTCGTGGAAGGTTATCTCCGGCTCCCTGACCACACCGAAATCGGACAGGTGGATGCGCAGGCTGTGCGGTCCCGGGGAAAGGTCTTCGATCTCGAAGGGAACCCGAGGATCTCCCGTTGTATAGCCGATGAACTGCCCATCCAGAAAAATCTCCGCATCGATCAGGTTGCAGAACAGGTTGACCGAACCGGGCTTCTCGTCCTGCAGTGAGATGATAGAGCGGTCGTGCTGCTCCGACTCAAGCGCAACCTCCCTGCCGGTCAGGCGGAAAATGATCTGTTCGGCGATCGTGTGCAGGGTATTTTCGCTTGCCCCGCGTTCGGAGAAGGTCAGGCTGCGGGCTTGAACCACATCCACCAGGCGAACCGTGATCAGCACGTCGTTGCCCAGGAAAACATACTCCCCCCGCAGCAGGAAGTCCGCCCCCAGGATCCGGCCAACCTCGATCGCCTTGTTCTGGTCCTCCGCCAGATTGCTCAGCTGGAGCTCCTGCTCCAGCAGGATTGCATCCAGGTCGCTGCGGTTCACCACCTCGATATCCTGAGCCCCGGACAGATCGAACAGCAGCAGACCCCGGATGATCCCCTCCAGGTAGTCGTAGCGGGGATTGGCGCTCAGGTTGTCTATCGAGAGAAAGGCGATATTCACCGGCAGGGCGTGCGATGCACACGGGAAAACGCAAATCAGGACGAAAATTAAGATCGACCGGTGATTGAATAAGGGGCCGTGGTTTTTGATCTTCATTTGGTAGCGATGTAGAGTCTAGGTCGCCAGGCTGCTTCGTCAGGCTCATCCATCGACGCAAAAGTCGCACCGTAAGAGCCGGATTCCGAGAAAATAATGATGCCGTTTCTGATTGCACTTGCAGATCCGGAAACAATGGCATCCAAAGGTATGTACTGGAACCCCTCTGTCGGACTCACCGTATATCTGGCGAAGGTTTCCTGGTCATAGAAACCGAACTGTTCGACATCGGAGTAGTAGAGGCCGATCGGAATTGGATCTGATGAAAGCACAGGATGAACTTTAATGGATACGCTTTCAGTTGTTGTATTAGAATGGTACAGTCTCAAATAGATATGATCGAAGTCATCCGGAATCTCGTTGATGTTGAAACGCATCACGATGGCGGAGGGAATGTTGTTGTCCGCAACCAGCATCGAATCGAGCTCATTCCATCCGTACATGTCGACATACCCGTCGATCATGGGAAAAACCTCGACAAGCTCGTTCTTCGGATCCAGGTAGTTATAGCGCCCGCCCTTTGAAGCAAAAAAAACATCACAGGAAAGGAGCACACCCACAAGGGCGAGAATGATCAGAATCTTCAGTATTCTTGCCACGACACCCCCTTCAATCCATTATTCCGGTTCGATGGACAGCAGAGGAGCTGTTCCAGTTTCGGTTGAATCGAAGGTCATGTCCACCGAGCTATAAATCAGGATGCCGTTCGACAGATTGTCCTTGCTGCCGCTGTAAACCTCGGTCACGGGGATCTGGATGTCTTCTCTTGCTTTCACAGAAGTGGGTATTGTATATCTGGCTACAGCAGAACCGTCATAAAACTTCACAGGATCGTCAGCAACCGCGTACGACATCGAAGAGGTATCCCAATCACTGCGGATGCGATAAATCGACAGCTCTGCCGCATCAGGTGAAGGCGGCACCTTAACCGTAAGCCTCAGGTAGGAGGCGGCAACAACATCCGGAAAATCGGCGGTGTCGAAGCGGAGCAGTATGATCTTGCTTCCGGGCCAGGCAAGCAGATCCGCCGATCCTTCCCAAAGAGGTGTGGTACTATGGGCGTATCCATCTATAGTTGGATTGAACGTCGATAGCTCGTTGCTCGGGTCCTTGATATTCCACCGTCCCTCTATGGGGGCGAAAAAGACACCGCAGGATCCAAGCACCGCCACGAGAGTGATAATTACCAGTAATCTGGATAATCTTTCCACGACACTACCCTCGATTCTAATACGATATCCGCAGAACCATACCCTGGGGCAGCGGCAGCAATTGCAGACGTTCGAACCGCAGCTTTTCCGGCCGCACCGGGGTGACCTGTGCCTCGGTTTTGCCCCGGCCTATATCCGTGACAAAAGGCAGCACCATGCCAACACCGCCAGCAGCCCACAAGCTATAAGATAGTACACTATTCAGAATATATCTGTCGTAGGCTTTCTCATCTCCACCGCTTTCGATCTGGTTCTGGCGGTGGTTCAGAGCTACGGTTCGAGTAACGCTTCCCAGACCCACCAGCGCAGTACCGACAACCAAACTGGTTTTATCCCAGAATCCGGAAATCGGTTCCTCTTTTTGACCGGGAAGGAAGAATGCGGAGATCATGCCCACTCCGCCGAATAGCCAGAAGGCGTAACTTGTCAGCCGTTCCACGCTATAAACGATGTGGCCGGTCCTATAACGGTCGTACAGCTCATCAAAGCCGGTTCCCGCACTCAGGTAGTCTTCATATAAAAAATCGTTTTTATAGCGCTGAGCTCCGGCCAGCAGATCGAGCACATTGCCGGCTACCGAAAGAACCGCTCCGGCCGCAAATGCCATGGTCCCCAAACGGGACAAGCGGAAGGCCCGGTCGGGGAAGACGAAAAGATAGGTCGGGATCGAGGCTACACCGGCGGACCAGGAAACATAGCTCGCGGTTGTGGTAACAACATATCCGATGTAAGCGCTGTTGTAGATCCCCCACAGCTCATCGAAATTCCAAGTCGTTTCCGTATAATCTGCATAGGCGTCAGAAGCCTTCTTCCGCAGCTCGAAACCCACGCTTCCCATCACATTGCCCAGCTCAAGCATGAACATCCCACCACAGATATTCACCAGAGGCCACAAGTCGGACCGGGTAAGCTCCACCGTCGGACCCGCGGCATCATTAGTACCTTCGCCGGGCTGTCCCACCACACCGCCGGTCACAGCCTTACCGGATCCCTCCACCTCCTCGCCTGCCGGTTCGCCCGTGGGTCGGACGGTACCAGGCTCCCCCTCATCCAAACCTTCCGTCTTTTCCACCAGGCTTCCGGGCATGGCTCGCCTGATCAGACCTACAGTCAGGGTGTTGCAGACCTGCGCCAGATCATCCGCTCCGGCAGCACTCATAGAATCAGCCGCTAAGGTGCGGGAGTTTGCGGTTGCGATAATTCTGGCGTTGACGATGTACCTGCCATCCGCCAGAACAACGGTTCCCAGGACAACTTGGTCAGCGGACAGCTTTTTCCCGGCCTCTACAGCGCAGTCCTCGTCGGTGCACGCAGTGGCATCCGGGTCTCCCAGGATCTGGTCTCTCTGCTCGGCTGTGATTACCGTATACACTCCGGTAGCAGAGAAGCTGCTCTCCATAAAGGTGTAGACTGCACCGGCATCGGCCCTGGAAACCGCGACGCCTTCAAAGGGGAGTATGGCGAGAACAGTAACCTCTTGTGATGCAATCGGGTGAGCCAATACAAGGAGTAAAAGAATCAGGAACAGGTGAGTTTTTGCCCTGTGGAAGATTCTTTTACTCCCCATTTGCAATTTATGTTGTCGTTGTCTTTCTATATATCATATCGCAATCTTCCACCGTAATCTAAAGGACGATTGCGATGTCCTTCGGAAAACGCAATCTTCCACCGTAATCTAAAGGACGATTGCGATGTC
>CAZKCQ010000073.1:7569-11465 GCA_964551205.1 uncultured Spirochaetaceae bacterium
ATGTCCTTCGGAAAACGCAATCTTCCACCGTAATCTAAAGGACGATTGCGATGTCTTCCTGTCGCAGCCGACCAAATCCAAGTTCCACCTGCTACAATCCGGCGGGAAATCCCCGCTTCTGATGGGCTTGGGCTATTCCGACATACTTCACCGCCCATTTCCGGTTCGTCTGAGCGCTTTTCTGATCGAGGGTGCGAAGCAGGCGGCCGGGCACCCCCACCATGAGGGAGAAGGGCTCCACCACGCTGTTCTCAGGTATCAGCGTTCCGGCAGCGATGATGCTGCCCCGGCCGATCACCGCTCCCGTCAGGATTATCGCTCCCATGCCGATCAGGCATTCCGGCTCGACCGTACAGGCGTGCAGAATTGCTCCATGCCCCACGGTTACATTTTCCTTGATTATACAGGGTCTATCGTTTACAACATGCAGGATCGAGCCATCCTGGATATTGCTGTGGAGTCCGACCTCGACGTAATTGATATCCCCACGCAGCACAGCGTTGTACCAGATCGAAGAGCCCGCGGCCAGCCGCACATCTCCGATGATCTGAGCGCCACGGGCGATAAAAGCACTCGGATCGATCGTGGGCTCGGTGTTGAGTACATCTGCGGGTATATCGGTTTCATCCATTTGCGGGTTCCTCCTCATGGGTGATCGCGTTCGAAATGCCGATCGGGTTTGAATGTGAAAAGTCCGGACACAGCACGGAAACAGTACGAAATAACGACGAACCATACTACCACCGATGTTTTCTTTTTTCTATAATGTCCGGCACTAAGGGTCTCCCACGTTGGCAAACGAGGGGGGGATGGATAGATGAGGGCTATACTATCGTTAATCGCAGCTTTCTCAGGATACTCGATCCACTCGATCGCCCAGGCGGGACAGAAAATCGGGCTTGCCACTGCCGGAAAGCGCAGAGTTAGAGGACTTTCCATTTGGATACTGTCGACTCTTTCGATGCCTGTAGCTATTTCTCTGATCCTATACGCAGTCTCAATCGGTAATGCTTCCCTGGTAGGGGCGATGTCCGGATCGGGACTCGCGTCTTTGGCGGTATTTTCCCATCTGTACATGCGTGAACGGATCACTAAAAGGGAGCTGACCGGCGTATTTATAATTGTAGCCGCTGCAATTCTGATCGGTTCTTTCCGGGTCGAAACAGCAGCCGGAAAACCTTCCCTCACAGCTCTGTACATCTACCTTCCTGCGATCTGCGGAACGTATCTGTTATTCTGGTTGTTGTTAAAAAAACGCAGCAGAATCGTCGGAATCGTCATCGCCGGATTTGCCGGAGCCATGGGTGGGTTTGTGCCCCTGTTTCAAAAAGTCTCGGCAAGCTCGATAGGCCTGGCCCGACCGTTGCTGCACTTCCGGTTCAGAACCGAGACGGGCTTCACCTCCTTGTTGCTCAAGGGCGCCAACCTTCTATCCAATCCCTGGGCCCTCGCTTGGATCTTGATCTCCCTTGTATCGATGGTGGTGATGCAGTTCGCCTACCGGAAGGGAAAGGCCATACAACTGATTCCCGCTTTTGCGGCTAACACAATCGCGATTCCGGTGGTGGGCGGCGTCCTGGTCTTTAGCGAACGGCTGCATCCCTTTCAATGGATCGGTGTCATCCTGATCTTTGCCGGAGTGCTTCTGCTTACACTTAAGACCGGCCATCACATGGAGCCGTCGGCTCGCAATCCCCGAAATCTAGATCCTTGACTACCGGTGGGTTTCCTGCGATCCTTGCTTACGACAATTCCTTCTGCTTTATCTAAGCGGGGTTGAAAACCGCCAAAACGAGTAATAGGTAAAGAAGAAATCGGTTCGAGAAGGAGCAACGATTCATGCGCCAAGCAATCGCAGTGATCATGATCATTCTGCTGGTTTTTCCATTGATTTTTGCCACCATGATGAGCTTTTCCGTTGGCACTTGGGCTCTGGACAGGGGATTCTACCTGCAGCTGGTGTCGGATGAGCGTATATATGAGGCGATTCTGAGAGACACCGCTTGGGAAGAGAAGCAGATATTCGAGGTCACCGAGTTCGAAGGCATCCCCAGTGATGCTCTGGCGAAAGCTCTGCGCGAGGTCGTCACTCCGAACTACTTGCGATCCCAGGCTGTGGTGCTGGTCGACGAGGCCTTCGATGCCATCGAGGGAAAAGGGTCGACCCTCGAGCTGAGTGTGGATATCACTCCTCTGAAGGATCGACTTCGAAGTGATGGGGGAGATCGATTCGCAAGATCCCTGGCGGCAAACCTGCCCGTTTGCAGCGCCGGACAAACCCCCTTCGCAACGGAAGGGCAGATGCCGCGTTGTCGGCCGGCGGATCTGAGCGAGGAGCAGGCGGCGCAGCTTATTACAGCAGCCCTACCGGATTTCTTGGACAGTCTGCCGGACACCTACCCCGAGCCCCCAGAAACAGTCTTTTTTGATTACGGTCCGGAGAATGAGTTTTGGACGGGTTTCATCGGAACCAACCGCCTGATTTGGGCCAGTGTGCTTCTGGCTTTGATCGCGGCAAGCTTCTGGGTGGGTGCGGCTTTCGTCGGGGGCAAGAACCGCCGTCAGATCGTACAGTGGCTGGGCTGGCCGCTATTTGTACCTGCCGTCCTCACACTTATCGGTGGTATTGCCATTCGGATCGCCGCGGGTTGGCCCTGGGTCGACTACGGACTGGGAAGCTGGTTGGCTACCGACGTCTGGTACCGCGCGGAGGTGGCCGGTGTAATCAGTACCGTGGTCCGTACCGCCATCAAAGCTGTGGCCAGAGGTTTCCTGATTACCGGTGGGATTTCTATTGGCGTATCCTTGAGCCTGATCATCTGGTCTTTTTCCATCTCTACAGAGGAGGAATAGAACCACCGTCTTTCTTGGTGCCGCCACCAGCGGTAGTTCGTTGCGTTTTCCGAGCGAGTCCGCGAGTGAGGACATCGCAATCCACCTTGTGGACTACGATAGAAGATTGCGTTTTCCGAGCGAGTCCGCGAGTGAGGACATCGCAATCCACCTTGTGGACTACGATAGAAGATTGCGATATGATACCCCTCGGATAGGATAAAATAAGGAGGCGAAGCCCCTGGGTTAAGGAGGTGGAAACCCCAGGGGCCTCTTTTTTTTAGTATCGAGCACTAATCACATAGAAATAAACCACCTACTCGTATTTTGTGAGGTCGAATCCGCATGCCAGAGATCAGTTTCCCGAAGGATTTTTTATGGGGCACTTCAACCGCCGCATACCAGATCGAGGGGGGGGCGAATGAGGATGGCCGGGGCGAGAGTATCTGGGACCGCTTCAGCCACACTCCGGGGAAGGTCTATCAGAATCAGAACGGAGATATGGCCTGCGATCACTATCACCGCTACCGGGAAGATATCCGGCTGATGAAGGATATCGGTCTGAGATCGTACCGCTTCTCCATCGCCTGGTCCCGCATCTTTCCCTCCGGCGGAGGAAAACTCAATACACCCGGCGTCGATTTCTACCAACGGCTGATTGACGAGCTTTTAGCCGCCGGAATCGTTCCCATGATCACTCTCTATCATTGGGATCTTCCGCAGAGCCTTCAGGACAAGGGGGGTTGGGCCAACAGAGACACCGTGAAGTACTACGTGGATTACGCCTCGACCATGTTCGATAAGCTCGCCGATCGGGTACGGCTCTGGATCACCCACAACGAACCCTGGGTGGCAGCCTTCGCAGGACACGACAGCGGCGTGCATGCCCCGGGAATCCAAGATAAACAAACTGCCCTGCAGGTATCCCATCACCTGCTGCTCTCCCACGCCAAAGCCGTATTGCTGTTCGACGAGTACCGCGGAGCGGACAGCCGGATCGGCATTAGCCTGAACATCGCGCCGGCTTATCCCGCTACCGATTCGCCGGAAGATGAGCGGGCCGC
>CAZKCQ010000074.1:0-11410 GCA_964551205.1 uncultured Spirochaetaceae bacterium
TGAGCGTAGGGGTGTTATAACTCTCATTTGAGTATAGAATTACAGAGTTTTCTCGAGATGGCATAGAGCTTGCTACTCAGGATGTCATGAAGGTCTCAACTTTGTTTCGGAACACGGCTTCCTTTGTTGTTTCAGGGCGACTGCGCATCTTCGGGGTGCTGGCCGTTGCGGTGGCGGTGGTCGAACTGCTCCTGTGTTTCACCGGCCCGTTCAGGTTTGTACAACGACCCACAGTTATGCTTTTTCCTCCCTTCGCCCACAACCTCACCCCTGAACAGTCCATGGAGATCTCTGCGTTCATCGAGAAACAGGTAGCCCTGACGAAATCCTACTCGATCACGAGCTACAGCTTCATCGAAGAGTACTTCATCCGAACAGACCCGGATTTCGACAAGGCCAAGCTCAAACCCGCGGATTACAAAGCAGCTCAGGCCCTGGCTCAGGAACTGGAATTGGATCGCTTCGGGATTGTCTGGGTCTATTCCTCCAGCGGTCATTTCGAATTGAATGTATCGATTCGGGAAGTCGAGGATGGAACGATTCTTCGCTCGGGGCGCTTCGTCTCTGACAGCTACGAGCATATGCTCCAGGGCATCGGCAAGAAGGGAGAGGCTCTCGATTTTCGGAAGGAACTGGCCGTAGAGATTGCGGGAATCGGGCTGACCGACTCCCTCGTGTTGGTTTTTCTAATGCTGCAATTCGCGTTGGGCCTCTTGGCACTGTTCGGAATCGAACCGGGAGTGTTGATCGAGATTTTGTGGGCCCCGGCGCTAATCCTCTTCGTGTTCACCTACATATGGGCGCGGAGCGCCAACATGGACTACGTACAGCGGTATATCGCAAACAGCGGCCAGCTCCAGCTGGCCGAGAGTACCGCTTTAGAACAGCTGTACGCCGTTCTGCGCTACGGTCCGATCCTCATCCTGAACGCCCTGTACTACATAGTTTGCAGAATAGGCCAACGGGATAGGGAAGGCACGACGGGCAGGGAGGATTGGGTCCGCCGCTACGTTACCAACTGGGCGATGCCCTGGGTCGTGCTTTCCGCGGCTATGTTCGGTTTTTCCTTTCCCTCGGTGCTGCGGTTGGACGGGATCGGGCTGCTGGCATGGATTGCCATCGTGCCCCTGCTGCTGGTCCTCATCACTTCCAAACCGACCATGGCTGTTTTCTACGGAGTTTTGTTCGGAACCCTCCAGGCTCTGATCATCAACTATTGGCTCGGCACGTACAACTACGTTACGCTGCACCTGATCACGATCGCCTTTGTAGTCGAGTTTCTGCTGTTCATGATCGCCCTGGTTCTGCTGGTCAAGCTCAGCGGCAAGTGGGGATTTCTTATAGTGCCCGCAGCCTGGGTGGTATTCGACTATGTACGCTCAATCGGCATTCTCGGCTATCCCTGGGGTATTATCGGCACGACCCAGTTTCGCTTCCTGCCGCTCATCCAGATTGCCTCCATCGGAGGCGTATGGACTGTGGACTTCGTCGTGCTGCTGGGCAACTCGGCAATAGCCTGGGCGCTGGCGTCTTCCTCACTCGGCTGGAATTGGATCAGAACAGGCGCCGTTCGATCGCGCACCTCCGGAGGAGAAACGCCGGCCTTTAAATTGAAGGGAATCCTCACCGGACTGATTCGGAACCCGCAAACGCTTTTCCCCGTCGGGGTGTTCGTAGTGGTTTTCTGCGTGTGCATCGGAGTCGGCACCGCCGTGCTCCTTACGGTGCGTCACCGTCTCTACGGACAACCGGAGGTGGATGCCGCCACCGTCGTGCTCCTGCAACACAACACGGATCCGAGAAAGCGGGAGTACAAGGAGAACTTCGAGAAATTGATGGAGCTGACCGATCGGGCATTGCGCGGATTACCATCCACCCCCGATCTGGTGGCCTGGCCCGAAGGCGGATTTAAACTGGATATCCGCTGGTGGTCGACACCCGAGCGGGAGAAATCCTACTGGGGACGGGTCGTGCGGGAGCTGCTCGATTACCAGAAAGGTCTGGGTACCTGGCTGATGACCGGCACGCAGGACCACGAAATGATCCTCAATCCCGAAGGGGATCGCATCCGGCGCAACTTCAACTCCTCCGTGCTGCTCGACAGGGAGGGACGGATCAACGGGTTCTACCACAAGATCAATCTGGTGCCCTTCTCCGAATACTTCCCGCTGGATAAGGAGAAATATTCCGGCTTGTACGAAACATTTCAGAAGTACGATATCTCCGACTGGGGCATCGGTACGGACAGGTACGTGTACCAGCATGAGAAGATGCGCATCGCCACCCCGATCTGCTTCGAGGATGTGTTTTCCGATCACGTGCGTCGTTTCGTCGCGCAGGACGTGGACGTGATCCTTAACATGAGCAACGACTACTGGTCCCTCTCTCCGGTTGAGGGTCGACAACACGGGATTCTCTCTCTGTTTCGTGCCGTGGAAAACCAGCGGCCGGTGCTGCGGACCACCTCATCCGGTTACACCGTGTACATCGACGCTACCGGGCAAATCCAGCCGGGGGCACCGGAGCCCTACAGTGAAGGAACCGTGATCGCCCGCGTTCCCCTGCCGGAAAATCGGCTTACCCTCTACACGCGCTGGGGGGATTGGTTTCCGATCGCCTGTCTGGTCTCGATAGCCGCTTTCACAGTGTTGGCTTTGGTTTTCTGGATCGTGAAGAGGATGCGGCGTTACCGCATCGTGCCCGGTCGGGACTCGCTGCACGCGCTGCGCGCACTGCACAGGCGCTCCGACGGGTCCTCTTAAGGGGTAATCCGAAACTGGCTCAAATCGAGGAGTAAAACCCGGGAGTTCCGCAATCTGTTGTAGTCTCTGCGTTTATCCGCGGGCAGATCCTGCACACCCCCTTCTCTGAATCCGAATTGCAGGAACCAGTCTGCGGTCTGAGTCGTCAGTACGTAGAGATGCCTGATGCCGGAGTTCCGCGCTCTGTCTACCAGATAGGAGAGAATCCGTTTACCAATACCGAATCCTTCGTAGGTGCGATCCACGGTGATCGCGGCGATCTCCCCCCTGCCCTTCTCCTCCGCTGAAGGAATCATGGCCCCGCAGGCGTGAAGGATACCGTCCACTTCGTACACGACGAAATGGTCCAGCTGGTCCGCGAGCTCCTGGTCCGTTCTGGGCAGGAGGATCTCCTCCTCCACGTAGGGACTCATGATCCGCAGTACTTCCGGAATATCGGCGGGTTGCAGCGAACGGATATTTTCATGTTCGTTTGTGTAGATCATGGTGCCGCAGCCACGGCTGGAAAAAATCTCCTTGAGGATGACCCCCTCATCCTCACCGTTGACGATATGAACACGGGCCACCCCTTCGGAGCAGGCCTTGCACCCCAGGCGGATCAGCTCCACCATTTCGTCCTGCTGCTTCTCTGCGTTCAAACTCAAGAACTTGTTTGCCTGATCCACGCTGAGGTGTGTTGCGACACCCTCTGAGGAAACAGGCACGCCTTCCGGCAGTTTGTAGTCCTTCACGCTGACCCCTACGTGCCGGGAGATGTAGAATAACTTCTCCGCCTGCAGAGTCCTGGCCAGGAGGTAGGCTAATTCATTGGAGGAGATGTTGTAAGGTTTTCCGCTGCCGCTCCAGCCGATGTTGGGAAAGATCGGGATCAATCCCTCTGCCAACGTCTTGCGCACCAGTTCCACGTTGATCTTTTCCACCGTACCGGTATCCTGATAATCGACCCCTTTGATCACTCCCAAACTCCTGGCCCGGACCCAATTGCCGATAATGGCACTGGCATTATTCTCCGCCAGCAGGGTCATCAATCGGTTGGAAACGTCAAAGGCTGCCATCTTGATAAAGGGAATCGCCTCCGGAGTGGAAATCCGCACGCCCCCTATGCTCTTCCAGGGGATCTCGTAGCGTCGCAGGACATCGTCGATCCGCTCTTTTGCGCCGGGTACCAAAAGTATTTGAATGCCCTGCCGGTGCAAGAGAACCAGATCTTTTACAAGCAGGGGGAGTAGCGGATGATTCATCACCGACCCGTCGACTTTGATAACGATGGTCTTTCTTTTGAACAGCTGCACGTATTCAAAGGTCTGCCGAATCAGTTCCACCTGCTCCTGCATTTTGTCACTTTCCATCGGATCCCATATCCTTTTCGTAGATCCTATACGTCTTGTAGATCCTGACCGGAAAATGCTTCAAAGAATTGCGCATCGAGTAGTTTGTCTCCACGATATTTGACATTTCTACTTCCCGGTATTCGTACTTCCTGGCATTTTCCACGATCTTCGAGTAGAAAGCGATCTCTATCCCTCTGTTCCGATTCTCCTCCAGCACGCCCATCAGGATATGGCGGAAGCGATCTGTCTTTTTCAAACCCCACAGCATGGTGAGAAAGCCAAAGGGAAAAAGCCTTCCGTTGATCTTCTTGATGGCCACGTTTGCATCGGCAATGGACAGAGCAATCCCAACGGGTCGACCCTGTATTTCAGCCACGAATGACAGCTCGGGAAGGGCAATCCTCTTCACTGCATCGACCAGCCGGGCGAACTCCCTCTGCGTCCAGGGCACGTGTCCCCAGTTCCGGCTCCAGGCAGGCTCGAAGATGCTCTTTATGATGTTGGCCTCCCTTTCCACCTGTTTCAAATCGATCATCCGCAGCCGAACCCCGCTGCGCTCCATCAGCCTATCCTTGAGCTCGAATATCCTGGGGTCTACCTGTCCGTGATCTTTCACAAAACCATAATACGCGTACCAGTCGATCGCTTTCTTGAAGCCCAGTTCTTCTAAAAGTCGGCCGTAGTAGGGCGGATTGTGCAGGTTCATAACGATGGGAGGAGTGTCAAAACCCTGTACCAGGATACCGATCTCGTCATAGACACCGAAGTTCATCGGTCCCAGAATCCGGCGTTTTCCCCTGCTCTTCAGATAGTTTTCAGCCGCGGCAAACAGGGCTATAGCCACTTCAGGATCATCCGCGCATTCAAAAAAACCGAAAAATCCGGTTTCCGCGCCGTATTGCTCATCGTAGAGGTAATTAACATGCGCGCTGATCCGACCCACGGCTCTGTTGTCTTTTCGCGCCAGAAACAGCCTTGCCTCACCGTGGTCGAAAAAGACGCCTCTCTTCGGATTCAGAAATTCTCTCTGGTCGGCAATCAGCGGAGGCACCCAGTGCGGATCATCCCTGTATAATCCCCAGGGCATCTTGATGAACTCTATCCTCCGGCGGCGGTTCTCAGCGCTCACGATGGTCACCGGTTCCCGCCTAGCGATTGCCATACACCCTATTAACGGCTACTCGCCTGTTTCTGTCAAGTTGCCGCTCCCGGTGGCCCCGGAGGATCCGGAAGTGGAACAGGATCTCCGATCCCGGTACAAGCGGTACTATCGCCGTACTTGTTATTCCCCTGCTTTATGGGTATGGTAGACGAACATTTTTGAGCAGGGGTTAAAGCCGATTTGACAGACAAACGACCGTTTTTCATTGTCAATCCCCACGCCGGTGCGGGGAGCACGGGCCATTTGTGGCCGGACTGGCAGCAGCGGATCCAACGCGTCCTCGGCAAGGTGGATTTTGCCTGCACGCAGGGGAGCCTGCACGCGACGTCCCTGACCCGGGAAGCTCTGAGCAGAGGACACGATCGGATCATCGCCGTCGGCGGAGACGGGACCCTCAATGAAGTGCTTAACGGCTTCTTCGACGAAGGGCAACCCTGTTGTCCCGAGGCGGCGCTCGCCTATATCCCCAACGGCACCGGTGCGGACTTCTCCAGAACTCTCGGCTTTCACGGCAGAACCATAGATGAGCACATCGAACGCCTGCTTTCCGCGCCGGTTACCCGTGTGGACTGCGGAGAGGTCCGCTTCGTCAACGTGAAAGGGGAGGAAACGAACAGACTGTTCATCAATGAGTCGAGCCTCGGTTTTTCCGCGAACACCGCTGATGCAGTTAACAGAGCATCAAAACACTTCCGGGGAAAGCTTCCTTTTCTTATCGGGGTGGTACGCTGTTTGAGCACACTGAAGAATCCGGTTCTTCGGATATCGGTGGAGGGAAAACTGGTACATGAAGGGCCCACCCTCCTGGTAGCCGTAACCAATGGCAAGTACTTCGGCGGAAGCA
This sequence comes from uncultured Spirochaetaceae bacterium, assembly GCA_964551205.1. GTDB lineage: Bacteria > Spirochaetota > Spirochaetia > SZUA-6 > DRHE01 > JAFGQJ01. Next base: position 6,100 of record CAZKCQ010000074.1, read on the forward strand.
TGATGATCGCTCCGGATGCGGAGATCGACGACGGGCTTCTCGATATCATCGTGATCTCCCGTATGAGCAGACTGACCCTGCTGCGCAAGATCAAATCGATATACTCGGGACAGCATCTCAACGAACCGGAAGTGACCGCACTGCGGGGCAAAACCGTTCACATCAGCGCCGTTGAAGATGAGGTGCTTCTGGAAATGGACGGGGAGCAGCCGGGGAAATTGGCCGCGGACTACCGTATAGCCAAGAAAACGATCCCCTTCGTGTATTAGAGTTTCATCCGGGCGGGGATTCCTGGCTCAGCTCTCACCGAGCAGCTTGATCATGTATATCTCGAGATAGCGGGTAAAGTAGTCCTTGTGCTTGATTCTGTCAAACGATTTGTTGGCGGCCAGTTTATCCGCAAGAGTTCGGATTCGAGCCGCATCGGGAGGGGAGATGCGAAATGTACGCCGAATGTTGCGCAGATAATCCCGAACCATTGCATTGACATCCTCTACGAGGTTCCTCCTAGCCTGTGGATCGTAGAGGGGGTTCCACTTTTCCATGAGCTCGTTCAGGCTGCCGGCTATGGTCCGGTCGCTGCCTACGAATTGCTCTTTCAGGTCGCTGATCGCCTTTCGATAGGCGACCAGCTGCTGACTGGTCACCGGACGCAGGGTGGTTGAGCCTACCTGCTCCGCAGCTCCGGTAGCGGGACCTCCACTTTCCGGGGATGCGGCGGTCGCCGCAAAGGTACCGCGGCTTGTTCCCGGTTTCACGGCGCCTTGCCTACGGGCGTCCTTTTTGCGGGTTCCGGCGCGTTCCCTCGATCGCCGCCAGGTTTTTTTAAGGCCTCGAAAGATATTCTGAAAGAAGTAGAACAGTCCACGGAATATGATCAGCCGTTTCCAGATGGGTATCCGGAGCTTGGCATCATCCATGACATCTTTTCTGCTGATTCCCAGGATCTTGGGCAGGGGTTGCAGCTGCCCCTTCTTCTCATCCAGTACCTGGTCCATGGTTCTGGCCATATCGTAGTTGATTTTTCCCTGTTCCTTGGCCAGATACAGCAGGCTGTAGTTCAAAAGAGAATATAGGAAAGGCGCCCGGTTTTTCAGGGTTATGTCCAGATCTCGGGAAAACTCCTGATCCTCGCTCATCGCCATAGTTCGTTTGCTTTCTTTGAGTAATCTGACCCACTCTTCTACGTAGTAGTCCTTTATCTCTCTTGCCTGTTCGTGAAGCATCTTCACGAACAGGGGCACGAGGAGATCCTTGTGGATGTAATAGTTTTTCCCGTGTATCGTCTTTAGTTGAACCAGCTCCGGTAGTGTCTCGTAACTTCCCGCCTTGGTCTTGTTCTCCAGAAACTCTAGAAACACCTCCTTTGTGTTTTGTCGGACCAGGGGAACGCCCTTCGTGTCCCGCACGTTGTACAGATCTTTGAGCGTGTAGGCATAGGGATATTTGTGAAACTGGACCTCAAGCTTCTTCACCAGGGAGGTCTGCTCATTCTGCCTCTGCTGACGCCCGCGGTAGTGAACGTTATAGAAACCGATAAGGTATGCGGCTTGGCAGAACCCATGTTCCTCCGCCGTCTTCTCATCGATGTCCTTGTGCTCCTGCAAAACGAGGTTGGCGAAGTGCGCCCAGAACCGGAAGGAAAAATCCGAGGGCTCCAGAAGCGTCCCGACCGCCCGGATCGGTTTGGTCATCACCGCGGAGATCATATCTCGCAATCCACGCTCATTGCCCCGCAGCGCCGGATGCAGCCTGTGAACGATGTAGCTGGCGTTGTTGCGGCTCTCCAGGTAGACCCGCAGCTTGTGGACAGACAGTTCCATCAGCTTGCGTTCCACCAGATCCGAGGTAACCAGAAGCGGATTCACCAACTGCGGAAAAGTAATCCGAAGGATCTGTGTTTGCTCCGGCTGCAGTTCTCCCAGAACCGAGACAAAATCCGTCTTGATGTTCAGATCCATAATCAGATGCTCGGGTATGGTGATTTTCAAATCTTCCGCTGATGGAAAGGGGATCTCCGGTTTTGCCTCTATCGTTTTGTAAGCCTTGTGCAGAGCCTCAATGAAGTATCGGGGGAAGAAGATCCAACGGTCCTCCTGTCCCTCCTTCTCCAGACTGCACAATCCGCGCTCGGTCAACGCCCGCAGATAGGTGTCCACCATGCCCTCGGTACGCTGTATGAATGATTCCATCTGCGGAAACTTGAGGGTGTAGCGTCCGGCGTAGTTCTTTACGAAATTGACGAATTGGAGTCTGTCGACCCGGGCGCTGCGATGATTCATGGTGTAGATCCGCAGCAGATAGAGGAGCGCCTGGGCATTGGGTTCGAGTCCACCACGCCCGCTTTCCTGCTCGATACTCTCCAGAACAGGAACATTTTGGGAATCGGGCGCCGAAGGATCGCTCATTACTGAAAAAGTATCACCAAAGCCCCCCTCTGTCCACTCTGCGCTTCCCGGCGCGCAAACTCAAAGCATGTTGGGCCGCATCAGGTGGGCTGACAGCCGGGGCAGCTGTACGTACCTCTGCCGGCCACCCGGCTTTTGACAATGGCGGTGCCGCACCTTGGACAGGGCAAACCCGCACGGGAATACACGAGGAGGGAGCTCTGGAAGCTCCCTATCTGACCCCCCGCATCAACGTAGTCGGATATGGTCGTGCCTCTCCGCCGTATCGCCGAGCGCAGGACCGCTCGGATCGTTCGACGCAGCGAAGCGATCTGTTCAAGATTCAGGGAACGGGCCTTTCTAAGCGGGGAGATCCTCTCTCGGAACAGGATCTCGTCCGTGTAGATGTTCCCCAGACCCGCGACGATCCTCTGATCCAGCAGGGCAGCCTTGATGCTGCGAGAGGTCGCTTGAAACGACTGCTGCAGATCTCCGGCGGAGATCTGCAGCGCATCGGCTCCGAGTTTCTTTTCTTCGATGAACTGGTCAACGTTCCCGTCCAGCAGCTTGACCCTGCCGAACTTGCGGACATCCCGAAACACGATCTTTCTCTTGCGGTCTGATAGCAACAGCTCCAGATGGGTATGCTTATCCGCCGGTTCGGCCCGCGGCACCAGCAGGAACTGACCGGTCATGCGCAGGTGCAGAGCCAGCACCACATCCCCGTCGAGCATCAGGAACAGGTACTTGCCGTGCCTGTGCAGCCGCATGATCCTGCGGCCCCTCACGGCTTCTGCAAAGCAATCAGGATCCTCACCCACGACAGCCGGGAAATGACAGCGAACGTCCCGAATCGTCAATCTGAGAATCCGGGGAGCCAGATCCCTGGCCAGGTGCTCCACTTCCGGCAGCTCAGGCACCGGAGCGATCCCCTCCCGAGGAAGCAAGGAACTGGTAGATTCCTCTGGCCGTGGGTGGGCAGCCGTCGAGGAATTTGGAAAACCCTCTGGTGCAGGCTCCGATCCCCAAACCGCTCATCCTCATGCCTCGATACCCCTGACCCAGGCAGATCTTGTCCTCCAAGAGCGCCAATTTCCCGGATTCCTCCAGGCGCTGCAGCGCGTAGATCGTGCTGCCGTGGCAGGCCGAACAGGCCTGCCGTTCTGAAACATAGGCCTGGAGTCGTTTCAGCCTGCTGCTGTCCCGACGGGGGATGTTGCGAAACCGGGGTTTGCCGAACTCTCGAATCCTGGCGGAGGCGGTATCCGTGACGCCGACCCCGTTTCGGGCGGCCAGGTAGATGTGCCTGATCCCTTCCGGAGAATAACCCATCAACTCGGCAACGTAGCTGTCTACCAGGACCGGATCTTTGCCCAGGATCACCCGCTCCATTTCCAGGGGATTGCCCCCGGTTTCCGAGCTCGGATCGCCGCAAAGGCCGTCGACAACCACCAGATCCTGACGGATAATGGTATTCAGCAGAGCAATCGGTTTGTGAAGCCCTTCCGCGTGATAGCGCCGCTTTTCCGAATCGGGTATACAGCCCTTGAGATTCTTCAAGGCACAGGTCAGTTTGGTCGCCCCGTGGCCCTTCAGCACGGGAAGGTTCACCAGATAGTCCGCCTCCAAGATGCTGCGAAACACTTTGAAGCGATCACCCCGAACATTCAGGGATTGAACGGGATCCTTCTTCAGATCGAGCAGGCGCACCCCGAACCTGCCGTACTCCTCCTCCAGCCGGGAGTAGCCGCAGATCCGGAAGGCCCGCCCCGTATCTCCTCCGGTCCAGCTGCTCTCGGCGATCGTGATCTTCCGCACCCCTGCCTCCAGGAGGAAACGAATCACCCCTTCAGCCAACTCCGGGTGAGTCGTGATACCGGAGGAGGCTTCCCGGGCCATCACTAAATTGGGTTTGAGCAGGACATGCATGTCGGAACTGAGCTCGGAAGCGACGTTCGCCGCCTGAAGCAGATCCGAAGCGAGTTGACCGGCATCCGTCCCGTAGGCGACGTACAGCTGTTGGCTTTTCATGCCCCGGTCGCTGCCACGGCAGCTTCGATCAGGCTGCAGGCCCGCCGGACATCCTCCGCGGAGACATCGTTGTGGGTCATGATGCGTATCCAGCCGTCATCGGGGGGGTTGATGCGGACGCCTCTGTTGATCAGCTCTTCGGTCAACCGCTGCTCCCGGTTCCGAGCACCGGGGTCGCGATAGCGGAGGAAGAACATGTTGATCTTCACCGGCTCCGGCTTCACCTCGAACACTCCGGTATCGCGGAAGGCGGCGGCCAGCTGCCCGGCTTTTTCCCGGTCTTCCGGTAGACGATGACGCATCTTCTTGAGCGATATCAGACCACAGGCGGCAATCACCCCGGCTTGCCGCATCCCCCCGCCCATAACCTTACGCTTTCTCCGGGCCTCCCGGATGAAATCCCGGCTACCGGCCAGCATCGAACCTATGGGAGAGCACAGTCCTTTGGAAAGGCAGAACATCAGCGAATCGGTCAGGCCGGCGATCCGCCGCGCCTCGATCCCCAAGAAGTGGGCGGCATTGAACAGGCGGGCCCCATCCAGGTGCACGGGGATGCGTAGCGCCCGAGCCCGGTTCGCGATGTCCTCCGTGACCTCTACCGGCAGCACTTCCCCATTGCCCAGCGCATTCTCCAGTGCTATGAGCTCCGTCTGGGGCCAGTGGATGTCCTCACCGTTGCGAATGTGCTCCCGTATATCCTCCCAAACCGGGAAGGCCCCTCTCGGGATGAAGGTTCGAAGCTGCACACCCGCGATGATCGCCGCGGCCCCGGCCTCGTGTTGCACGATATGACATTGATCACTCAATACCACCTCGTTTCCCCGCCGGCAGTGGGTAAACAGGGAAAGCTGGTTTCCGAAGGTACCGGAAGGAACCAGCAGGGCCGCCTCTTT
>CAZKCQ010000075.1:0-11409 GCA_964551205.1 uncultured Spirochaetaceae bacterium
CTGATCTACCAGCGACTCAAGAGCCTGAACCGCCTGGACACGCTGATGCCAATCCGCCCTCCCCAGGACTGGTCGAAATCCCATGACGGTGGACCGAGAAGACTCATCAGGGAGGATGTCAAGCTGTGAGCGAACTCAAATCCGATAGCAAACTCGAAAAACTGCTGGCCAAAGGCGAGTTCGTCGTAACCGGAGAGCTCGGTCCCCCCAAGAGTGTGGACATGAGCGTACTGGAGGATAAGATCAGCGCCCTGAGCGGGGCGGTGGATGCCGTCAACATCACCGACAATCAGACCGCGATAGTGCGCATCTCTTCGATCGGTACGGCCCTCTACATAATGGCCAGGGGCCTGGAACCGGTGGTGCAGATGACCTGCAGGGACCGCAACCGCCTGGCCATTCAGGCGGATCTGCTGGGCGCCTACCTCAACGGCGCCCGCAATTTGCTCTGTTTGACCGGGGATCATCAGAGCTTCGGCAACCATCCCCAGGCCAAGCAGGTCTACGACATCGACTCGATGCAGCTGATCTGGATGGTCAAGCAGATGCGGGACGAGAAGACCTTTCAGTGCGGGGAAGAGATCCGCAACAACAAGAAGGCGGAGATCCATGAGCCCCGATTCTTCATCGGTGCGGCGGCCAATCCCTTTGCGGATCCCGTGGAGTGGCGGGTCAGCCGCCTGGAAAAGAAAGCGGCCGCCGGCGTCGACTTCGTGCAAACCCAGTGCGTGTACGACATGGACTGCTTCCGCCGCTGGATGGAGGATGTGGTAGCCCGGGATCTGCACAAAAGGGTCAAGATCCTGGCCGGAATCACTCCGATCCGTTCCCTCGGCATGCTGCGCTACATGAAATCAAGCGTGGCGGGAATTACCATTCCCGACTCGCTGATCGAGCGCTTCGAAAAAACCGAGGATGTCAAGGAAGAGGGCAAGCGGTTCGCCCTCGAGCAGATCGAACAATTCCGCCAGATGGAAGGTGTAGCCGGTATCCACATCATGGCCATCGAAGCGGAAAAAACGGTCCGGGGCATCGTGCAGGATGCCGGACTGCTCCCCAGACCGCAGGCTGCATGAGAAAATCAAACCTTTTGGAGGAACACGGTGGCTGACATCGTCATGACCGAGCTGGACAAAGATTTCAAATACGAGGTGGCATCCCGGCCGGGAGCGAGCTTTTTCAAACGCTGCTTTTCCTGCGGCACCTGCACCGCTTCCTGCCCCGTTTCTGAGATAGACGAACGCTTCAACCCGCGCCTGTTCATACGCCAGGCGCTGCTGGGAGAGAAGAAGAGGCTGCTGTCCTCAGAGCTGCTGTGGTACTGCACCCAGTGCTACACCTGTTTCGCCCGTTGTCCCCAGGACGTGCGCTTCACCGACGTCATGGCGGTGCTACGGGAAATGGCCGTGGAGCAGGGCTACGTACCCAAAGACATGGTGGAGCGGATCAAACAGGTGGACGTGATGGCCCAGGAGATCCGCCACGGGCTGGCCGAGGTGCTGTGGAACACGGTCAAGAAGAAGGATCCCGCTGAGATCGAGAAAACCGTAAAGAGCAACGTCAGCAAGGCTTTGAAGGAGATCCAGCAGTCATGAGTCAAAACGGCAGCGGTTCGGTTCTGGTTGTCGGCGGCGGCATCGCCGGGATCCAGTCATCCCTCGACCTGGCTGATGCGGGTTTTCGGGTCAACCTGGTCGAATCCTCCCCCACGATCGGCGGCGTCATGGCCCAGCTGGACAAGACCTTTCCCACCAATGACTGCTCGATGTGCATCATGAGCCCCAAGCTGGTCGATTGTGCCCGCCACCTGAACATCAACCTGATGACCCTCTCAGAGGTTAAATCCGTACACGGTAAACCGGGAGATTTCACGGTCAAGGTCCACCGCCGGGCCCGCTACGTGGACGAGGACAAATGCACGGGCTGTGGGGAGTGCGAGAAGTACTGCCCGGTTCCCCTGGCCAGTGAGTTCGACGAAAAGCTGGGGACCCGCCACGCCATCTACCGTCCCTTTCCCCAGGCTGCCCCCAATGTATTCGCCATCGAGAAGCGGGGAAAGAGCCCCTGCAGCGCCGCCTGCCCGGCGGAGTGCAACGCCCATGGTTACGTTTCCCTGATCCGGGAGCGAAAGTTCAAGGAAGCCCTGGAACTGATCCGGGAGCGCATCCCCCTGCCCGCGGTGTGCGGAAGGGTCTGCGGCCTGTGCGAAGATGAGTGCAACCGTAACAACCTGGACCAGGCCGTGGAGATCCGCGCCCTGAAGCGCTTCGCCTCGGATTGGGAGATGAGTCATCAGGAGGAGATCGCCGAGTATCTGGAGGCGGCCAAACCGAAGGGGAAGAGGAAGGCCAAGGTGGCGATCATCGGCGCCGGACCCGCCGGTCTGACCGCTGCCTACGATCTGGCCAGGCAGGGCTATCAACCTGTGGTTTTCGAAGCCCTGCCGAAAACGGGGGGAATGCTCCGCTACGGCATCCCCCAGTATCGCCTGCCCGACGACGTCCTGGATTACGAAGTGGATGTGATCGAACGGGCGGGGGTGGAGATCAAGATCGGTGTCGCCTTCGGCGCAAGCAAGAGCGTAAGCAAGGGCGGGGGACTGACCCTGCAGAGCCTGAAGAAAGAGGGTTTCAGGGCCGTATTCCTGGCCGCTGGAACCCAGAAGAGCCGTAAGTTGTTTATCGAGGGGGAGGATCTCGAGGGCGTGCTGCCCGCATTGGATTTCCTCCGAACCGCCAACAACGGGAAATCCAGCGCCGCGGTCAAGGGCAAAGTCGTGGCTGTGATCGGCGGAGGCAACACGGCCATCGATTCGGTGCGCACCGCCCGCCGCCTGGGCGCCAAAGAGGCGCTGTTGATCTACCGGCGCACCAAGGCCGAAATGCCGGCCCAGAGCGAAGAGGTGGAGGCCGCCGAGGAGGAGGGGATCAAGCTGCACTTCCTCCTGGCTCCTCAAAAGATCGTGGGCAAGAGCGGAAAGGTGAACGAACTGGTCTGTTCCCGCATGCGCCTGGGACCGCCGGACGCTTCGGATAGACGTAGACCGATCCCCGTTCCCGGCCAAAGCGAAACCATCCCCGTGGATGTAATCATCTCCGCACTCGGCCAGGAGGTGGACAGCGAGTTCATCGACGCCGAGGGCGGGAAGATCGATATGGTGAAGGGTCTGATCAAAGCGGACCCGCTGACCCTGGAGACCAGCGTGCCCGGCGTTTTCGCCGGAGGCGATGTGGCCGGTGCCGGCGGGTACGTGGTCCACGCCATCGCCCACGGTCATGCCGCGGCCGAGTCCATCGATCGCTATCTGAACAAGAAGGATCTACGCGAGGGCCGCACCGCCGAACAAGCCCTGGCCGCTCCCATGCCGGAAGAGTTCCACGAGAAAAAAGCCCGGGTGCCCATCCCCATGCTGGATGCGGCGGGGCGGGTCGGCAGCTTTGCCGAGGTGGAGCTAGCCTTCAGTGAAGAGCAGGCAGTGGAGGAGGCCGGCCGCTGCCTGAACTGCGGCGTGTGCTGCGAGTGTCTGCAGTGCGTAGCCCACTGCGAGGCCGATGCCATCGATCATACCCAGAAGGATCAGGAGCTGGAGCTCAAAGTAGGGGCTATCCTGGTGGCCGCGGGCTGTGAGAAGTACGATCCCAGAGCCATGTACCACCTGGGTTACGGGAAATACCCCGACGTGGTGACCAGCATCCAGTTCGAGCGTATCCTGTCGGCCTCCGGGCCCTTCGGCGGTCATATTCAACGACCCTCCGACGGGGCGCTACCCAGGAAAGTGGCCTTTATCCAGTGTGTAGGCTCTCGAGACCCGGTGGCGGGGAACGACCACTGCTCCTCGGTGTGCTGCATGTACGCCATCAAAGAGGCGGTGATCGCCAAGGAGCACGAGCACGAGATCGAGCCCAATATCTTCTACATGGACATCCGTGCTCACGGCAAGGATTTCGACCGCTACGTGGAGCGGGCCAAGAACGAGTACGGTATCAAGTTTACCAGGGCCCGGGTTGCCGGAGTGGTGCGGGACGAGACGACCGGTAAACTGCTGGTTGAATACGAGGATGAAGCGGATCGGGTCGCTCACGAGGAGTTCGACCTGGTGGTGCTGTCCATCGGCTTCCAGGCCGGAGACAGCCTGAGAGAGCTGGGCCGGAACCTCGGATTACCCCTGAACCGCCAGGGCTTCATCGCCACCGAAGCGTTCAATCCGGTGGAGACGAAGGTACCCGGGATCTTCGTATGCGGTCCCGCTCAGGAACCCAAGGATATCCCGGAGACGGTCATGCAGGCCTCAGCCGGAGCGGCGGCCGCCGCTGAGATCCTGGCCGACAGCCGCTTCACCGAAGTGATTGAGAAGAGCTACCCGGAGGAGCGGGACGTCAGCCAGGAACCTCTGAAGGTGGGCGTGTTCGTCTGCCACTGCGGAATCAACATCGCAGCCACGGTGCAGGTTCCCGAGGTGGTGGAATACGCCAAGACGCTGCCCGGCGTTGCCTACGCCGAAGCCAACCTCTACACCTGTTCCCAGGACACCCAGGGCCACATCCGCGATATGATCGAGGAGCACGGTTTGAACCGGGTCATCGTAGCCTCCTGCACGCCCCGGACCCACGAGCCCCTGTTTCAGGAAACGATCCGGGAGGCGGGTTTGAACCGTCACCTCTTCGAGATGGCCAATATCCGGGATCAATGCTCGTGGATCCACATGGGCCTGCCAGCAGAAGCCACGCAGAAGGCCAAAGACCTGCTGCGCATGTCCGTGGCTAAGGTCCGCCTGGTCGAGGCGTTGCCGACCATTCCTCTGGACGTCACCCAGAGCGCCATGGTGCTCGGAGGTGGTCCCGCGGGAATGTCGGCAGCCCTGTCCCTGGCCGATCAGGGATTTCCGGTGCATATCATCGAAAGGCAGAGCCGGCTGGGCGGTAACCTCAACAAGGTGCTGTCCACCGTCGACGGCCGGGATACATCGGTGCTGCTGGGAAAGCTGCGCAGCCGGATCGAAGAGCATAAGAACATCACCGTACACCTGGGAAGCGGAATCGAAACCGTGGAAGGGTTTGTCGGCCAGTTTAAGACCAAGATCAACGGTAACGGCAGCGGTGCTCAGGAGATAGAGCATGGAGTGGTGATCGTGGCCACCGGAGCCCAGGAATCCAAGCCTGACGAGTATCTGTACGGCAAGGACAAGCGGGTGCTGACCGGTCAGGAGTTCGAGGAGCTCCTGCACAACGGGCCGGCAGAGAAACTCCCCAAGCGGGCCGTGTTCATTCAGTGCGTAGGTTCGCGCGAAGAGGGTCACCAGTACTGCAGCCGGGTCTGCTGCCGGGAGAGCGTGAAAAACGCCCTGGCGTTGAAAAAAAAGCAGCCCGAGGCGGAGATTTACATCCTTTTCCGGGATATCCGCACCTACGGTTTCGCCGAGCGCTACTACCAGGAAGCCCGGGACGCCGGAGTGATCTTCCTGCGCTACGAGCCGGAAGCCAAGCCGGTTGTCGAAAAACAGGGCGACAGGCTCACCGTCTCAGTGAAGGACATCCAAAGCGGGGAAACGATTCGCATCGCCGATCCCGATGCCCTGATACTGGCCGCCAGGATCGATGCCGAGGCGGGAAATGAGGCGGTCTCCCAGATCTTCAAGGTTCCTCTGAACCAGGACGGATTCTTTCTGGAGGCCCACGTCAAGCTGCGCCCCGTGGATTTCGCCACGGAAGGGGTATTCCTGGCCGGCATGGCTCACAACCCGAAAACCATAGAAGAATCAATAGTACAGGGGCGCGCGGCTGCCGCGCGCGCAGCCACCATCATCGCCAAGGACAAGTACCTGGCCGAGGCAACGATCGCCGCGGTGAACGAAGACCTGTGCGACGGCTGCGGCATCTGCGTGGGCGTGTGCGAGTACAACGCCCTGGAGATCGAAGAAAAGCCCGACGGGACGAAGATCGTGAAGCTCAACGAAGCAGCCTGCAAGGGCTGCGGCTGCTGCGTGGCCGCCTGTCCGAGCGGGGCGATGGAACAGAAGGGATACAAGAACGATCAGATTATGGCGGAGATCGATGCCGCACTACAGTAGAGGAGAATCATGAGCGAGAGTTTTACACCGAAAATCCTGATATTCTGCTGCAACTGGTGCGCCTACGCCGGAGCGGACCTCGCAGGGGTGAGCAGGCTGAAGATTAGCCCCCACTTCCGGGTGATCCGAACCCTCTGTTCCGCCCGGGTCGACCCCGAGTTTATCCTCCACGCCTTCAAGCAGGGTGCGGACGGGGTCATGGTACTCGGCTGCCATCCCGGTGACTGCCACTACATCGGTGGCAACTACCGGACCCGCAGGCGCATGGCCCTGCTCAAGGTGATGCTCCTGCAGTTTGGCCTGAATAAGGATCGTTTTCACCTGGAATGGGTATCCGCCGCCGAGGGTGAGAAGTTCGCCCAGGTGGTGAACGGCTTTGTTGAAAGGGTCACCCGGCTCGGTCCCAGCCCGTTCCGTGAGATAAAAGAGGAAAAACAGAGGGAAACGATTGCAGCCGCTGCTCAGGCAGCAGCCGCCCAATAGGAAGGACACATAGATCATGGCTGAAAAAATCACCATAGCGTTGAAACGAGGAGCCTCCTGCGTTGGCTGTGACATCGCCATCGTCAACTTCAACGAAGAGCTGTTCACCCTGCTCGAAATCGCGGACATCGTTTTCGCACCGACCCTCATCGATGTGAAGTACGACGCTTTGAGGAAGATGCCGGACAAGTCCATCACCATCGGTTTTTATCACGGCGCGGTCCGCAACTCGGACAACGAGGAGTTCGCCCATATCATGCGGCAGAAGTGCCAGATCCTCATCGCCTATGGAGCCTGCGCCCATATGGGCGGGATTCCCGGATTGGCCAACGTGACGACGAAGCAGGCGATCCTCAACAAGGTCTACAAAGAGACCTTTTCCGCGGTGAATCCGGAGGGCACCCTACCCCAGGAGATTTCGAAGGATGAGGTCGGACACGAGTTGACCCTGCCGAAATTCTACGATCACGTTCTTGCCCTGGACGACGTGGTGGACGTGGATTACTTCGTACCGGCCTGTCCACCGACCCCGGATATGAACATGCAGATCCTGGGCGTGGTCAAGGCCTTCGTGACCGAAGGAAAACCGCTGCCGCCGAAGGGCACGGTGATCGCCTCCGAGAAGACCCTCTGCGACGAGTGCAAACGGGAACGGGGGGAGAAGGTTGCGGTGGACCGGCTGTACCGGGTGCACGAGAAGGAGTTCGATCCGGAGAAGTGCTTCCTGGACCAGGGGATTCTCTGCCTGGGACCGGCTACCCGGGCCGGCTGCGGCGCGGTATGCACGGAGACCAACATGCCCTGCCGCGGCTGCATGGGACCGACCGCCGCAGTGACTGAGCAGGGCGCTTCGATGCTCTCCGCTCTGGCTTCCGTGTACGGCTTGACCGACAGAGAGAGTGAGATGAGTGAAGAGGAGATCGACAAGTTGATGAGTAATATCCTCGATCCTCTGGGCTGTTTCTACAGATTCAGTCTGCCGAAATCCCAGCTCGGACGAGTCGTGAGCGACACGAAAGGATAAATGCATGCCACAGATCTGGGACGAAACCCATAAAACAGACCAGCGGGTCATTCATATCGAGCCGGTCACCCGGCTGGAGGGTCACGCCAAAATCGATATCTTCCTGGACGAGAAGGGCGACGTCGAGCAGACCTACTTCCAGGTCGTAGAGCTGAGGGGGTTCGAGGAGTTCTGCAAGGGACGCCCCGCAGAAGAGATGCCCCGCATCGTCACCCGCCTCTGCGGAGTCTGCCCCTGGCCGCACCACCTGGCCTCCAGCCGCGTTCTGGATGTGCTCTTCGCTGCGCCTCCGCCTCCCACGGCCCACAAGATTCGGGAGATGGGCTACTGCGCCCACATGCTGGAAAGCCACCTGGAACACGTGTACGCCCTGGGCCCGGCCCCGGATTTCGTACTCGGCCCGGCGGCGGACCCGATGAAGCGAAATGTCATCGGCGTGATCGAAGCGGTCGGCATGGAGGTAGGCAGCTCGGTGATCAGGCACCGCGGATACGCCGTTGAGATCGAGAACATCGTGGGGGGCAAATCGACCCACCCGGTGTTCAGCCTCCCCGGCGGTGTGTCCCGACCCATGACCCAGGAGCAGATCGACCGGATCCGGGAACTGGCGGACAAGCTGGTGGAGTTCACCGAGTTCACCCTAACCGTGGTGGATGACGTGATCCTGTCCAACAAGGAGTACGTGGACATCATCCTGAACAAGGACCTGTACTACCACAATTCCTACCACATGGGCATGGTGGACGAAAACGGCAAACTGGCCTTCTACGGCGGCAAGATGCGCATCATGGACCCGAACGGAAAGATCGTCGACAACTTCACGGAGAACGATTATCTCGATTACGTGGCTGAGCATACCGTACCCTGGTCCTACCTGAAGTTCCCTTATCTTAAAAAGGTGGGCTGGAAAGGACTTACAGATGGAGTGGATTCCGGCCTGTACCGGGTCGCACCCCTGTCTCGGTTGAATGTAGCGGACGGCATGGCCACACCCAAGGCCCAGACAGCCTACGACCGCTTCTTCGAAACCCTGGGACAAAAACCGGTACAGAACTCCCTGTCCTTTCACTGGGCGCGGGCGATCGAATGCGTGTACGCAGCGGAGCGGCTGCAGCAATTGGCCAACGATCCGGAGGTCCTGGGCAAAGACTACCGTACGATCAGCGACAGAGTTGCCGGCGAGGGCATCGGCATCGTGGAAGCACCCAGGGGGACCCTCTTCCACCACTACAAGAGCGACGAGAAGGGATTGATCACCGACGTGAACCTGGTCGTTGCCAGCGCCCAGAACTACGGTGCCATGAATCTGGACATCCGCAATGTGGCCAAGACCCTGATCAAAGGCGGACAGATCTCAAATGGCATTCTCAACATGGTGGAGATGGGTTTTCGTTCCTACGATCCCTGTTTCTCCTGCGCCACCCATGCGGCTATCGGCCAGATGCCGATGGAGCTGGTGATCCACGACAACACGGGCGAGGAGATCCGCCGCATTCGCCGCTAGGCCGGGCCGACACCAGGTGGCATCGACCCTGATCCTCTACATGGGAAACCCGATCGTGAAAAACGACCAGGTCGGTCTGATCGTAGGGTCCCAGATAGCCGCCTTCTACTCGAGCCGCCCCAACGTGGATGTAAAGGAGTTCGGCGGCTCACCCCTGGATCTGGTGTCCGACATCCAAGGCTACGATCGTTTGATTCTCATCGATTCGATCTCCACCGGACAGCACCCGATCGGCTCGGTAACCCTGTTCGGGGAGGAGGAGATCCTTGCCGGCGGAGGGGATGTGTATCTGCACGGGATGAACCTCTCCGAAGCGCTCAAGCTCTGCCGGCGCATGCAGCTGCCCTTCCCGGAGGAGCTGCACCTGATCGGCATAGAGGCGGGGGTGATATACGAGTTCGATGAGAACTTGTCGGCTGAGCTCAGGGACGAGCTTCCCTGGACAACGCTTGAGGTTCGAAAGATAATCGAGGATTTGATTCGCTAGCCTGCCCGACGGGCCGCCCTAATTCTCCCTCATGACTTCGTTGTCGTACTCAACCTCGAAACGCAGCTTGTGCTTGGCCTCTTCCTGGGCCAGGTTCAGGAAGGTGTTCTTCAGATCGTCACTCGGCGCGCTGGCGGCCAGATCCGTGTACAGCTTGAAGGAGGCCTTCTCCTTCTTCATGGCCAGTATGAGCGCCTTCTGATAGGTCATATCAGCGGTCGGCTCATCCGCCACCAGGTAGTCGCTCATCCGCAGATCCAGGACCTGTTTTTCCGCCGGCAGCAACTGCTTGCCCTGTTTCACGCCCTGGAGCTTGGCTTTGTGGCCCTTCTCCTCCTCGGCGAACTGCTTGAAAAGGGTTTTCATATCCGGTCTCTCTATCTTCGCGGCAAGATCCATGTAGAAATCAAAGGCCTCTTCCTCGCGCTCTATGGCAAAATCCAATACGCCGTCTGCTGATTGAAAAGATTCCATGAAGTCCTCCTGTAGGGTGTGGCTTCATCTTAGTACATTTTTTCGAGTCGGACTACCGATTGTAAGAATATGAACGAATCACCTGCCCCGGCAGCAGCTTTTCTGCCACCTGCTGCTCAAAGAGATGCTTCGGAAAGCGTAAAAAACCCTTTACAACCCCCCTCCCATCTGCTATGCTTTGTGCCGACCACCCTGGGAGGGGAACATGGACAACAACAAGGAAGAATTACTCAAGAAAGCAATGGCATTGCACGGCAGGATCGAGCCTACCCGCACGCACCGATCCTTCGAGGAGTGTTTCACCACCGAAGATTCCAAACTGATCTTCTGGTTCAACGACGAAACCGGGACGACCAAGGTGCTCGTCCAGGAGCAGTAAACTGCGCTCTAGGCGTTCTCTCCCCGTCTCACGAACACCCGGTAAACGACGCTGAGGACGATTCCCAGCCCTACGTAATACCAGACCCAGAGGGGCAAACCGACCAGACGCAGAGGCTCGCGATTCCAGGCCCAGAAATCGTTGCCCAGGATGAACAGCAGGCCGAAAACCACCACCCATTGCCAGATACCCGGCCGGATCGGAAACACGATGGCGGTGTTTTCCCCCGGTTTCCTGCTCAGGGAGCCGACCAATACAAATACAACAGCGGTGACGGCAAGGATGGGGACGACCGGAAGGATCCCCGGAACGTTCAGGATCTTGAAGTAGAAGGCCAATACCATCCCCTCCCCGACTACGATGCTGGCCGCCGCCGCGTAGCGGTTGGCCCGCTTCCAGTACAAGCCGCCGATCACAGTCGGGGCCAACACTGCCAGGCCGTTGAAGGTGGTCTTGCTGATGAAATCCAGGATCGTCTGCGGCGGTCGCACCGCTATCAGAAACCCCAACATACCGAGCAGGACGATCACCGCTTTCTCCTTGAGCACCTCCCTCTTCTTGAAGCGAACGAAGTCAACGGTAATCAGGGAGGTCAAGGTGAGCAGCTGGGAATCCATCGTGGACATCAAGGCGGCCAGGGAACCGGTAATCAGCAGGGTGCTGAGGAACACCCCGGCGTAGCGCTGCAGCAGCAGGGGGAAGACGGCGTCCGATTCGGCGGCGGACAGATTGGGAAAGGTGTGCCTGCCCAACACCCCGATAGACACGGTGAGGAAGAAGAGAAAGGTCGTGATCAGGGGATAGAGCACCACCGTGGTGTTCAGGGATTTGTGATCCCGGGCGGCGATGAAGCGCTGGAAGAGTTGGGGGAACATGGGATCAGCAAAAAACCAGAGGAAGAGGTAGCCGAACCAGATCCCGAACAGCATCGAACCGTCCTGGCCCGGGCGGGAGAACAGAGCCGGGAAGGAACTGTATACCTCATCGTGGG
>CAZKCQ010000076.1:0-11180 GCA_964551205.1 uncultured Spirochaetaceae bacterium
ATGTGTCCGAGCAGGAGTTCACGGTGCGGGACGGCAAGATCGTGTACGGACTCCGGGGGATCAAGAACGTCGGCAGCGCGGCGGTGGATCATATCGTGGAGGAGCGAACCCAGGGCGGGGCGTTCAAGGACCTTATGGAATTCCTGAAACGCCTGGATCTGAAAACGGTGAATCGCAAGGTGGTGGAGACCCTGACTCGCTGCGGCTTGTTCGACGGGCTGGGAACCGGTCGGGCCGTGTTGATTCACAATCTGGACAGAATCCTGGAAACCGTGAACAGCTACAAGGAAATTCAGAAGTACGGTCAGACCACTTTGTTCGATCCCCTGGAGGAGGAGGAATCCCCTCTGATCATGGAGCCCTGCGATCCATGGCCGGCTCTCGAAAAGCTCACCCATGAGAAACAGAACCTCGGCTTTTACTTTTCCGGCCACCCCCTCGACAAATACCGCAATCACATTCAAAATCACTGTAATCTCGATCTCAGCCAACTGAGAGCCTGTTCCACCCAGAGGACCTATACGGTGATAGGCATTCTGAAGGAGATCAAGGAGATAACCACCAGGACGGGTCGACGCATGGCCTTTGCCCAACTGGAGGATTTCCGCGGCACCGTTGAGCTGGTGCTGTTCTCCGAGGTCTATGAGAAATCCCGACAGCGGCTGCTCGGGGACAACGTGGTGGTGGTACGCGGGCGAATCGACAACAGCCGGGGGGAACCCAAGCTGCTGGTCGAGTCCCTGCTCGATCCTGATGAGTTGAAGGAAAAGGCCGCCCGGGCGGTTCACGTACGCTTCTCCTCCGCCGGGGTCAATGAGGAACAGTTCCTGCGCCTGCGGGATTTCATAGTAGGCAAACCCGGAGACTGCGGGGTGTATTTTCACATCCGCGGCAATGGGGGGAGCGGGGATATCGTGATCAAGGCCTCTCCCCACATCACACTGTCGGCGGAGGATCGAGTTCTGGCGGAGGTTCGTGAACACCCGCTTGTGGAGGACGTATGGAAAGAGTGAAGATCGGTCTGGTCGGTCTGGGCACGGTGGGCCGCGGCTTCTACGAATTGATGAGCCGCAACGGAACGCATTTTGCCAGCAAGATGGGCACCTCCGTGGAAATCGCCAGGATAGCGGAGATCGATACCGCCGCTGCCGAAAAGCTGGTTCCCCCGGAGCTGCTGGTAGGGGACTATCGCCGCATCGTCGAAGACGATGAAGTGCAGGTGGTTGTCGAGCTGGTAGGCGGCACGGGGGTCGCCTATGAGATCATTCGCTCCGCGATCGAAGCGGGAAAACACGTCATCACGGCGAACAAGGCGCTCCTGGCCCTCCGGGGTGCCGAACTGTTCACCCTGGCGCGGGCGAAACAGGTGGAGCTGAAATTCGAAGCCGCTGTGGGAGGGGGAATCCCGATCATCAAGGTTGTTCGGGAGAGCCTGGTGGGGAATCGCATCGACAGGGTACTGGGTATCCTGAACGGGACCTCCAACTACATCCTCACCCGTATGAGTGAGCAGCAGATGCCTTTTTCAGAGGCCCTGAAACAGGCTCAAGAGGCGGGCTTCGCCGAGGCCGATCCCACCCTGGACGTCGGCGGTGGAGATGCGGCCCATAAGATCAGTCTTCTGGCCGCCTTTGCCTTCGGCGGCTGGGTGGACTACCGCAAGATTCTCTGTGAAGGAATCACCGCGGTGACCCCCGGAGAGATCGAGTTCGCCGCTTCGGCAGGCTTTGCCGTCAAGCTGATCGCCTCTGCCCGGCTGATCGACGGCAAGCCCTCCGTCAGCGTGTTTCCCGCCCTGGTCCCGGCGCAGCACCCCCTGGCCTCGGTGCGAAACGAGGTCAATGCGGTATTCGTGGAATGTGACTTCCTGGGGCCGGCGCTTTTTCTGGGCCGGGGGGCCGGGGCGAACGCCACCGCATCTTCAGTCGCCTCGGATTTGGGAGATCTGGTGCAGAGTCTGGTCCTGCACTCCCGCCGCGGCGGTTATCCTTTCGATCCCGGCCGGGTTCTGGAGCTGTATGCGGATCAGGAGATGGAGTATCGCTACTTCTTTCATTTCATAACCGAGAACAGACCGGGCATCTGGGCGGCGGTTACCGGATGTCTGGCTGAGAGCGGCATCAATATTGAATCGGTGCATCAAAAATGGGAAGATCCCAGCAAGCCTTCCGACCTGTACGTCCTGGTGGATGTGGCCAGGGAGGAGCAGGCAAGAAAGGCGCTTGGTGAGGCGTGCTCGGAATCCGGAATCTTCGAGCAATCCCGTTTCTATAGAATTCTGCCGTTATAGACGGATAGGAGGGGAGGAAAAGATTTGACGTTCTGGCGTTTTTTGACTGCAGTTATCTACTTCTACATTCTGTTGTTGTCCCTGCGCATCATTCTGTCCTGGTTCCAGGGATCCGTATCCGGCAGGCCATGGGAACTGCTGATCCGGGTTACCGATCCGTATCTGTCCCTGTTTTCCGGCCTTCGTTTCCTGCGGCAGGGGATGTTCGATTTCACTCCGCTGGCGGCGATTCTCACCCTCGTAATCAGCCTCAGGATAATCGATTCGATCGGGCGTTTCGGCAGGATATCCCTCGGCATCTTCCTGGGGGTCGTCACCAGTGCGATCTGGTCGGCCGTTGCCTTCCTGCTGGTTCTGTTTCTGATCCTGGCCCTCCTCAGGGCAATCCTGCTCGTCCTGTTCTCGACACAGGGCTCGCGGATCAGCGGCGCCCTAGGGTTCATGGTCGATCCGGCGGTTTCCCTGGTGCGCCGTGTCTTCCCCGTACGTCAGCCGCTTTCGGATCGTCAGTACCTGTACCTGACAATCGCCTTTCTCTTCGTTATCCGCCTTCTGGGCGGATTTCTGTTCGGGTTGCTGGTCAGGTTTTTCTACAATCTGCCGATCTGATGCGATGCATCTGCATGAGTACCGGGAGGGAGTGGAGGAGCTCCACGGCGTCGGACCGGTGCTTCGCCGTCGCCTCGAGCGTCTCGGTATTCGAACCCTGGCTGAGCTGCTGAGGCACTACCCCAAGAGCTATCAGGATCGTCGCCACCGGGACAGCCTGGCCGGTGCGGAACGGGCCGATCGCGTGAACGTACTGGTTCGAGTCCGCTCCCGCGCCTGGATCGGAAGAGGCCACCGTAAGACCTTAAAGGTGATAATTGAAGATGAGACCGGTAGAGCGGCGCTGCTCTGTTTCGGGCGCGGCTACCTGTCCGGGATTCTTCAACCGGGAAAGCGGTTTTGGGTCTGGGGCCGATTCCAACGACGCAACGGCGGGCTTCAGGCCGGTGATTTTGAAATCGAAGCCTATGAAGAGGGACGCGAGCGGGCGGAGTATGCCCGGATTCTGCCGATCTATTCCCTGACCGAAAGCTTGAGCCAAAACGCAATCCGCCAGCTGATGCGCCGAGCCCTGGAGATCGTCCAGCCGGGTTTGAGCGAGGAGCTTCCTCCTTACTTGCGGGAAAGCCGGGATTGCCTGTCCAAGCACCGGGCCATGGAAACAGTTCATTTTCCCGAGTCCATGGAGCAGCTCGCCCGGGCCCGAAAGACCCTGGTCTACGAGGAGCTGTTGCACTACCAGATCGCTCTGGGCCGAAGCAGGCTCACCCGCGCTTCCAGCAAACGCTCCCGCCGTCGCCCCCCGGGCGCCTTGAAGCAAGCCCTGCTGGATCGCCTTCCCTTTGCCCTCACTGCGGATCAGCTGCGGGTCCTGCAGGAGATCGAGGGGGATCTGTACGCTCCCCATCCGGGAGCACGGCTGCTGCAGGGAGAGGTGGGCAGCGGCAAAACCCTGGTTGCCCTGGCCGCAGGCCTTTCGGTGATCGAGGCCGGGGAACAGGCGGCGCTGCTGGTGCCCACGGGGCTGTTGGCCCGCCAGCACGGAGACAATGCGGCGCGATTGCTCGAGCCCCTGGGCGTTCGGGTAGCCTTCCTGTCCGGCCATGTTCAAGGCGCCCCGCGGCGTCTGCTGCTGGAAGGCTTGAGTACCGGGGAGATCGATCTGCTGATCGGCACCCATGCTCTTTTCTCCGAGGAGGTGCGGTACAAGCGGCTCGGTTTGGTGATGGTGGACGAGCAGCAGCGCTTCGGTGTCGCTCAGCGCCAGGCTCTCATGGCCAAGGGGGATCATCCGGATCTGCTGCTGATGAGCGCCACTCCCATTCCCCGCACCCTGGCCCTCAGTGCTTTCGGAGAGCTGGACGTTTCGGAGATTCACACCCTGCCCCGGGGCCGTAAAGCGGTGATCACCCATCTAGCCCGTCAGGGAAACGAGGCCAAGGTCTACGACAGAGTGCGCCGGGAGGTGTCCAGGGGCGGCCAGGCCTACTTCGTGTATCCCCTGATAGAAGAATCCGAGACTCTCGATCTCAAGGACGCGCAGCGGATGTATGAGAGGTTGAAGCGAGGGGTGTTTGCCGATCTTCGTCTGGCCTTGATCCACTCCCGGGTGGCCGAAGAGCAGAAGATCCGAGTCATGGAGGAGTTCGCCGCGGGTCGAATCGATATCCTGGTGGCCACCAGTGTGCTCGAAGTGGGCGTGGATGTGGCGGCGGCCAGCTGTATGGTGATCGAACATGCCGAACGGTTCGGGTTGTCCAACCTGCATCAGCTGCGAGGCAGGGTGGGCCGCGGAGATAGGCAGTCCTACGCCTTTTTGATCTACGGCAACAATCTCACGGAGACGGGGATCGCCCGCCTCAGGGCGATCAAGGACTCGACGGATGGATTCCAGATCGCTGAGCAGGATCTGAAGATCCGGGGGCCCGGGGAGTTCCTGGGTCAGAGACAATCCGGATTCCCCCGCTTCGGGATCGCCGACCTGCTCTCCGACTGGGATCAGTTTCTGCTGGCCAGGGAGGATGCCCGGGAGATCCTGACCGGGGATCCGGGGCTGCTGGATCCACAGCACCGGGCCTTGAGGGAGGTGCTCGAGATGCAGGAAGCTTTGGGGTGAGGATAACCGGCGGCGTTTATAAAGGAAGAAAACTGATCGTTCCCCCGGGGGTGATCCGCCCGGCCATGGATCGGATGCGGGAATCCCTGTTCGCCGTGCTCGGGGATATACGGGGCTGCTCCTTCCTCGATCTGTACTGCGGTTGCGGGTCGGTGGGGATCGAGGCGGCCTCCCGGGCAGCCGAACCGGTGGTGTTCGTGGAGAAGGATCGGGGCAAGCGCGCGGTCCTGGAGCGCAATCTGGGCTTCGTTCGGGAGCAGACCGAGCTGCATCTCCTGCCGGTGGAGCATTACCTGCGCCGGGTCAAGTGCTGCTTCGATCGAATCTTCCTGGACCCGCCGTTCCGGCAGAGGGGCAAGCTCGAGGTCTTGCAGCTGATCGCGGCGCGGCGGATCCTGGCCGAGGGTGGAACCCTGATCATCCATCTGTCCAAGGAGGAGGAGAGGGGCTTTCCAGAGGCCATAGGGGCGGGGAACGCCGCTGCGGGTAGAGCCGCAGGTGGAGCTTGCCAGTCCTCCGCCGGAAAGCTGCACCTGTCCGACAGGCGCCTGTACGGCGGATCCCTGCTGCTGTTCTATCGGTGATTCGAGTAATAACCGACAGCGGGGGATGAGGCGGTAGCGTCATTCTATGTTTTGAAAGCGTACCCGCTTTCCGAAAGGTGAGCTATGATTTACTGTTCTCGCCTGCGAAGAGGAAGTAGCGGCGGAGCGTCAGGAGGAGAAGGCAATTGACCGCGGCCATGGCCTTGCCCCAGGTGTAGCCCATCAGTGCAGGGATCAGGCTCTGAGCCAGGAAGGTCCTGCTCCAGATGCGGGCGTGGCGGTAGCCGTGCAGGATCAGCCGGGTGATGTCTTCCTGGTAATTGATCTGCAGGCCGTTTACCCGCATGGCGTTTCGGTATTCAGCCAGGGTCCAGTGATTCAGATTCATCCGTCGTTGCCAGAAGGATACGGCGTTGCGGCCGCTTTCTGCTCTGTTGAGGATGTCGGCGATGAGAAAGTGACCACTCGGTTTCAACACTCTGCGGATTTGGGCTAAAAATCGGTTTTTGTCCGGATAGTGGAATGCGCTCTACAGCGCTTTCTGATAGATCCTGTGCCGCTTGTAAACGATGCCGCCCATGCGCTTGACCTCCGCCTGGACCAGGGTGTTGCTCTCCGCCTCTTGATGACTATCGGCGTACTCGATGCCGTCGGCCTGGGCGCTCTTCAACATGGCCAGGACCATCATCACGTCGAGTCCCCGACCTCGATACTCCTCCTTGACCGCCCCCAGAAGAAGATCCAATCTCTTTGCCCGGTTCTGATTGTAGCGGATCTTGAGATAACCGAGGGGGACCAGCCTGCCCCGCGCCGCTCGGATCCCCTCCGTGATATCCCGGATTCCGAAGATGAATGCCACCGCATCTCCTTTTTCATCGAGCACGATCTTGAAAAACTCCGGAGTCATCATCAGCTTGTAGGTAGCGCTACGTCTTTCGATCTCCTCCTCGCTCAAGGCCACGAAACCGTGGAGATTTCTGTACGTTTCGTTCATCAGCCGGAACATCTTCGGCAGGTATTCTGCGGCTTGTTTTTTGTTCGTGAACTCGTGGAGTGTTACACTATTTCGCTCCAGCACCCTCGGTGCCAGTCTGTAGTACAGATCCGGAGCCTTTTCGGGGACAGGGATCTTGTAGGTGAGGTAGTCCAACTCTTTGGAATAACCGGCTTTCTCCAGCAGGGAGGGAATATAGGCGTAATTGTGATTCGTATTCAGGGCCGGCCGTTCCTCAAATCCCTCGATGATGAACCCCTGAGGATCCTGATTTGTGAATCCGATCGGGCCGATGAGCTTGGTCATTCCCCGCTCCTTTGCCCAGGCTTCGGCGGCAGCTAGTAGGGCTGAAGCGGTCTGTTCGTCGTTGATGCTCTCGAAGCTGCAAAAACGGGCCTGCCTTTTCTCTTCCACCTCCCTGAGCTCGTGGTTGATCAGGCCCATGATCCGTCCGCTGGGCAGACCATCGGTGTAGGACACCAGGCAGAGGGTGTCCGCGTGGGCCATGTGGTGGTTTTTATGCGGATTGATGAAATTTCTCTCCAGCAGGTACAGCGGGGGGATCCACCCGCTGTGATGGCGATGGAGTCGGTAGGGCACGCCTAAAAAGTCTTTTTTTTCTCTGGAATCAGATACCTCGACGATGCGGATGGACACAGTTTTCTCCTTATTTGCCATTATCCTTGGGTTGAATCGATTGTTTGTCAAGGTTTTTGTGATTAAATTGAAATATGGGGGTGAGGTACCTTTACAAAACCGGGTAAATAGTGTAATATATTCGGCGATTTTTAGCGTAATTCTATATATAAAAAAGAATTAACTGCCTCTGTAGCTCAGCTGGTAGAGCACCTCCATGGTAAGGAGGGGGTCATCGGTTCAATTCCGATCGGAGGCTGGCAGAAAAAAAGATTCCCCGAAATCATCTCCACCCTCTCGGTGGGCAGAGAGCGGGCCTTATGGCAGCTTAAAAGCACAGCGGCGAGTTGTTCGAATGGAGACAATGCGAAAATTATGCCATTGACACAATCGGGGGAATTTTATTATATTTCGACGACAGCCCGTAATGGCTGGAGGAGAACAACGAAGTTCTTTCGATTGCGAGGTCGGGCGAATGCCCGACCGAGGATGACGCAACCATCCAATCTGATAAAAGAAGAGGTTGCGTCACGATGGACGGGGCGCAACAAAACACCGGGAAGGATAGGAGCGGATGGCGAAGGCTAAGGGGAAGACGGTTGAGCTCGTGGCTCTGCAGTGTACCGAATGCGACCGCAGGAATTATACAACCACCAAGAACAAGAGGAACATCCAGGGGAAGCTGGAGTTCAAAAAGTACTGCAAGTTTGACAGAAAACACACCTTGCACAGGGAAACCAAGATCAAGTAACAGCGATCTTCTGAAGGCCAGTAGCTCCAATTGGCTAGAGCGCCGGTCTCCAAAACCGGATGTTGCAGGTTCGAGTCCTGCCTGGCCTGCTTCCTTTTAAGAAAGCGCATCCTTAAAGCTTCGAGAGGAAAGAGATGAAGAAGATAATCCGATTCTTCAAAGAGAGTTTCGCCGAACTCAAGAAAGTAACCTGGCCCAGCCGAGAAGAAGTGGCGTCTTCGACCAAAGTGGTTTTGGTTTCAGTCATTCTAATCGCCGTCGCTTTGGGTATCGTTGATTTTATCATCTTCCGGGGAATCGATCTGATTTTCTAATGCTGATAGACGATCGAAGAACCTAAGAGGAAACGCCGATGGCAAAAGGCTGGTATGTGGTCCATACCTATTCAGGATATGAAAACAAAGTGCAGAAGCACGTCAATAAGCTGGTCGAAGACGGTTCTTTGGCGGACTACGTGTTCAACGTCAAGGTACCGGCAGAGGAGGTCGTCGAGGTCAGAGACGGCAAGCGGCGAGTGACTTCCAAGAAATTCCTGCCTGGATATATCATGATCGAGATGGATCTGCCGGACAACAACTGGAAGCAGATCTGCTCCGCGATTCGGCAGATCCCCGGTGTAACGGGATTCGTAGGGTTCAGCAGAAACCAGAGACCTCAGGCCATCAGCGCCGAGGAAGCCCGGGAGGTGCTGCAGCGCGCCGGAGAGATAAAGAGTGAGAAGGTTCTGAAACCCAGGCAGACCTTTACAGAGGGAGAGTCCGTGCGGATCACCGACGGTCCTTTCGATAGTTTCACCGGTACGATCGAGGAGATCAATCTCGAAAAGGGTAAATTGCGGGTTATGGTCGGTATCTTCGGAAGATCGACGCCGGTAGAACTGGATTTTCTTCAGGTGGAGAAAATCTAAGAGTTCATGGGAGTCTGTCCTGCATATAAGGCGGACGCTTTCACCACGAACGGAGGAACAAAAAGATGGCTAAAAAGAAAATCGCAGCCCTCATCAAGCTGCAGGTGCCGGCGGGCAAAGCAACCCCCGCACCACCGGTGGGTCCCGCCCTGGGTCCCCATGGGGTGTCCGCACCCCAGTTCGTTCAGCAGTTCAATGATCGCACCAAGAACGTGGAGCCCGGTCTGCTCATTCCCGTCGTGGTCACGGTGTTCGCGGACAAGAGCTTCACCTTCATTACTAAAACGCCACCGGCGGCGGTATTGATAAAAAAGGCCTGTGGCCTGGAAAAAGGATCATCGGTGCCGAACAAGGACAAGGTAGCGACCATCAAGGCGGAACAGATCCGGGCGATCGCGGAACAGAAGATGACGGATCTGAATGCCACGGATATCGAAGGGGCGATGCGGATTATCGCCGGAACGGCCCGCAGCATGGGTGTTACCGTGGAGGGCCTGTAGATGAAGAGGGGAAAGAAGTACCGGCAGACACTGGAAAAGTACAACGCCATGGAACAGTACAACCTGGAACAGGCCCTGGATCTGGTGAAGGATCTGGCCTATGCCAAGTTTGACGAGACCGTGGAACTCGCTCTCAAGCTGAACGTAAAGGCCAAACACTCGATCCGCGACACCCTGGTACTGCCCAACAGTTTTCGGGCGGAAAAGAAGATCCTGGTCTTCGCCAAGGGAGAGAAGGCAGATGAGGCCAAACAGGCCGGCGCCGCCTATGTCGGCGATACGGATCTTGTCGAAAAGATCCAAGGCGGATGGCTCGATTTCGATGTCGCGGTGGCTACCCCGGATATGATGAAGGACGTGGGAAAGCTCGGCCCGATTCTGGGACGCCGGGGGATGATGCCCAATCCTAAGACCAAGACCGTCACCTTCGATATCAAAGACGCAATCGAAGAGCTGAAAAAGGGGCGCGTCGAGTTCCGGGGGGACAAGACGGGAGTTATTCACCTGCCGATCGGAAAGGTGTCCATGGACAGGGAGAAAATCGCGGAGAACGCCCGCCTTCTCATCGACGAGGTTCAGCGGAAAAAACCTGCGGATATCAAAGGGGAGTTCATCAAATCGATCGCCGTTTCCTCCACCATGGGACCGGGGGTCATGGTGAACCCCAAGGAAAAGGCTTAAAGTTATGGCAGAAAAAACTCTGAAGATACAGCCTTACAAGACCGAAGGAATCCGGAAGATTAAAGAATTGATCGAAAGCAGCACGGACGTGATTTTCACGGACTTCCGGGGCCTCAACGTCTCTCAGATAACCGAGCTGCGCCGATCCTTGCAGGAAAAAGAAGCCGAGTACCGGGTGGTGAAGAACAGCTACGCTCGCCTGGCGTTGACGGAACTGGGATTTCCCTTCGAGGAGGATTTTCTGATCGATCCCACGGCACTGGCGTTGGCCAAGGCCGACATCGGTCCGATTACCAAGGTGCTGTTCGACTTCACCAGGGATTCCACCCTGAAGATTAAAGGCGGTTTGGTTGAGGGCAGAGTCGTGTCCTCCGAGCAGGTGGAGGCTATCAGCAGGCTTCCGGCTAGAAACGACCTGTATGCCATTTTGATGGGCACGATGAATGCTCCCTTGACCAATCTGGTATATGCCATGAGCGGGATCGCCACCAAACTTGTGCGAACCCTTCAGGCCGTGGCCGAAAGCAAAGGCAAGCAATAGAAGCGGCATTAGTCTTTAAATGTGTTCCAGCTATTGCCGCGAGAAAAAACGAAAACAAGGAGAAGATAAATGGCAACACTGACTAACGATGAGATTCTCGAGGCAATCGCCAACAAGACGGTGCTCGAGATTTCGGAGCTGGTAAAGGCGATGGAAGAGAAGTTCGGCGTAAGCGCTGCTGCACCGGTCGCGGTGGCAGCGGCTCCTTCGGCCGCAGGCGGGGAAGCCGCCGCGGCGGCAGAGGAGCAGACCGAGTTTACCGTCGTGCTGAAGAGCTTCGAGGACGGGAAGAAGATTCCCGTAATCAAGGAAGTCCGGGCCATAACCGGTCTTGGACTCAAAGAAGCGAAAGAGCTCGTCGAAGCTGGTGACAAGGCTGTGAAAGAGGCCATCAGCAAAGAAGAGTCTCAAAAAATCAAAGAGCGGCTGGAGTCAGCTGGCGCTACGGTTGAGGTTACATAATCGTAACTTTGCACCACAATCCCACAACCTCGATACCACCGGAGGAGTCCATCCGCCGGTGGTATTGTCGTCCATCAATAGCTCACGTAGTAGCTCATGGGAGGGCACATGGTTCCTGAAATGATCAAGAGAGTCTATATCGGTCAGGGTGTAGAAGAGGCGATGGAAATGCCCAGTCTGATCGACATTCAGCTCTCGTCGTTCGAGC
>CAZKCQ010000077.1:0-10649 GCA_964551205.1 uncultured Spirochaetaceae bacterium
GATAACCGTGAAACACCCCGGCTTTCTCGACGGCCCGCAGCATCTCCAGAGCATCTTCCGCGTTTATGGCCAGAGGTTTGGTGCACAGAACCGTCTTCCCAGCCTTCACCGTCTTCAAAACCGCTTCCTTGTGCAATGAGTTGGGCAGGCCGATCACGACCACGTCGGTATCCGGGTCGTAGATTGCCTTGTCCATATCCGTGGTCCATTTTTCCACGCCCCAGGCAGCGGCTGTATCCCTGGCCTTCTGCTCCGAGCGCGAATAGAGGATGTGGACCTTGTCCCGGCTTCGATTGGCGTGCAGGGTCTGGGTGTAGAACATCCCGATCAACCCCGCTCCCAACATGGTGATCTTGTGCATATCCATACCTCCTTGAATCAGTGAGTCCCTTTGGGAAACAGCCAGTGCCACACCCGGGCGTGGCGGGCAACGTCGACGCGCCGACAATCCGGATTCACCTCTCCCTGGGCGACCCCGGCAAAACAAGGCAGATGCTGTCCTCGGCGCTGACCACAGCGACGGAAGGAGCCTTGAGCATTCGAGTCACCCGGACTACGTCCGGCAGGGCACACTAGTTGGAATCGTCGCCGGGGACTTGTTCCCGCAGTACAAGTCGGCGGTACAACCAGGATGTGTGAATCGAATCCCTTTGTCAATCGATTCGATTGACGATATACTGCTGCTCTCGTGATCACCTTCGCCACGACGCAAAAAGGAAAGGCCATCCAGGATCCGATTCGCGGACTGGACCGGCCTCACATCACCTACCCGGCCTTCGTCAAAGCGTTGAAGGAGGTCGGCTGCAAGGGCTACTGCAATTTAGAGTTCTGCCCCACACTGCTCTCGGAGGATCACCGCATTCTGGGAATCGAACGGATCGATGGACAGGTTCAGCTGTTTTTCGAATACATGACAAATCTGATCAAAAGCGCTTGAGCGACGAAACAGGAGCATGAAGTTGTCAAGACAGATCAAAATCGGAATCGTGGGCTGCGGGCACATCACTGCGGCTCATCTGAACGGCTTCAAAGAGCTAAAGGAAAAAGGTCTGCTGGAGGGGGTGAGTATTGAGGCCCTCTGCAACCCCACCGCATGGAAGGCGGAGAGTTTCCGCAAGAGGGGAGAGGGGCCGCAGCAGCAGTGCGGCGTCGGCCCTCCCGGAGATCCCATGCAGGCGGCCCCGGTATGGGTATCCGATTTTCAGGATAAGTTGCCCGCGATTTACTCGGACTACCGGCAGATGCTGGCCGAAGAGGCTATCGACACGGTATTCGTGCTCTCTTCGGTGTTTACCCATCACCAGATCGGAATGGCCGCCGTTGATCGGGGCATGAACGTCTTGATCGAAAAACCCTTCACAATCAGCGTCAAAGCGGGATGGAAGCTCATAGAGGCCGCCCGGAAAAAAGGCGTGATCATCGGTGTGGCGGAGTGCGTTCGCTATAACCCTCTGGTGCGAATGATCCGCTGGTGCATCGAGGAGGGCTATTTAGGAAAAGTGCAGTTCACCATCTATCTGAATGTCGGCGGGTTCTGGGCTCCCGACAAGATCATCGCCGGGACGGCCTGGCGCCACAAAAAGCTCATGGCTGCCGGGGGCGTTGCGGTGGACTGGATGGTTCACTTCTATCACTGGCTGCGCTTTACGGTGGGGGAAATCGCCGAGATCAGCGGTTTTGCTCCGACCGTCGAACCGCTGCGGGTCATTCGAGACGAACGGGGCCAACTCATCGAACAGACCGACTGCGAAACCGACGACACCCTGTCCTGCAACCTCCGATACGAAAACGGCGCCTTCGGCAATATCATGATCTCCTGGGCCGGACACGGGGAGGAAACGAGCCTTCCACCCATCTACTACGGCAGCAAGGGTTGCATCAAAGGCGAGCAGATCATTCTGGATAATCAGAAGCCCCAGAGCCTCATTCAACTCTTCGAGCAGCGAGCCGATCCGCAGATGAAGGAACGCTTTATGCCGAGGGGAATCGGCAACAACTTCACGCTAGAGATCCTCGACTTCCTCAACGCCATCCGTGAGGGCAGGGCCATGGAGACCAGCGGAGAGGAGGGCGTGCGAGACTTGGCCTGCAGCTTCGCAACCCTGGAGGCCAGTGCTCAGAATCGGCCGATCAAAGTCAAAGACGTTCTGTCCGGAAAGATTGCCGACTTCGAAGCGGATATCAACAAACATCACAACCTTTAAAGGAACAATCGCGCCATGGCTTTCAAAATCGGGATCAATGGGCTGATCCATCCTTAACAAACCGTACGGCGCCTGAGCCAAAGCTTTCAACTCCGGGGAGACGGCAGTGCTGATGTAGTAGCTCACTGCCAAGAACACGAAGATGAAGATTAAAGAATGCAGTAACTGCACCGGGAGGTTGGTATAGGAATCGTTCAGTACATAAAAAAGAACCGGACCGGGGAAGATTCGATCAGCGGCCCGAGTTGTTCCCGCGAATTGATACGAAAATCGCTTCCGCCGTATCGGATGTCGGCGATCAGTGCGCAGGCTGGAGCTTCTCTCTCAACCCTTTTCGCCCCGCAGGGCGAAGAAGATGCGCTCCGCGGTGATCGGCAGATGGGTGATCCGCACGCCGATGGCGTCCTTGATCGCGTTGGCCGCGGCCGGTCCGGCCGCCGAAATGGCCGGCTCCCCGATCCCCTTGGCGCCGAAGGGCCCCTTTCCCGATCCTGACTCCAGCACGATCGATTTGATGTCCGGCACGTCCTTGGAGGTGGGGATGATGTAGTCGTGGAAGTTCCAGGTCCAGGGCACCCCTTCCACCTCCAGGTAGTCCTCCATAAGCCCGAATCCAAGACCTTGAGCGACGCCGCCTTCCATCTGGCCTTCCACCCGGTTGACGTTGATCGCCTGGCCGATGTCGTAGGCCGTGGCCCACTTCAGGACCTTCACCTCCCCGGTTTCGACGTCCACCTCCACCTCCGCGGCCTGCGCGCCGAAGGTGAAGTCCGGGAACACCGGGTCTTTGATCACGTCCGAGTGGATCGGCTCTGTGAAGGGAGCCCGGAAGGTGGCCAGGCTCTGGGGGATCTTGCCTTCGAAGTGGCACTGCTTGATCGCCTCCACCAGCGGGATGTTCTTCCTGGGATCGTCGATCACGACCACCCTATGGTCTTTGAGATCGAGTGAGTCCGCGGCCACGCCCAGGACCTCCGCCGCCTTGTCGGTGATGATCTTCTTCACGTTCTCCGAAGCCAGCTTGGCCGCGTTCCCCGACATGTAGAGGGCCCGGGTGGCGGTCACGGTGCCGGACAGGGGGGTAACCTGAGAGTCCGTAGAAATGACGTGGATCTCCTCGACATTCAGTCCCAGCACCTCCGCGGCGATGGCCCGCACCGACTCGCGCTGCCCTCCGCCCAGGTCCGGGATGCCGGTTCGGAGCACGGCGCTGCCGTCCATCTCCAGGTTGACCCAGCAGTTGGAGGTGTCGTGCAGGTAGGTCATCCGTCCGTAGGACTGCCAGGCGCAGGCCAAACCCCGGCCGACCTTCGTTGTCTTGCCGCCCTTGCTCTTCGGTCCCAGGGCATCTAAAACCGCCCGGGCGCACTTCTCCAGCCAGACCTCCGAGGTAATCTCCTGATAGCTGGCCGTGACATCCCCCTTCTTGAGGAAGTTCCTGGCCCGCAGCGCGACGGGATCCAGCCTGAGCTTTTCCGCCAGCTCGTCCATCTGGGCTTCGTAGGCCGCCACCACCTGCATCCCCCCGAATCCGCGGAAGGCGCTGGTCATGATGTTGTTGGTGAGCACCGAGTTGGCATCCACCTTGACGTTGGGAATGAGGTACGGTCCGGTTGAGTGCACCGTGGAATAGATCAGGACCCAGGGGCTCAAGTACACGTAGGCCCCGGCATCGGAGACGATCTGGGCCTCCAGAGCCACGAGCTTCCCTTCTTTAGTTGCCCCGGTCTTGTACTTCAGAACGTAGGGATGGCGCTTATGCCGGGCATAGCCCATCTCCTCCCGGGTGAAGGTGAGCTTCACCGGGCGGCCGGTCTTCCAGGCCATCAGGGCCAGAAAGACCTCCACGGTGACGTCCTCTTTGCCGCCGAAGCCGCCTCCGATCAACGTACCGATGACCCGCACCAGGCTCTCCGGTACACCTAACACCGTGGCGATGTCCCGGTAGTGCTCGATGACCTGGGCGGCGTAGCGCACGTTGATCACCCCCATGTCGTCCACCCAGGCCACCCCGGACTCCGGCTCGATATGGGCATGCTCCTGCCGGGGGGTGCGGTAGGTGTTCTCCACGATCACGTCGGCCTGGGCAAAGCCCTGCTCAACGTCGCCTTTGCGCAGCTTCCAGGAAGCGATCACGTTGTTGTTGCCGTGGATCTTGGGTGCATCCGGCTTCATCGCCTCCAGGGGATCAAACACTGCGGGAAGCTCCTCGTACTCCACCTCGATCAGCTTTAAAGCATCCCGGGCGACGTCCAGGCTCTCCGCGGCCACCAAGGCGATGGCCTCTCCCCAGTAGCGGACCCGTTCCCGGGCCAGCACCTGATGCTCGGCCTCCAGAAGCCCCACCTCCGTGGTCTGCCCGACCACGTTTTTGACCGACTCGTTGTTGGGTACGTCTTCAGCGGTCAGCACACAGACCACTCCGGGAAGGGATCGAGCCTTGGACACGTCGAGGGCTTTGATACGGGCGGATGCCCTGGTGGAGCGGAAGACCTTCCCGTATATCAATCCGGGCAGGGTGAAGTCCTCGGCAAAGACAACGTTTCCCAGGACCTTGTCCTTCTCATCCAGGCCGGCTATGCGGGTTCCGACCACGCTGTACTTGTTTTTCATCGGTACTCTCCTCTGGCAACCGCCTCAACAGCGTCCACGATCTTCTGATAGCCCGTGCAGCGGCAGAGATTCCCCGATATGGCCTCCCGAATCTCCGCCCGGGTGGGCTTGGGGTTTGCATCCAGGAGCGCCTTGGCGCTCATCAGCATGCCCGGAGTGCAGAAGCCGCACTGCAGAGCCTCGTAGTCCACGAAGGCCTGCTGCAGGGGATGCATCTTTTCCCAGCTGCCCAGGGACTTCACCGTGTAGACTTTGCTGCCGTCGGCTTGCAACGCCAGGGTGATGCAGGAGAGAATGGCCCGGCCGTCCTTGATCACCGTACAGGCGCCGCAGTCCCCCTTGTCGCAGCCCCGCTTGACCTCCGTGTGGTTGTTAGCCCTGAGAAAATCGAGCAGGGAGGTTTCCGCCTTCACTTTGCCGCGGAGCTCCCGATCGTTGACCTTGATGCAGATATCGTACAACCCGTTGTCGTCGCGTTCGCTCATCTCGATTCCTCCAATCCCAGGGCCTGGCGAACCGCCTTGGCTAAAAGGCCGGCAGAGACATGCTTCCGGTAGTCGGCGCTGCCCCGAACGTCGGTGATCGGACGGATCTCACTCATCACCGTCTCGGAAAGCTCCGCTATCCTGTCCCAGTCCAGGCTCTGTCCCTTGAAGGCATCTTCGGTCTTATGGGCCCGAATGGGGGTGGGAGCCACACCGCCCAGACTGATGCGGATATCCCGAACTTTGCCCTTGTCCGCTATCACCCAGACGGCTACCGAGGCCACCGAGCAGGAGGTGCCCCGGCGCAGTCCGAGCTTGACGTGCCCACCGCCGCCTTCTTCAGGCACGGGGAAGCGCACCTTGAGAATCACCTCCTCGGGTCGCAGGACGTTTTGCCCCGGTCCTGTGAAAAACTTCTCCAGGGGTATAACCCGCTCGCCCTTGGCGCTGGCCGCGACCACCTCCGCCCCGAGAACCAGCAGCGGAGGAACGGTGTCACCGATCGGCGAGGAGTCGGCGATATTCCCGGCCAGGGTAGCCATATTCCGAACCAGGGGATTGGCAAACTTCTGTAGAACTTCCCGGAGGAAGGGCACCTTCTTCCTGATCAGGCCTGAGTCCATGATGTCGGCGATCAACTCTCCGGCTCCGATCTCCAGCCGGCCGTCCCGCTCCTCGATCCCTTTGATCGCCTCCAGGGACTTCACATCCACCAGCGTTCCCCCGGCAATCGATCCTTCGTTGATATAGACCAGAACATTCGACCCGCCGTCCAGAATCCTCGCCTTGCCGCCCTCCCTGGCCTTGAAGTCGAGAAGCTCCTCCAACGCTGTGGGTCGGAAAAAACGGAAATCTCCCACCTCGATCCTCCTGTCTAAAGATTCTTCGTGATCTAGCTGTGGTGTAAGAAACGCGAAAAATGGTTCTTGCATACTACCTGGCCGGAGAAAAGTTGTCAAACCTAATGTTCTCATTATATGGAATTTGATTCTTGATTATGATATTGACAGCTTCGCCGTCGCCGGGCAGAATAAATAGCATAACCTGGAGGACCTACATCCATGAGTGATCAGAAATACAGATTTCTAGGAAAGGACTTTCCCCGCAAGGAGGGTCGGGCTCGGGTCACCGGCCGGGAGATCTACCCCTCCGACGTGGTGCTGCCGGGCATGCTCTACGGCAAGATCCTGAGAAGTCCCCACCCCCATGCACGCATCAAGAGTATTGATTTCTCCGATGCCGAGAAGTTGGGCGCCGCCGTACTGGGGCCCGGGGACACACCGAAGCAACCGTTCAACGTGCGCCAGGTCTCGGTGCCCCGCTCGACCTATAAGGACTGGCGGATCCTGAGCGACCACGTGCGCCAGGTGGGCGACCCCTTCGCCGCGGTAGCCGCGGAGACCGAGGAGCTGGCCGAGAAGGCCGCCGAAGCGGTCCGGGTGGACTGGGAGATCCTACCCGCCTACTTCAAAATAGAAGAAGCCATGGCCGCGGAGGACAACCTGATCCACGACAGGGTCTACCTCCAGGACAAGGGGATCACGATCCAGAACAACATCGCCTGCACCCGGGAGGTGGCCGAGGGGGATGTGGAGAAGGGCTTCGCCGAGGCGGACGTGATCGTGGAGAACGAGTTCGTCACCCCGCGGGTCTACCACTGCCAGATGGAACCCCGGGGCTGCACCTGCCGTCCAGAACCCGACGGGGGGATCACGGTTTGGCCCTCCACCCAGGCACTGCACAACACCCGCATCCTCCTGGGGCAGCTGTTCGACATCTCCCTGAACAAGGTCAACGTGATCCGTCTGACCGGGGGCGGACACTTCGGCAGCGGTATCCACACCAACCCGGTGATCCTCATCACCGTGGCTCTGGCACTCAAGGCGGGAAAACCGGTCAAGATCCTGCAGAGCCGGGAGGAGGATCTTTACGATCACTGTCGCTATCCGACCCGCTACACCCTGAAGATCGGGGCCAGGAAGGACGGCACCCTCACAGCCGGGGAGATGAAGGCCTGGGTGGATATCGGCAGCCATCATATCCAGGCCCTGGCCTTTCTGGGGGTTCTGGCCGGATGGTGGCACTCCCTCTATCGCCTGCCCGCCATGCGCTACCAGGGAGTGGCGGTGTACACAAACAAGGCTCCGACCTGCGCTATGCAGGGCTACGGGGCACCTCAGGTGACCTTCGGTGTGGAAACGACTATGAACATCCTGGCCGAAAAGCTCAACCTGGACCCTATCGAGCTGCGGATCAAACAGTACGTCGGCCTGGGCGAGATCTTCTGGGGTCAGGGTCCCACAATCCGTTCACTGATCCACTCCGACGGCGTCAAAGAGCTGCTGTACACCGGGGCGCAGATGATAGGCTGGGACCGGCGCCCCGACCCGAAGTCGGGCAGCGGCCGCTTTCGCCGGGGAATCGGGGTGGCCCGGGGCTTTCACACCTCCGGCACCGGAGCCCCCGTCCCCGGAGAGGTTAAGGACTTCACCACGGTTCAGGTCAAGGTGAACGAGGACGGCTCCATCGACGTGTTGACCGCCCTGATGGATCACGGCGGCGGAACCCTGGACGCGGCGGCCAAACTGGTTGCCGAGGAGTTTAGTGTGCCTTTCGACAAGGTGGGCATCTCACCTGCGGATACCCGCTCCACCGGCTACGATGTCTGTACCCATGCGACCCGGGGTGTGTACTGCGGAGCCGGAGCCGTGCTGGATGTGGCTCGGGACACGAAACGGGTACTCCTGGAGTACGCCTCCCGGATCCTCAATGCGCCGCTGGATTCCCTGAAAACCCGTCTAGACGAAAACAAAAACGAGGGGCTCATCTACGTTGAGGGGATGCCGGAGAAGAACATCACTATACGGGAGGTTGCCGAAACGGCCATGAACAACGACTGGGGTACGGCCATCTCGGCGCGGAGCGTGCGCAAGGTCAACTGTCCCCCCGCCTACACGACCTTCTTCGTAGAGGTGGAGGTGGACATGGCAACGGGCATGGTGCGGATCCTGCGGGTAGTTGCCGGCAGCGATGCCGGAACCGTTATCAATCCGGCCTTGGCCAAAGGCCAGCTTCAGGGCGGATTCTATCGGGGGGCCGGCATGGCCCTTTTGGAGGACACCGACTACGATCCGAAATCCGGGGTGCTGACCAACCGGGGACTGCTGACCGACTACAAGATGCTCGGAGCCGTGGATCTTCCCGATCCTGAGGATTTCGAGATCTTCTTCGCCGATACCTACGAGCCCACCGGCCCCATGGGAGCCAAGGGCATCGGGGAGGCGGCCTTGAATCCGGTTCCGGCAGCCGTGGCCGCGGCCATCCACAACGCTACGGGCATCTGGTTCACGAAGCTGCCGATTACCCCCGAAGACATCCTTCGGGCCGTCGGCGCAGCGCAGGGGGAGAGCTTGCAGGTCAAAGGCACGCAGGGCGCGCAGAAGGAACGGGGCAAACGCAAAGCCCCAGGCAGGCCACAGCCTGTTGCCACCCTCCGGGGATAAGGAAGAAATACAATGTCGAGTACCCGAGTCATCAGTTTGGATTTCGAATGCAGCACGCCCCGCAACCTGGATGAAGCCCTGGAGGCGCTGAAAGCAGAGGGAGCCCAGGTCCTGGCCGGGGGCACGGACCTGGTCAACAGCATCAAGATCAACGCGGCGAAGCCCCGTCGTTTGGTGTACATCCTGGGGATCGCCGAGTTGGATTTTGTCACGGTGGAGGGCAAATCCCTATCCATCGGGGCGGGAGCCCGCCTGGGCGATATCGAGCACAACCACGGGGTCGTTTCCCGATTTCCAGCCCTGTGCGAGGCGATCGATGTGATCGGGGGAACCCAGATCCGAAACATGGCCACCCTGGCGGGGAACATCTGCAACGCCTCCCCGGGAGCCGATACCCCGCCGATCCTCCTCGCGCTGAATGCAGAGGTGGAGATCTGCGGGGCAGGCGGCGCTGCGGGAGTCCAGTACAGCCGTCTGCCCCTGGGCGGTTTTTTCAGCGGACCCAAAAAGACCGTGCTGAAACAGGGACAGATGGTGTGCAGCGTGACCCTGCCCCTGCCCCCGGAACACTCGGGGGCTGCCTTTCGCCGGCTGGCCAGGGTCAGCCTGGACATCGCCAAGATCAACTGCGCCGCCTACATCGAGCGGGAGGGCGATCGTATCCGGCTGGCCCGCATAGCCCTGGGCTCGGTGGCCCCGACCCCGGTCCGAGCGCCGGCCGTAGAAAACGCCCTGGAGGGTCGGAAGTACGGCGAACGGCTGTTTGACCGGGCCGCCGGGCTGGTTGCCGAGGACATCGCACCGATCGACGATGTCCGCTCGACCGCCGCTTACCGCGGGCAGATTGCCTCCCTGCTTGTGCGGGAAGCCCTGCTGGAGGCTTGGAAGCGGGCAGGAGGACAAAAATGAATCTTTCCATCACATTGAATGTCAACGGCAAGGACTACTCCCTGGAGGTAAAGCCCAACGAGATCCTGCTCAACGTGCTGCGGGACCGTCTGGAACTGATGGGCACCAAGTACGGCTGCGGCATCGGGGAGTGCGGCGCCTGCACGGTGCTGCTCGAGGGCAGGGCTATTCTCTCCTGCCAGACCCTGGCCTTCACCGTGGACGGCAAGCGGATCACCACCATCGAGGGCCTCGAGCAGGACGGCGATCTACACCCCCTGCAGCAGGCGTTCATCGACGAGGGAGCCGTGCAGTGCGGTTACTGCACCCCCGGAATGATCCTGAGCGCCAAGGCCCTGCTGGATGCGAAACCCGATCCCTCCAACCAGGAGATTAAACAGGCCATCCGGGGCAATCTCTGCCGCTGCACTGGCTACACGAACATCGTTCGTGCTATAAAAACGGCGAGTGTTACAATCAAGAATCGAGGAAGGATGAAACGATGAGTTTTGAGGGACGCGACATTCTCAGCACGGAGGATCTGAGCAAGGACGATCTTTTGGAGATCATGAAGGTGACCGGCAAGATGGAACAGCTGGTCCGCAAGGAGCACGTATCCGACCTGCTGGCCGACAAGGTGGTGGCGGTGATATTCCTGGAGCCCTCCACCCGCACCCGCCTCTCCTTCGAGACCGCGGTGCGACGCCTGGGAGCCCGCTCGATCACCGTGGCCGACGCCAAGAGCTCCTCCGCCTCCAAAGGGGAGAGCCTGGCCGACATGGCCCGCACCGTAGAGGGGTACGTGGACTGCATCGTGGTGCGCCAGCCCCAGACCGGAGGGGCCCAGATCATCGCCGATGCGGTGCAGATCCCGGTCTTGAACGGCGGCGACGGATCCGGCCAGCACCCCACCCAGGCCCTGCTGGATCTGTACACCATCCAGAAGGAGAAGGGCA
>CAZKCQ010000078.1:0-10626 GCA_964551205.1 uncultured Spirochaetaceae bacterium
CCATGGCCAAGGTATTTGCCTCCGACACGGCCATGCGGGTCACCACCGACGCCGTCCAGATCTACGGCGGCTACGGCTACATGAAAGAATATCCTGTAGAGAAGATGATGCGGGATGCCAAGATTACCCAGATCTACGAAGGCACGAATCAGATCCAGAGAGAGATCATCGGCCTCCAGTTAATCAAGGAAAGCCTGCAGAAGAAGGAGTAGTTTTGAAGATCGTCATCTGTATAAAACAGGTCCCGGATACGACCAACGTGCGGATCAATCCGGAGACCAATACCCTTATGCGGGAGGGTGTGGAGTCCATCATCAATCCCTTCGATATGTATGCGCTGGAGGAGGGGATTCGGCTGAAAGAACAGCACGGCGGAAGCGTGATCGCCCTTTCCATGGGTCCTCCTCAGGTGGAGAGCGCTCTGCGGGAGGCCATCAGCCTGGGGGTGGACGAGGCGATCCTGCTGTCCGACAGGGCCTTCGCCGGCGCGGATACCCTGGCTACCGGCTATACCCTTGCCCGGGGCATCAAGAAGATCGGCAAGGTGGATGTGATCCTCATGGGCCGGCAGGCGATCGACGGTGATACCGGCCAGGTAGGTCCCGGGGTGGCGGAGAACCTGGGACTGCCCCACGTCACGGAGATCCGAAAAATCGAACAGATCGATGAAGACGGAACAATCGTTGTGGAGCGCCTGCTGGAGGATGGCTATGTCCGCCTGAAGTCGAAGCTTCCCATCCTCCTGACCGTGGTGAAGGAGATCAATGAACCCCGCCTGCCCTCCCTGAAGGGAAAGATGGCCGCCAAGAAGGCGGAAATAAAGAACTGGGACCATCAGGACATCGATCTGGACCCGCAGCGGATCGGCTTGACCGGGTCCCCGACCCAGGTCATGAAGATCTTTACCCCCCCCAAGCCTTCCGGCGGGAAGATCTTCGAAGGGGATGTCGGGCAGGCCGTTACCGATCTGCTGGCGGAGCTCCGTTCAGCCGGTATTCCCATCGGGCAGCAGAAAGAGGAAGGTTAGAGCTATGGCGGAACCGATTCAAATCATCGTTGACAAGTGCGTAGGCTGCGGACTGTGTATCAAGGTTTGTGCCTACGATGCCGTATCGTTGGTAGATAAGAAGGCAGTGCTCAATGAGCGCTGTACCGTGTGCGGAGCCTGTGTCAGCGCCTGCAAGTACGACGCCATCGTCATAGAGAGGCGGCCCTTCAAGGGACAGGAGGTCGAAGAGTACTCCGGCATCTGCCTGTTCGCCGAGCACCGGCATGGTGCGCTGTCCTCCGTTGTCTACGAGATCATCGGGGCGTCCCGGGAGCTCAAGGCCAGTCTGGGCAAAAAGATCAGTGCCATCCTGCTCGGGGACAAGGTTCGGGACATGGCGGAGGAGCTGGTCTCCTACGGGGTCGACGAGGTCTGGATGATGGAAGATCCGGCCATCGGGGATTTCAACGAGGAGATCCAGGCCGATCTGGTGGCCAAGATCCTGCTGGATAAGAAACCGGAAATATTCCTGGGCGGCGGCACGATCATCGGGCGTTCCCTCCTGCCGCGGGTGGCGGCCCGGATCCTTACGGGATTGACCGCCGACTGCACGGAGCTGATGATCGACGGGGAGAACAAGCTGCTCAGGCAGACCCGGCCC
This sequence comes from uncultured Spirochaetaceae bacterium, assembly GCA_964551205.1. Taxonomy (GTDB): domain Bacteria; phylum Spirochaetota; class Spirochaetia; order SZUA-6; family DRHE01; genus JAFGQJ01. The sequence continues at coordinate 1,650 of CAZKCQ010000078.1, forward strand.
GCCTTCGGCGGAAACATCATGGCTACGATCCTCTGCAACAGCCACAGGCCCCAGATGGCCACGGTGCGCCACAAGGTGATGAAGGCGGCCGAGTCGTTGGGAAGCCACGACGGTAAAATAGTGGAGTTGAGCTATCCGATTCTCAAGCCCAGGGTGGAGGTGCTGGAGTTCGTTCGGGAAGAGATGGATACGGTGAACCTGGCCGATGCGGATTTCATTGTTTCCGGAGGTCGGGGTTTGAAGGATCCCAAGAACTTCGCCCTGATCGAAGAGTTGGCCAAGGCGATAGGAGGAGCGGTCGGCGCCTCCCGGGCCGCGGTGGATGCGGGCTGGATCCCCTATTCCCATCAGGTGGGACAGACCGGCAAGACCGTGAATCCGACCATCTACGTGGCCTGCGGGATCAGCGGGGCGATTCAGCATCTGGCGGGTATGAAAAGCTCGGACATCATCGTTGCCATCAACAACGATCCCGGCGCCCCGATCTTCAACGTAGCCCACTTCGGGATCGTCGGTAGCCTCTTCGACGTAGTGCCGGAGCTGGTCAAACAGATACAGGGATAGGGCTTTATCTGATTCGAAGGTTAGATTAATAGGCGGCCGATCTCTTTGAGCTCGGGCATCCTTTCGTATATGGGCCGCACGTTCGGGTGGTCCGCCTTATCCTCTTCAACCGTCTTCACGTATAGGGTGTTGATCAGATCGGAAAACACTCCGAGATTGGCGGGAAAATTATTGATCGCCATATCCAGGAGAACTTTGTCCTCCTCGGGCTTGGAGCGGCTGAACACCGTCTCGGTTCCCGCGGAAAGCAACCCCCGAAGATGCGGGGCAACTTCCAGTTTGGCATGATGCACGAAGGTGGCGGCCGCGTGGATCTGCTCATACAGCTCTTTGTAGGGATAACCCTGGATCTTGTAGAAGTCGGTTTTCTCCGTTAGACGGGCTATGGCATCCCAGGTGCCCCTGGGAACTTTCATCAGCAACAGGGCTTTGCGTACGTAGCGGTTGTTGAGATTCGTGTGGTAGTGATTACGGATCTTTTCGACAATCTTGAAGATCTCTTCGTTGCGTACTGAAGACATGGCAACCTCCCGGACAGCGCAACCATGCTATTACAACCGCGAACAGCAGGTCAAGCTATATTTGGAATATCTCCGACCCCTTCCAGAACGTAGTGGGGAGCGTAGGGAAACTTCCGGAGATCCTCCGCTGCGGTCACGCCGCTCAAGACCAGCACCGGCTCGATCTCCGCTTCGATTCCGGACAGTATGTCCGTGTCCATCCTGTCCCCTATGATCACCGTTTCCTCTCTCCGGCAGTCGAGCCATTTCAAGGCGTGGCGCATCATCAGGGGATTCGGTTTTCCCACGAAGTAAGCCTTTCGGTTTGTAGCCAGTTCGATCGGCGCGATTAACGATCCGGTAGAGGGAACAATACCTCCTTCCGACGGTCCGGTCAGGTCGGGATTCGTTCCTATCAGTCGAGCTCCGCCCAGAACCAGTTGGACGGCCCGCTCGACTCTCTCGAAGCTGTAGGTTCTAGTATCTCCCACTACCACGTAGTCCGGATTGACGTCGTTCATGGAAAAGCCCGCCTGATAGAGGGCGTTGGTCAGTCCGGCCTCACCGATCACGTAGGCGCTTCCATGGGGATGCTGGCTGGCCAGGAATCCGGCCGTGGCCAGAGCGCTGGTGTAGAAGTTCTCTACAGGTACCTCGATCTGCATGCGCGCGAGCTTTTGCTGCAGCTCCCGGGGAGAGCGTTCGCTGGAATTGGTGAGGAAGAGGAAGCGCTTGTCGTTTTCCAGCAACCAGGCCACGAACTCTTTGGCCCCGGCAAGCAGGCGATTGCCGTGATAGATCACTCCATCCATGTCGCAGATGAAGCCTCGTTTACCCCGGAGCTGATTCAGCTTCTCGTCACTGCTCCTCAATGCTTGCCTCCAGCCTGCGGTCTGCTGCTCATCTTGACAGCACTCCCGCATTCCCTAGAACCCCTGTGGTCAATATAACTGAAAATACCGCTGAAGGGGTATCGAAGACAAGATGTCCGGGAGCCGGGCGCCCGTCTCCTTGACAGGTCCGCCGCCGTTGTGATATCGCTTGGAGCTACGCATCATGGATTCCGAGCAGAAAACACCCCATCCACTCCTTCCCATTTTGGCCGTGCTGGGGGCCGTGCTGTTCTGGGGTCTTTCCTTCGTCAGCTCGAAGGCGATCCTCAACACGGGTTTCCCTCCCATGACCATGGTGTTCCTGAGATTCCTGATCGCCTCGGTCGTACTGATCCCGCTGCAGCGCCGCCAGGACCCGGGGTTCAGGCTGCAGAAATCCGACCGCCTGTTTTTGCTGCTCAGCGCCTTGTTCGGGACCTTCTTCTACTTTCTCTGCGAATCCCGGGGCATCAAATACACCTCCGCCTCCAATGCCGCACTGATCACCGCCGTCATTCCGGCCCTGACCGTGGGGGCGGAGTATCTCCTTTTCAAGAATTCGATCCGCTGGTTTCAGGGCTTGGGCATCGCCCTTTCGATCGTGGGAGTATATTTCGTGGTCCAGAGAACCCCGGCGCAGTACGACCGGGCGCTGTTGGGGAATCTGCTGATGTTCGGTGCTTGTCTGTCTTGGGTGGCCTACAACATGTTCAGCAGGAATCTACACCGGGGCTTAAGGGGTATCAACCTGATTACCTTTCAATCCATGATCGGGACGGTTCTTCTGTTGCCGATCGCTCTCAGCGAGATGCGGAGCTGGAGCCTCGGCAGCCTCAGCGTGTGGCTGAACCTCGTCTATCTGGGCGTGATCTGTACGGCGTTGAGCTTTTTCCTCTACCTCTACGCCCTGGCCAGGCTGGGACCGGTGCGGGTCACCTCCTTTATCAATCTGCTGCCCGTGGTCACCGTGGTGGGAGGCATGGCGATCCTGGGGGAGAGGCTGCTAGCGGTGCAAATGATCGGCGGGGTAGCGATCATCCTCGGTGTATTTATGGTGAACAGGCCGGGCAGGAGCCGGGCCCCGGCAAGGGGGTAGGGTATGGGCAGAATCACCTTCATCCTGGGCGGAGCCCGCAGCGGCAAGAGCGGATTCGCCCAGGAGCTGGCCTTCCGGCTCTCAGCCGCCCCGACCAATGCCGCCTCGGCAGAGGCCCAACCGGGTACGGCCGGCACCGGGGTGACCTATCTGGCAACCGCCACAGTGGAAGATGAGGAGATGCGTCTGCGGGTAGCCCGTCACCGGCAGGCTCGCCCCGCCTCGTGGAGAACCGTGGAGCAGCCGCTGCGGGTCGCCCGGGCCCTTTCCGGGTTAACCACGGGGGTGGTGATCGTCGATTGTCTGACTTTGCTGGTCACCAACATCCTCCTGGAACAGGGGGCTGATCGGGGCGACCGTCCCTCCGGGCTGGAGGAGCTGGAGCAGACGGTGATGCGGGAGATCGAGGAGCTCCTGCGGCAGTGCCGCCGAATCGACGGTCAGGTTCTGCTGATCTCAAATGAGGTCGGCATGTCCGTAGTTCCTCCCACGCCACTGGGGCGGATGTTCCGGGATATAGCCGGAAGGGTCAACCAGCGGGTGGCCGGGGAGGCGGCGGAGGTTTTCTTCCTCGTGGCCGGACTGGCCCGGCAGCTGAAATGAGGGGGCGGATGGGCTTTTTCCTGGCCTTGCGTTTTCTCTCTATCCTGCCGATCCCCGGCAAGGCACAGGCTTCGGACAAACAGCTGGGGCGATCCACGGCCTGGTATCCGCTGGTCGGCGTACTGCTGGGAGCACTGCTGTTCGGCTCAGCCTCTCTGTTTACCCGGCTGTGGTCCGTCCTGCCCGCCGCATTTCTCTGTCTGATCGTATGGACCCTGTTCACCAGGGGGCTGCACCTGGACGGGCTGGCCGACAGTTTTGACGGTATGGGGGGAGGGGCGGATCGGGAGCGGCGGCTGGAAATTATGAAGGACAGCCGGATCGGAGTGTTCGGTGTGGCGGCCGTGGTGATCGTTCTGATCGGGAAATTCGCCCTCCTGACCGAGCTGATCGGGGTGTACCGGATTCGGGAGCTGATCCTGGTGCCCGCTCTGGGGCGCTGGTCCATGCTCTTGCTCATCTTCAGCTTCCCCGCTGCCACCGGGAGCGGGCTCGGCTACCGGGTCAAGCAGCACTGCCGCCTGCCCCAGTTTCTCTTCGGCACGATCATCGCGGTGCTCTGCGCCTGGCTCCTCCTCGGTCTTTGGGGGCTGGCCTTGCTCGCCGCAGTCGGGCTGATCGGCGCCGCATTGGGATTGCTCTTTTGGGCCAGGTTAGGCGGCTGTACGGGGGACAGCTATGGAGCGGTTTGTGAGATCGCAGAGGTCGTTTCCCTGATCGCTCTTGCGGTTCTGGTTCAGCTTCGGAGGATGCCCTGAGATGGATTTCTATCAGAGTATCAGCGCCTACTATGATCGGATCTTTCCAATGGATCCAAATACCCTCTCCTTCCTTGATTCCAGAGCGCGACCGGGATCCCGAATCCTGGACATCGCCTGCGGCACCGGCGGGTACTCCATAGCCCTGGCCGAGCGGGGACATCGGGTGACCGGCATCGATCTGGACCGCGCCATGATCCGGCATGCCCGCAGCAAGGCCCGAGATCCGGACGGGACGCCGGATTTCCGGGTCATGGATATGCTCTCCATGACCGCCGACCTGGATCCGGGCTTCGAACTGGTCTTCTGCATCGGCAACTCCCTCGTGCACCTGGAATCGGACGAGCAGATCGGACAGCTGCTGGAAGACTGCCGCTCCCTCCTCGGGCCGGAGGGCGTGCTGATCCTACAGATCATCAACTACGATCGGATTCTGGCGGAAGGCTTGACCGGCCTGCCCACGCTGCGGGACGAAGCCGCAGCCCTGGAGTTCCTGCGCAACTACGAACTGGATCCCGCCGGCAGGGTGGTCATCTTTCGGACCGAGCTGAGGGTGGGAAGGGGAGCGGATCAGCGGGTGATTCACAATCAGATCCCCCTTCGCATCGTAACGAGTGAGCGGTTGACCCGGCTGGTAGGGGCCGCCGGATTTCAAAGCCTCGAGTTGTTCGGGGGCTTCGACGGCAGACCCCTCAGCCTCGAGTCTCTTCCCCTGATCCTCAGCGCCCGGCGGGATTGACCGGACGATCTACGATGAGAATGGCACGTTCAGTACAACAGCGACGTTTCACCCTTTCCCGGCGCTGGAGCGGGCGGGGCGGCTTTGCCGAAGTCCTGGGGCTGGCCGCTCCCCTTATCCTGAGCACCGGTTCCCTGGCGGTTCAGGAGTTCGTGGACCGGATGTTTCTCAGCTGGTACTCCCCTCAAGCCATCGCCGCTTCCATGCCCTCCGGAATTCTCTACTTCACCATCCTCAGCTTGTTTCTGGGCACGGCCAGTTATGTCAATACCTTCGTAGCCCAATACCATGGAGCCGGCCGGCCCGCAGAGATCGGTCCCTCTCTCTGGCAGGGCCTCTACGTATCCCTGGCCGGAGGTCTGCTCCTCCTCCTGCTTGCACCGCTGTCCCCGCAACTGTTCGGATGGATCGGCCATCCCGCTGAAGTCCGCCTGCTGGAGATCCGCTACTTCCGGGTCCTCTGTTACGGATCGATCTTTCCGATCGCCAACTCCGCCGTCTCCTCGTTTTTTAGCGGCCGGGGAAAGCCCTGGCCGGTGATGTGGGTGCATCTGTTGGCCACGGGCCTGAACATCGTATTGAACTACCTGCTGATATTCGGCAATTTCGGATTTCCCGAATTGGGCATCACCGGCGCCGCCATCTCTACGGTTGTTTCGGGGGTCGTTTCCTTTCTGGTTTTCGCCGCGATGATTATGACACGCAAAAACAACCGGCTGTACGCCACAGCTTCGGGTTGGCGGCCGAACCCGGATCTGCTGCGTCGCATCCTGCGCTTCGGTTTCCCCAACGGTGTGCAGTTCTTTATCGACATCTTCGGCTTCACGGTTTTCATTCTGCTGATCGGAAGGCTCGGCATCGTGGAGCTGGCCGCAACCAACATCGCCTTCAACATCAACTCCCTGGCTTTCATGCCGATGATCGGGCTGGGCATGGCCATCTCCATCCTGGTCGGACAGTACGTGGGGGAGGGGAGGGTGGAACTGGCTGTTCGGAGTACCTGGTCCGGGGCCGTTGTCTGTATTCTCTACATGGGACTCATCGCCCTGAGTTACCTGTTGGTTCCCGATTTCTACATCGGCTTCTTCACGGCCAGATCGGCCGCGGGTTCCTTCGAAGAGATCCGGCGCATCGCCGTGGTGCTGTTACGCTACGTAGCCGTGTATTCGATCTTCGACACGATGAATATCGTCTTCGCCGCGGGGATCAAGGGCGCCGGGGACACCCGCTTCGTGATGATCATGATCCTGATCGTATCCACCGGGATCCTGATTGTGCCCGTCTTCCTCTGCCTGCTCGTGTTTCAGGCCGGGATCTACACGGCCTGGATCTTCGTCACCGCCTACGTAATCATTCTGGGTTTCGCCTTTCTCCTTCGTTTCCTCCAGGGTAAATGGAAGTCGATGAGGGTGATCTGATTTGACCGCTTCCGGAGGGCGTTCTATACTGACGGTCAAGGGGGTGGGTGGATGAAAAAGAGGAATCGCGGAGCATCTCTGTTCCTGGTGTGGGTCGGCGTTTTGGTCGGCTCTTTGGGGGTCGCCAATCCGGTGCCTGGTCAGGACATCGCAGCTTCAGCCGCAACGGCTGAAGGATTCGAGGGCCTCGAGTACAATCCGGCGGCGGTGGCGGTGGGACGTTCCCTGACCGCAGGCTTTTCGAGCGTTTACGGCGGATCCGGGGGGGCGGCGTACAGCCTCAGCGCCGCCCTCTCCGACAGTCTGCGCCTGGACTATCAGCGGGACGGATCGGAGGAGCGGCTCAATCTGCTCTACGGATTGGCCTTCCCCCGGGAGTCGGCCTTCCATCTGGGGGTGAGAGCGGCTGCGGATCTGTTGGATTTTCAGTGGGCCCAGGTTGATTTGGCTACGGGACTGCTCTGGTATCCCCATCGCTATTTGGCCCTGGCCGCGACCCAGGAGCATCTGCTCGAGCCCTCGGGGCGCCGCTACCTCTTCGGCATGGGCCTGCGCCCCCTCACCGATCGGCTCACCCTGTTCGGGGACCTGATCTTCCCCGAGGATTTCTCCGCTCCGGACACCGTGCTGGGTTTCCGGGCGGAACCCGTGGCCGGGGTGCGTGCCGGATTTCGGATCGAAAACGGCTTCCAGGATTTCATCGCCGCAGTCTCTCTTTCGGCGAACTCCCTCAACCTCGACCTGTCCCTTGCCGGTGACCTTGCCTTGGACGACCTCCGTTTCGGCGCCGGGCTCCGCTACGATCTGTTTCCATCCCGCTCGGTGCTGGACCTCACTCCCAGGATCTACCACCTCAGCTTCAGCAAGCCGATCGATCCCCATTCGGGTAAGCGGGACAGCCTCTACAACCTGGACAGCCTGGTGGCCCGCCTGTATCAGCTGGCCGAGCAGCCGCGGCTGGAAACCCTGGTTCTGACTTTCGAGGCCACCACCGTGCGATCCGTCGAGGTGCTCGAGGAGCTGGCGGAGGTCTTCGCCTACCTGAAGAGCAGGGGCAAGCGAATCGTGACCTACCTGGACTCCCCCTACTCCCAGTTCGATTACCTGGTCGCTGCTGCGGGGACCAAGGTGGTGGCCTCTCCCTTTGCGCTCATCCCCCTGGTCGGTGTAGGTGCCAGGCAGCTGTACTTCAAGGATCTGTTCGAAGAGCTGGGAATCCAGGTGGAGTACGCCCGTTCCAGCGACTACAAATCCGCCCTGGATCGGTTCCTGCGGGAGAGTCTGAGTGAGGAGAATCGCCGGCAGCTGGAGGCATACCTGTCCAGCTCCTACGAGCTGATCCTCGATATCCTGGAAACCGGCCGCGGCCTGTCCAGGGAGCGGGCCGCCCAGCTGATCGACGGCGGACCCTACTGGTGCGAAGAGGCGGTCGAGCTGGGACTGATCGACGAGGTGGCTTACTACGGGGAGTTCGAGGAGGAGTATCTGGAAGAGGGGAGCGCGGCTGTTTTGACATCTCGGGAGGTTCGGCCCCGAAATTGGCGAAGCCCTCAGATCGCCGTGGTGAAGGCCACCGGGGCAATCGTCGACAGTGAGGTCTTGGGTCCCTGGGACCGGTTGGCCGCCCGCAGCTACATCACCGATGAGAATTTGATACCCGTCTTGCATTACCTGCAGACTCACAAGCCCACCGCTGCGGTGGTTCTGTACATCGACAGCGGGGGCGGGGATGGCATGGTGAGCGACAAGATCTGGAAGGCGATCATGGAGTTGAAGGAGGAAAAACCCGTGGTGGTGGTGATGGGCCGCCTGGCCGCCTCCGGCGGCTACTACCTGGCCATGGCCGGGGAGAGGGTATTCGCCCGCAAGACGGCGCTCACAGGGAGCATCGGCTCCTACACCTACAAGCTGATGATCGCCGAGATGTTGGAGCGATTCGGCGTCACCACCGACTCGATCCATTTTGGAGAGAACGTCGAGCTGTTCTCTCCCCTCGCCGCTTTGAGTGAGGAGCAGCGCCGGAAGCTGCAGGATCTGAACGACAGCTTCACGACCCACTTTTACAGGAGGGTGGCGGAGTCCCGTTCCCTGACCTATGAAACCGTTGAGGAGCTGGGTGGTGGCAGGATCTACTCGGGGCAGCGGGCTCTGGAGCTCGATCTGATCGATGAGTTCGGTGGGGTGTACTCGGCCTTGAAGTTTCTAGAACAGCAGCTGGAGCTCTCGACTGAGGAGTACCGGCTGCGCTACTATCCGGACTGGAACATGCTCCTCCGCATGGCCCTGGAGGAGATACAGGAAACCGACCTCGCGGCACTTCGGGAGCACGCACTTCTGTCGAGGTTTCTGTTCCGCTGATTCACACGAAACGTTGGCGGATCTCGGCGCTTATATAGTCCAGAACCGCCACGGTGACGGCTATGAACC
>CAZKCQ010000079.1:0-7961 GCA_964551205.1 uncultured Spirochaetaceae bacterium
TTCCCCGAGGCGGAGATCCAGATGGCCGAAGATGTCCTCTCCCCCTATACCCTGACCATCAGTTTCGCCCGCCGCTTTGCCACCTACAAACGGGCCGATCTCCTGCTTCAGGATCCGCAGCGGCTGGTCAAACTATTGACGGACAGCGAACAGCCGATCCAGCTGATCTTTGCTGGAAAAGCCCATCCCCATGACCCGAAGGGTAAGGAGCTCATCCGGGAGCTGATCCATTTTGCCCACGATCCCCAGGTGCGCAGTCAGGTCGTCTTCCTGGAAGACTACGATATGACGATCGCCCGCTATCTCAACTCCGGCAGCGATGTCTGGCTCAACACACCGCGCCGACCCATGGAGGCCAGCGGCACCAGCGGTATGAAGGCGGCGATGAACGGGGTGCTCAACCTGTCGATCCTGGACGGCTGGTGGGATGAGATTTACACCCCCGAGTGCGGTTGGGCCATCGGCAGCGGGGAGGAGTACCAGGATCAGGAGCTGCAGGATGAGATCGAAAGCAAGGCGGTGTACGACCTGCTGGAGCGGGAAATCATACCTCTGTTCTACACCCGAGGGCGTGATGGCCTGCCCCGGCAGTGGGTACAGCGGATGAAGGCGTCTATGGCTCAAGTCGGGAAGGAGATGAACAGCCACCGCATGCTCATCGAGTACTCCGAGAAATTCTACCTCCCCGCCCTCGAAAAGGCACGGGAGTTCGCAGCCGACGAATACGCCTCCGCCAGGCAGATCGCAGCCTATCTGCAGCGATTGAAGAAATCCTGGGTCCAGGTGAAGGTGGAGAGCCTCTCGGTTCCGGAGCAGAGGATGTACAAGATCGCAGATAAAGTCGAAGTGTCGGCCCGGATCAACCTAGGGGGTCTTTCATCCCAGGAGGTGCGGGTAGAGCTGTACTACGGCTCGATATCCTCCTCCGGTACGATCGAGCATGCCCGCAGCGTGGAAATGACCCCCCAGAGTGACGGCCAATCCACCGTAGAGTACCGCGGGCAGATCGAATGCGGGGTGACCGGGCGTCAGGGTTACACGGTCCGTCTGCTGCCCAAGCATCCGGCTCTGATTCACCCCTATGTACCGGGCTATCTGCGCTGGGCTTGATGCGGGCGTTTTTCGCGCCTGCGCGCGGTCCTGAGCGGGACAGGTGCGGGGCGGATCTGGGCGGACACGCCCGAGGCGGTTTCAGCCGAGGGGGAAAGGAATAAACGGCTTCAAAGCGACCAGGCCGGTGGTGATCAGCAGGGCGGGGATGTAGTTCGCGGTTTTCAATTTGCACAGGCCCAAGAGGTTCAGGCCGATCATGATCACCAGCACGCCCCCGACTGCAGTCAGCTCGCCCAGCAGCAGCTCATTCACCAGCGGCTGGAGAACCCCGGCCAGCAGGGTGATCCCCCCCTGGTACACGAGGATCGTGATCGCGCTGAAGGCCACGCCGATTCCCATGGCCGCGGTCAGCATGATGGCCATGAACCCGTCCATGACCGACTTGGTGAAAATAAGTTGGTAGTCGCCCTCCGCCCCGGCCTTGAACGCCCCGACCAGGGTCATGGCCCCTACGCAGAAAATGACCGAGGCGGTGAGGAATCCGCCGGCGAAGTCTTTTTCCGATTCCCGCTTGGCAAAGCGTTTTTTGAGGAACTCACCGAAGCGGAGGATCCCCCCCTCCACGTTCCACCATTCCCCCAGGATCCCGCCCAGGATCAGGGCCAGGGCCATGAACACGAATTGGGTGGTTTTCAACCCCATGCTGATGCCCAGGATGAGGGAGATCATCCCGGCTCCGACGTACACGACGTGTTTGAAGGAATCGTTGATCTTCCTGTGCAGGAGCAATCCGAGCAGGGATCCGACGATCACCGTGGCGCAGTTGACGAAGGTAGCTATCATGGAAACGCACTATAACGGATTTGCCGGGGATTGAAAAGGGAAATTGCCTTGTTCTATAATGCGCGGGATGTTATTCCCAATGAGATGTGCGGTCCTGTTGTTGACGGTGCTGCTGTTCCTCCTCCCCGGCGGAGCGCTGGACGCCCAGGAAGCCCTGGATTTTTCCGCCCTGATCGGCCTCACCCTGGAGGAGGTACATCAAAGCCTGGGGGTGCCCGCGGAGGTCTATGCGCTGCGCGGCCGGGAACCGGAGCAGGACGACGTGGTGTTCTATTATGCCAGCCACCTGTACCTGTTCTGGTTCGAGAACCGAGTCTGGCAGGTCCGCGCCGACCGACGCTTCTCGGGGCGGGTATTCTCCCTTGCCATGGGGACCTCCCGGGAGCAGGTGATCGAGACCATGGGACGGCCTATTCTGGAGTTCCCCGATTCCCTGGTGTTTCACATCGAGGATCGGGGCTATCCGATCCAGGCCCGGCTGTACTTCGATGAAGACGGCCTGGCCGATGTGTACTGTTTCCGGGGGGATCTGTAGTGGCTGAGTGGAAGAGCCGTATCTGCCTCTCTCTGACCGCAACCACCGTGGAGGAGGATCTGCGGCTGCTGGAGTCCCGGCGCGGGTTCGTGGAGGTGGCGGAGCTGCGTGCCGACTTTCTCGATCCTGCAGAGCTGCCTCATCTGCCGGGCTTCCCCAAGCGGGCCGGTCTGCCGGTGATTCTCACCATCCGTAGACGACGCGACGGCGGACATTGGAATGGGGAGGAGGGGCAACGGCGTAAACTGCTTTCCCGAGCCCTCTCCGGGGGATACGCTTACGTGGAGCTGGAGGAAGATCTTGAGGATCTCTCTTTAGCTGAGGCGGCAAAACGGGCCAAGACGCGGGTGATCCGTTCCTGCTACGACCTCGCCGGCGTACCGGAGCGTTCGACCGAGCGCCTGCGATCCCTCGCCCGCAGTCCCGGGGAGATCCCGAAGTTGGAGGTAATGCCCAAAAGCACCAGGGACCTGCCGGCGCTGGTAGACGCCTGTCAGCAGCTCAGGGATCGAGAGAAGATCCTGATCGGCATGGGAGAGTTTGGGTTGTTCAGCCGCATCCTGGCTGCCAAGCTGGGAAGTTACCTGACCTACTGTTCCGTTCCCGGGAGGCAGAAAGCGGCTGCGGTACAACTCGATCCACGTACCCTCGTCGAACTGTACCGCTTCAGGAAGCAGAACCGGGATACCTTTGTCTGCGGGGTGATCGGCAATCCCATCGCCCATTCCCGTTCTCCCGAGCTCCACAACCGGGGCTACGAGGCTCTCGGGCTGAACGGCGTGTATGTCCCCTTTCTGGTGGACCACGTGCCCTCCTTCTTCGAGCTGGCGGAAATGCTCGATCTGCGGGGATTCTCCGTGACCATGCCCCACAAGCGGGTGGTGTTGTCCCACCTGGACGAGCGGGATGAAAGCCTGGAGCGGATCGGGGCCTGCAACACGGTGGTGCGCCGCCGGGGCGGCTGGTACGGCAGCAACACCGATGTCGAAGGGTTTCTCGCCCCATTAAAAGCCCAGGCGCCGGGGCTTGTTGGACCTGAAACAAGGGCGACGGTCATCGGCGCAGGGGGCGGGGCCCGCTCGGTTGTCTACGCCCTGTGCAGCTGCGGGATACGCCCGCTGATCCTGAACCGTACGGTGGAAAAGGCGCGAGCTCTGGCCGAAGCTTTCGGGTGCGACTCGGGGGGAATGGACGACGAGGGGATTTCCCGCATGGGGGAAAACGCCGATCTGATCGTCCAGGCCACCGGGGTGGGCATGGAGCCGGATGCTGAAGCCGATCCTCTGCCCGGGTATCGATTCACAGGCTCCGAGGTGGTGTACGATCTGGTGTATCAGCCTCTCATGACGGTCTTTCTCAAACGAGCGAAGCAGGCGGGTTGCCGGATCGTATCGGGCCTGACCATGCTGTTCTCCCAGGGAGCGGCTCAGTTCAAGCATTACACGGGTTTGGAGTTTCCCCCGGAGGCACTTGACCAGAAGAATATAATCGTGAAATAATGCACGGATTATAATCACCGTGATCACGAGACTCTAGATCAATCGACTACAGAGGAGAACAGCGATCCATGGCACATAAGAAACTATTTATCCCCGGTCCGGTGGAAGTCGACGAAGGGGTACTGAAAATGATGTCGACCCCGATGATCGGCCATCGCAGCGCGGAGTGGAGCGATCTGCAGAGGCGGGTCAGTGAGAAGCTGCAGACATTGATGTATACGAACAATCCGATCATCCTCTCCGCCTCCTCGGGCACCGGTCTGCTGGAGATGGCGATTCGCTGCACCACCGCCAGGCGGGCTATCGTGTTTTCCGTGGGCGCCTTCGGCAACCGCTGGCACGAGATCGCTCAAGGAAACGGTGTGCCCGCGGACAAGTACGAGGAGGAGTGGGGCGGGGGCATCACGGCGGAAACCGTGGAGCGCCACCTCTCCACCGGCAAGTACGACGTGGCCACGGTAACCCACAACGAAACATCCACCGGGGTGATGAATCATGTGGAGGAGCTGGCCGAGGTGTTTCGCAGGTACCCGGAGGTGGTCTGGTGTGTCGACGCGGTCTCCTCCCTGGGGGGAGCCAAGATCCAGGTGGACAAGCTGGGGATCGATATCTGCGTTACCTCAAGCCAGAAGGCCCTGGGGCTGCCGCCGGGATTGAGTTTGGCCTCGATCTCGGAGAAAGCCAAGAAGCGTGCCGCGGGGATCGAAAAGAGGGGCTACTACTTCGACATGCTTCTGCTGCTCAAGTACGTGGAGGAGCGGAACTTCCAGTATCCCTTCACCCCCTCGATCTCCCACACCTTCGCCCTGGATTTCGCCTTGGACCGGATCCTGAAGCAGGAGGGGCTGGAGGCTCGCTTCGATCGCCATCGGCAGATCGCCGAGTACGTGCGCTCCTGGGCAAAGAAACACTTCGCACTGTTTCCCAAGGAGGAGTACGCCTCCAACACCGTGACCTGCATCAGCAACACACGGGAGATTTCGGTAAAGGAGCTCAACAACAAATTGGCAGAGCGGGGCTTCGCAATTTCCAACGGTTATGGAGCGTTGAAGGAGAAGACCTTCAGAATCGCCCACATGGCTGAGCTCCGGAAGGCGGACCTGGAGGAGCTGCTTAGCCACATCGAGGAGATATTGGGGCTCGGCGCTTAGAATTAGTTCGAAGGTTTGGGGTCCTGTATTACACTTTTCTCCAGCATCGCCCGGATGATCTTCTTGTTGTCCAGGAGCGAGCTGACGCTGCGGTCGGAGTGCAGACGGTAGATCGCCCGGGCGAACAGATAGGTGATATCCGTCGATATATACCACTCCCTGCCGAGCAGGTTCTCATCGTGATACACGGCGTTGGTGCCGATGAAGCGGTAGAACAGACCCTCCCGGTAGGCTTCATCGTAGGCTTCGATCGCCCCCCCGCTGAAGAAGGGAAGACTGGCCGCGCAGATGATCCGGGCGGCACCCATCTCTTTCAAAGCGGTCATGGCCCGGAGCATGGTACCGCCGGTGCCCAGCATGTCGTCAGCCATGAACACGGTTTTTCCCTCCACAGAGCCGAGCAGGCGGACGTTGGTGATGTTGTTGTGCCGGGCGTCTTTCGAGGCACGTGAGTAGTCCCGCTCCTTGTACAGCATCCCCAGGGACTTGCTCAGGGTGTTGGCGTAGAATTTATTACGTACGATAGATCCGGTGTCGGGGGAGATGATCACCAGGTCCGGGCTCTGTAGATCGATGATCGTCGAAAGGGCCCTGAGAATCTGATAGGAGGCGTGTAGATCTTCCAGGCGCAGGCGGTTGAACGTGTTTTCAACCTCTTTGGAGTGGATGTCCAGGGTTATTATCCGTTCCACTCCGGCAAACTCGAGGAATTGACCAAGGCGCGCCGCGGTCAGACCCTCCCGACCCTGCTTCTTGTGCTGCCGGGCGTATGGGTAGGTGGGAAGCACGACGGTGACCCGCTTGGCTCCGGCCTGCATAGCCGCATCGATGGTCACCAGCAGGCAGAAGAAGTGGTCATTCACCGACAGCTCGAACTTCTCTTCATCGCCTCGATTCAACGAAAGCGGATAATGATTCTCCACATCCTGGACGATGTACACATCCATATTGCGGATGGAGGTGAGAATTTCGGCTTTGTACTCGCCGTTGGTGAAACGGGTGAAGCGAACAGGCACCCGGAAGTCGGATGGACGAAACTGATCGGCAGGCAGATTGAGGTCGATCGTGGTCGGTCTCAGGTCCAGTGTGAGGTTGATGCGCCGGATGATCTCTTCCCGGCTGATCTCATACTTCTGGGCCAGATAGCCGATTTTTCGGCGAAACTTACGCTGGGATACTTCCTCTAAATCGGCGGTCAGCTTCGCTGTAAACTCGGCAGCACCCGGACAGGCCAGGATCCCGATCTGTTCAGGAATAGCGGAGATCATAGAAGTCCGAACAGCTCCTTTCTAATGTCTCGCACTTTTCTGCGCAGCTTCATCGCAGCTCCGCAGCACTCCGGATTCCGGATCTCCTTGTGGCAGGTGGAACAGAAGAACACCGATCCGTCGAACTCCATGGTGTTTCCATGGCACTCCGGAGGTTTCTCTGTCCGCCCGCAGGTTGAACAGACCAGTTCCTGTTCTAAGACGCGCGGCATAGGTTTCCCCCCTTCCCTGGAATCAAGAGAAAAAATTCACCGTCCTGGAAAGTCCTTCCTTCAGATCGAAGGAAGGCTTCCACGTCAAGATCTTATTCGCTTTGCGGATATCCAGACAGCTGCGACGCAGATCTCCCGGCCTGGCCTCGTCATGCTTCGGCTCCGGAGGATTCTCAAAAAAGGCGGCGATCGTCCGATAGAGAGCTCCCGTTGTAGTGGTGATCCCCGTACCGATGTTGATGAGCTCGCCGGCGCCGCGATCCGCGGCAAGGAGATTGGCGCCGGCAACGTCTTCCACGTATACGTAGTCCCGCAGCATCCCCTCCGGCTCCCCCGGGTAGGCAAATACCGTGGGGGTTTCACCCTTGAGAAGGGTATTGATGAAGATCGAGACGACCCCCGCCTCTCCCAAAGGATTCTGGCGGGGACCGTACACGTTGGCGTAGCGAAGCACCGTGTAGTTCAGGCCGTGCTGGTCTGCGTAAAAACGCAGGTACTGTTCACCGAGAAATTTGTGGATTCCATAGGGGGAGATGGGTTGGGGCGGATGCTCCTCCGGAGTCGGCATGTTCTCCGTGTCTCCGTAGATCGCTCCGCCGGTGGAACTGAATATGAACTTCTTGATGGAGTGCCGTACCGCGGTCCCCAGCAGGTTGAGCATGCCCAGAGCGTTGACCCGAGCGTCCTGGATTGGATCCCGGGTGGAGATGGTGACGCTGATCTGGGCGGCAAGGTGATTCACGATTTCCGGCTTTTCCAGGTCGAAGACTTTTTCCAGCTCCGGGCTGCCGATGTCCAGGAGGTAGAACCCGGCCTTCCTGGGAATGTTCTTCGTGCTGCCGGTTGCCAGGTTGTCGACGATGATTACATCGTGTCCCGCCCCAAGGTAGGCATCGGCAACGTGAGAGCCGATGAATCCCGCCCCCCCTGTGATGAGAACCTTCATACACTCAAGACAATAGCATTGCCGTCCCCGGTGGTCAAGGCGGCGTCGTGCGTTCGGTTGCAGCGGTTAAATGTGTACTTGATCGCCTGTTGCAGTCGTGAGTAAAATGGCAACCAGTGTCGGACGGGAATATCACCGAGAACCTGCGTGAAGCCCTGGCCGCGGCGCTTCGGGAATTAGAGGAGGAGCTGGGCGTACCCGGCGACCGAGTGGAGTGTCTGGAGCGGCTCCCGGAGCAGCAACGCCGCAGAGATGAACTGATCGTTCCCTTTGTCGGTTGGCTTGCCGAGGACGTGGAGCTGAACCCCGACGGGATCGTGGTGGAGGAAGTCTTTACCCTATCGCTTGATCGCCTTCTGCAGAACGACTTTAAGGAAGCCGGGCTCACCGAGCAGTATAACCTGCCCGACGGCAGGTGGAACAGGAAAGTCATTCGCTCGGTGCGCTATCTGAT
>CAZKCQ010000079.1:8061-10609 GCA_964551205.1 uncultured Spirochaetaceae bacterium
ACCTGCCCGACGGCAGGTGGAACAGGAAAGTCATTCGCTCGGTGCGCTATCTGATCTACGGGAAGTACCTGATCTGGGGCTTGTCCGCCAACATCCTCTTCCAGCTGTTGGAACTGATTCGTTAGGTGGGCGATTTTTGCTCTAACTGAACATCGACTCTGCCGAATATACTACCGTAGGGGGAGCAAACTGGCGATTTTGAAGCGGGGACTGCTGATAACACTCCTTTGTCTCGCCGTATCGGGCACGCCGTGGTCGGAGGTCCGTTTTGCCGACCCCGTCCTGGGTGAGAACAATCTGCTGTTGTTCAAGGTTCGTTCAGTTAGCCCTCAATGGGGAGCCCACGACACCCTGTTTATGACCGATCTGCAGACCCGTGACCTGACCCAGCTGACTTTTTTCCCGGAACGGCTCAACTATTTGGCTGGGAAAAAAGTACTACAGCTTCAGAATCGCTTCGGCGTATTTTTCAGCGACGAGACCCTCGGGAACTTCCAACCCTCCCCACAGTTTCCTTCTTTCGTCCAGGACAACAGTATCCTCCAGGGAAGTCTGAGTCCGCTGAACGCCGCTCCCAACGGCCGCTACCTGCTCTACCTCGAGGGTAGATCCCCCGCTTTCGGTGACCTGTACTTCGTGGATTTGGATCGAGGCGAGAAATCTCT
The DNA here is from genome assembly GCA_964551205.1 of uncultured Spirochaetaceae bacterium. Classification (GTDB taxonomy): domain Bacteria; phylum Spirochaetota; class Spirochaetia; order SZUA-6; family DRHE01; genus JAFGQJ01. The sequence goes on from CAZKCQ010000079.1 coordinate 8,727, forward strand.
GGTGTCCGCAGGCATCGAGATCAATCTAAAAACCACCCCCGTGGTTTGGGCGCCGGATTCCAGTTATTTCGTCTACAGTAAGAACGGAACCATCTACTACATGTCCGTGCGCCAACTGGCCGAACAGAGCGGGCTGCCTGAAGAGTACCGTCAGATCGGCGAAGGCCAGCTCGGCAACGTGAGTCCCGGCGGCCGTACATCCCTCTACTACCTCAGCGGATCCCTCATATACGAGCTGGACAGCAGCGAGCTGTTTACCCGTGCCCTGTATCGCGGCTACCTGGACATCGGGCGTCTGGTGGGCAAGATCCCCTTTCCCTTCGATCCCAGCTTCGATTCTTTCTGGGTCTCTCCCGCAGGGACGCATGTCCTGCTCGGCAAGGGCGGAGCAAACCTTTTTCTCTACCGCCTGTCCACAGAGGATTTTTCCTCGACCGGGGACAGCCAATCCCTGCCTTATCTCTACCTGCCGCGGAACACCCAACTCAGGCGTGTTCTGTGGGATGAGGACGGGTACCTGACCATCCTCACCGCCGGGTCCGAGAATGGCCGGGTGAAATCACAAGCTTTCCGAATCGAGGCTGAGGGGATGAGTGCCATCCCTGCCTTTCAGCGCCTCGAGATGGAGGGTGTACAGGATATCCTTCTGTCCCCCGACAAGAGCCAGGCCGCTGTGGTTTTTCAGGACCGTGTCGTTATCTACGACTACCAGAGCTGGAGCAAGAAGCTCGAGCTTGCGCACCCCCGGGTAGCGCAGGTCGCCTGGATCGACGAAGGGCGGCTTGTAATCGGCGGGGCAGACACGATCCGGGAGTATGACCTGAACAATAGCCGCGGACGGCTGCTGGGGATCTCTCAACCGGGTGACTGCGGTTTTGCAGGGGATGATGACGCTGTGCTTTGTACGGCCGGGGATCGGACCTTCCGGTGGTTGTTCGGCGATTTGTCCGCTCCGGTTGCCTGGAGCGAGTCCAGCGCGGTGATCCCCAGAAGCAGAAGCACGACTGCGGATTCCTACCGGGTGTTTCTGGAGCAGACGCCGGACCGAGTTTTTCAGAACATGCTCATGATCCGGGACAAAGAAAAACTGGTCACCACCGCGCTTCTGAAGCGCGCACCCCCTGCGTTGGAACCCTTTCCCGCCGCCGACGATCCTCTCGATTTTGTGACCTTCGACCACGGGTCACGAATCCGAAGGCGGGAGACCTCCCTGGTGTTCAATGTCATCGACTCGGTGGAAGGGTTGCCCGCCATCCTCTCCGCGCTCAGGAAGTACAATCTCCGCTGTACTTTCTTCGTAAACGGCGAGGCCATCCGCAGCTATCCGGATGCAGTTCGGGAGATAGCCGAATCCGGCCATGAAGTGGGAAGCCTGTTCTCGATGTACTTCGACATGACCGACGCCCGCTTCCGTTTGGGTAAGGAGTTCATAAAACGCGGAATGTCGCAGAATGAGGATGAATACTTCGCCGCTACCGGAAAGGAACTGTCGCTGCTGTGGCACGCTCCGTACTATTTCGTCAACTCCGACATCCTCCAGGCCTCCAGGGAGATGAACTACGTCTATGTCGGTAGGGACGTGGATCCCCTGGATTGGGTAACCCGGGAGATGAGCATCACGACCCGGGATATCTATTTCCCCGCCGCTGCCCTGGTGGAGAGGGTGGTGGCGACAAAGAAGCCGGGTTCGATCGTAGCAGTTATGGTCGGCAGACCGGACGGCGAGAGGCAGGATTATTTCTTCCATAAGCTGGATCTGCTTATCGATGCTCTGATCAAACGGGGGTACGAAGTAGTACCGGTTTCCGTGTTGATCGAGCATGCAGAATGAATTAGGATTTACGTCGGCTCGTCCGATGATAGAGAAGAAAGGGTAAAGGCGC
>CAZKCQ010000080.1:0-2426 GCA_964551205.1 uncultured Spirochaetaceae bacterium
GGTCGCCCACCTTGACCCTGCGCACCCGGGCCAGATAGTGATGATCTTCTCCCGTGAGATCGATGAACCGTCCGAAGGGTGGATCTTGGGGGAGGATGAATACCCTCATGAACCGTCGGAGCCGAGCACCTGCACCAGGACCGAGCGCCGCCGGGGCCCGTCGAACTCGCAGAAGTAGATCCCCTGCCAGGTCCCTAAACTGACACTTCCGGCATCCACGATAAGCTGAACCGTAGAACCCATGAGAGACGCTTTGATATGAGCCGCAGAGTTACCCTCGCTGTGGGCGTAATGATCGTTGAAGGGAATGTTCTTTTCCAATTCCATAAGCATGTCCCGCACCACGCTGGGATCGGCATTCTCATTGATCGTCACACCGGCGGTGGTGTGGGGCACGAACACGGTACACAGCCCTTGCGAAACACCGGCCGACCGGACCGCTTTCTGTACTTCTGGGGTGATATCGATGAACTGACAGCGCTCCGCGCTGGCCACCTGAAAACGAGTGGTCATGTTCCCGCGCCTAATCCTGCAGGTAGCGCACCGCCTCCTGGAGAACCAGGTCGAACTCCAGATCGTACACGGGGGGATTGTTGTTGGTGCGGTTCAGCTCATTGCGGATCAGGCGCCGGACGTAGCGATCGTCCAACCGGATGTCCTTGTCAGCCAACTCCTTCTCGAAGGAGTCAATATTCGCATCCGTGGGGTCCGGATACCGGCTCAAGAAATCCTTGATCAGCTCTTCCTCGATGATGCGGGACAGAGCCTGTTCCTCCTCTTCACTGAGCTCCGGCTCCTGCACCGGCACATCCGGTGAAATCCCGATCTTGTCGATGTTTTTCCCCAGGGGGGTGTAGTAGCGCGACATGGTCAGGCGGAAACCGGCATCACCGACTCTCTTGATCTGCTGCACCGACCCCTTGCCATAGGATTTTTCCCCCATAATCGTCGCCCTTCCGGTGTCCTGAAGCGCACCGGCCAGGATCTCAGAGGCGCTTGCCGAGCCGCGGTCAATAAGCACGACGATCGGCAGATCCGCAGGTACCAGGGTGTTCCGGGTCGAGGCATAGAACACATGATTCTCCGAGGCGACCCGGGAACGGGTGCTGACAATCGGCCCCTTGGAAAGGAAGAAATCGGAGATGTCGATCACTGCGGAGAGCAGTCCGCCCGGATTGCTGCGCAGATCGATGATCAGGGAGCTGTAAGCGCTGTCAGCGAACTGATGAAGGGTTTCTTCCACCCGATCTACGGTCAAAGGTGTAAACTGGATGATGCGCAAATAGCCGATACCCCCGGGAATCATGTCCTGCCGGACCGTGGGTACTTCGATCATATCCCGAACTAACCGCACATCGAACCTCAGGGTCTTGCCGCGGATGATGGTCATGGTGACCGACGACCCGGGCTCTCCCCTCAGCACGGAAAGAACTTCGTCGATGTTCAGGTCCACGACCGATTCGCCGTCCACAGCTACGATCAGATCTCCGGCGTTGACTCCCGCACGATAGGCCGGGGTGCCTTCGATCGGCGCAACCACCTCCACACCGCGATCGATCTTGGAAATGATAAGTCCGACCCCGCCAAAACGACCCATGGTGGTATCATCGAGGTCCCGCATCTCCTCCGCGGAAAGGTAGGCGGAGTGGGGATCGTCGAGGGCTTCGAACATGCCTCGCAATGCACCATCGACCAGGTTTTTCGGATCGACCTTTTCCTCGTCGACGTAGTTCTCCTGCACGAAGCGGAATACTTCGAAAAACGTACTCAGAAGACGTTGGGTTTCCGCCTCCTGATTGCCAGCTAAAACCCTCGGGGCAAAACTGAGAAGAACGATCACGGCGGCCAGAAACGCCGTAACCACGATCCAAAGGGTGCGCTCTCTGAAAAACTTCAGCTTTTTTTCCATCGGTTGACTCCAGTAGTAAAAGTGAAGAATTCCCGGGCATTTGTCAATTGTAGGAACTTGTTGACCCGAAAACACAAGCGGGGCTAAACTTGGGGCACGAGCGAAACAGTCATGAAATTTCGCAGAGTATTTTTTTTGATCACCGCCATTTGGGAACTGCTGCGTTTTTGTGCCATCTTTCTGGCCGTTTGGATCATCTTCAGCCGGACTCTGGAAACGAACAACCAGGGGATCTACTGGCTGCTGGTGCTGGGAAATGGCGGACTGCTGGTGGCGGCCGCCCTTCTGTTCCTCTACGTGGACCCTGAGCGCTTTCGCGTCCTGCTGAACCTGGTCAGGCTGGGCAAGATCCTGGGACTGTTCAGCGCCCTGCTTCTCATCGTCCTCGAGCCCGTTGGCACGGGCCTGCGCTTTCTGAACTTCGGCTTCCTGCCCTATCGGGTCGCACCGCTCTCCCTCCTGCTCACCGTCTCCGTGGCAGACCTGATCTTCCTGTTTCTGCTGTTTACCTATCAGA
>CAZKCQ010000080.1:2526-10595 GCA_964551205.1 uncultured Spirochaetaceae bacterium
TAACAATTAACCTATGGCGGAACCAGTCACGCTCACCGGAAACCTGGAGCTTCAGATCGATGAATCGCGATTGGAAGCTACCCTTGTATTTTCCCCGGAGGCCGACGGTCCCCAGTGGGACCGGCAGAAGATAATTGCCTATATAGAGGAGCAGGGAGTACGGGAGGGGATCGAAACTAATGCCCTGGATGTGATCTTTGATCCGGAGAAGGGTGGCAGCAAACATATAATTGTCGTTGCCCGGGGTACTGTACCCCAGGAGGGGCAAGCGCCGGAGCTTGGCGTAGAGAAGCTTTCGATTCCTGAAGCCCTGCGGCCTTACGAAACTCAAGTGATCCCAGCAGATCAACCGCCTCAAGTATATCAACGCACCGTTGAAAAAACAAAGACCGAGACGGTCGTTACCAAAAAGCCCAAACTGCCCTTTCTCCCGGCCAAAGAGGAGAAGAAGGTCGTCTGGGAGAAAAGCGAGAAGCTCACGCCTCTCGAACGGCCGGGGGAGCAGAAGGGCAGAGGCTACGCCCACAAGGGAGATGTGGTGGCCACGGTTACTCCGGGTCAGCGGGCTCGAGCCGGTCGGAACGTGTTCGGCCAGGAGATACCTGCCGGTGCCCCGGAAGAAACCGAAGGGCTGTATCTCGGGGAAGGGCTGAGACAGACGGGAACCGAGATCCGAGCCGACACAGAGGGATTCTATCGATACGGGAACAACTGGATCGAGCTTTTCCCGTTTTCCCTGCACCAACACAGGGTGTACGCCTCCGAGAATAGACTGACCTGTCTTTTGGATTTCATCCCCGGCTCCGACCTGACCGCTCCCCCTACGGCGGATCAGATCCTGGAAAAAGCTGCAGCCCTGGAATTCCCGAAACAGGAACTGCTGGAGGTGGAAGAGCTGGCCGATCTGCTCAGCCGCGCGCTCACCGACAAGGTTTCGCTCAATGCCGAACCGGTAAGCAGGTCCGCGGATGCGGAGATCCAGGTTGTTATTTCAGAAGACAAGCTCAACGCTCATCTGAACTTGAGAAAAGGAAGGGGTAAAGGCAAGCCCTTGAGTCTCAAGCAGGTGGGGGAGGTTATCCGCAGCCAGAAACTCAAAGGCTTGGATATTCCGCGAACCCAGGAGGACATCCTGGCGTTCCACAGGGGTGAACAGAGCGGTCTGGAAAACTACCCGCTGGTGGAGGGCCGGGAGGCGCAGCGGGGTCAGGACGGGCGCATCGAATGGAGGATTTCCTTTCTTGCTGAGGAGCGTGTCGCCGAGTTGAAAGAGCAAGCCGGCAGTCGGGTGGATAAGCTGAAGGAGTTCGGTTCTCTGGAGACCTTTCCAATTGAGTCTGTCCAAAGCATGGCCGAGGTTCAGGAACGGGCGACCGTGGCGGAGATCATCCCGGCAACCACCGGAACGGCCGGAGTGGATGTCTACGGTACGTTACGCCCGGGCCTCAAGGGACAGGATGTCCATATCGACCTTTTAGAAAACCTTAAGCAGGTCGGCAGGGAAATCGTTGCCACCGAGGGTGGATTGCTGGACACGGCCGAGAACGAAGCAGGGCTGCTCATGCGGGTGCGCCCTCATCAGGACCGGGAGATACAGGTCTCCCTTAACGAGGACCGCATGCAGGCCTTTCTGACCCTGCTACCCTCAGAAGGCACGGGAGAACCTCTGGATCCGGAGGCTGTCAACAGGGTGATCGTTGAAGCCGGGGTTGTGGAGGGTCTACAGACTGACGAAGTCGCCCGGGCTGTAGACCGGGCAAAGGAGGGAGAGCCGGTTCAGGGCATCCTGGTCGCTCAAGGAAAGGAACCTCAAGCCGGTGAGGACACGGATCTGGAGATCCAGGTGCAGCTGGCCAGCGGTCAGCGACTCACGGTGAGAGAGGATGGCCGGGCGGACTATCACAGCCAGGATAGAATCACAGTAGTCAAGGCCGGTGCCTTGCTGGCCCGGTTGAAGTCGCCTACCCCGGGCACTGAAGGCTGGGATGTCACCGGCAAGGTAATTCCCGCACGGAGAGGATCGGCCCGCTACGTACATGCGGGCAAACATGTAGAGTGCCGGGAAGAGGAGGACGGCACCCTGCAGTACTTCGCCAAGATCGACGGGGAGCTGGATTACCGGGGCAGTTCCATCGACGTGCTCCAAATCCACACCGTCGAGGGAAACGTGGGCTTGGAGAGCGGTAATGTGAAGTTCTCCGGAACCGTCAGGGTCACGGGCATGGTGCAGAGTGGATTCTTCGTTGTAAGCGCTGAGAGCATCTTCGTGGAGGAGAGCGTCCAGGGGGCGCTCCTGTCCGCAGGGGATTCCATACACATTGACAAGGGGATCATAGGGGAGGACAAGGCTGTGCTGAGGGCCAAGAAATCCATCCGGGCTCGATTCGCCGAGCAGGCCACCCTGCTGGCCGTAGAAAATATCCACCTCACCAATGCCTGCCTGCGCTGCACCGTGAAATGCAATGGAAAGATGAGCCTAGAGTCCGAAAAGGGCAACATCGTCGGCGGTCGGATGTACTGCAAGTTGGGCCTGGTGGCCATGAATATCGGCTCGGAGCGGGAAGTTTCTACGGAGATCCACTTCGGCCAGGATATCCTGGTCCAGGACCAGTTGGAGAGGGAACAGCGGCAGTCCGAGCGGCTAAAAAAGCGAAACACTGAAATCGAGCGCTCGATAACCCAACTCAAGCGCACATCCCCAGCCGATCAGAAGGGCCTGCAACAGCTGGGCAACGAAAAGCACCAAAACCTGCAGCAGATACAGATGCTTTCCAAACGGTTGTTTATCCTCTCGGAGCGCTTCGAGCAGCATTTCCCTTCCGAGATCGTAATCCGGGGTGTGATCTATCCGGGGGTCGTGCTCGAAAGCCACGGCCGGAAGAGAGAGATCAAAACAGCCTTGAGAGAGGTTGTCTTCTTCTTCAACACCACCTCGGGAAGGATTGAAGAAAAACCGTTGAACGGGTAAGGTACAGCCGATGCAGATCTTGACGTATCTCTCCTTTCCGACCTGGCTGCACCCCGAAATCATTCCGGGACTACCTCTGCGCTGGTACGGTCTGATGTACCTGGTAGCCTTCTTTGTCGCCTACCAGATCGTTAGAATCCAGGTGAAAGAAAAGAGCCTGGATGTCAAGAAGGACGATGTATTGAACATGTTTTTCTGGGGGATCGTCGGTCTGCTGGTAGGTGCCCGCCTGTTCGCCGTAACCATCTACGCTCCGGCCGGAGAGTATCTCAAGGCTCCCTGGAAGATCATTCTTCCCATTGCCGTCGAGGGGGGGAAGCTGCGCTTCACCGGACTGGCCGGGATGTCCTATCACGGGGGCCTGCTCGGCGCCGTGGTAGCGATCGTCATCTATCTCCGTGTGAAGAAGTTCTCCATCCCGGAGTGGGGCGACATGATCGTCACCGGATCGGCCCTGGGATACACCTTCGGCCGGCTGGGGAACTTCATAAACGGGGAGCTGTACGGCCGCATCACCACCCTACCCTGGGGCATGCTCTTTCCCCGCCAGGAAATCGTAAACGGACGCTTTCAGGGATCCGTGCCCTCCCAGCACCTCTTTCCCGCCTCTGCGCCGTGGGTTCAGGAATTCGCGACCAAGGTCGGGCTGGATATTAGCGGAATGCGTGCCGTCAATCTTCCCAGACACCCCTCTCAGCTCTATGAAGCCTTTTTCGAGGGGATCGTGCTTTGGGCCATTCTCTGGTTCGGATTCCGAAAGCGCAAGGCCTTTGCGGGTCAGATGATGGCCGTGTACATCATGGGCTACGGATTCTTCCGCTTCCTGATCGAATACGTCCGTCAGCCGGACTTAGGGATTGGGTTTCCCATCCAGCTGGTGAAACTGACCAACCCGGCCATTCAGTTCAGTCCCTTCAACTTCACCACAGGACAGATCCTCAACTTCACCATGATCCTGATCGGCGTCGGCCTGTACCTCTTCTACAAAGCCCGGGCCAAGCGGGTGCGGGAGCAGGAAAACGCCAAGGCCGAACGCCCCAAGGGAAGAAAACTCCGCAAGAAGATCCGCTGACCGGGTTCGGAGGAGGGCCCGTTCCTCCGCGGGTGATCGAGTCTATCCTCATCAACTATTATGAAAAAACCGTATCATTAATCATACAATGTTGACATCTTTTGCTGATCCGCTCTAACGTCGATCTGTATTTTAATACTCAACAGCTAATTAGAACCACACGCGATTGAGAGGGATGGGTCTAATTCTTGCATTGATAATAACTGAAAGAGAAAAACAACCATGGAACGGATTGCATCTATAGTCAGACCGATTGTAAACAAAAAGTACTTCTCCTTCCCTCAAGCCTTCGGGGGCGAGATCGTCCGCAAGGCTCTGCATCTGCTCATAGCCTTCGTGCCTCTGCTGGCCGGTGTAGATCTAAGAGTGACGATGATGCTTCTGGCCGGAGGTACGCTGTTCTACGTGTTCGCCGAGCGGCTGCGCATTGAAGGACGACCGGTCCTGGTGATATCCGACTTGACCGTAATCGCTTCCCGGGAACGGGACAGAAGCCGTTTCGTACTCGGTCCGGTGACCTTGGGTATAGGAGCCATGCTTTCGCTGCTTCTGTATCCTTCAACCGCCGCGGCTATCGCCATCTACGCTCTGGCTTTCGGTGACGGTTTTGCCAGCCTGGCCGGAAAGCTCTTCCGCAGTCCCTCCATTCCCTTCACGCGAAATAAGACCCTTGCCGGAACGGCGGCCTGTTTCATCGCCGTGCTTCTGGGTACCTGGAAACTGACCGGACGGCTGTCCATCGCCTTTGCCGTGGCCGTAGCAGCCACGATGCTCGAGCTCATCCCGATCCGGGATTTCGACAACCTGATCCTGCCAGTTGGAACCGGATTCGTAGCGACCTATATCCTACAGCTGTAGTTTACATAATCTCAAAGCTTCAAAAACCCAGGTAGAATACCACGATCTGTCGGACGAAAAGCACGAATCCGACGATCAACGCAGCCGCGCCAAGAACAACCGGGAGGGGCGCGATACCATACTGAAGCAGCTCCCGCCCGGCGAACAGCAATACGGCTGCCCCAGCGGCCACGGCGAAGCGCCGGCTGCGGCGCAGCCTGGCTGCCACCACGAAATTGATCACTATGAGCAGCGCCAGGATCAATCGTACAAACAGATAGCCCTGCCGGTCTCCCAGTTTGTAGAGGAAAGTCGGTTCATACAGACTGGTGTCCAGGGGCAGCACCCCCGCGAGGGCGAAGGCTAATACAACCATCCCGCCGATCAGAACCGAATACTGAACGTACTTCATGCCCACCGCATACAGGCTGGCCACCAACAAACACAGCAGACCGAAGAAACGGGAGAACAGCACCAAGCGTGTTACCACCACGTTAAGATACTGAGACAATCCGAGCGCCGGGAATACCAGGTTGCCGAGTCGCCAGGCTTCCAGACAGAGAGATAGACAGAAGAGCATAAGGAACAGAAGCTCCGGCGAGTCGGTTCGACGGTACAGCTTGCGTACACCCAGATTGGCCAGGACGGCAAACAGAAGCAGGGATGCTATTCCTGCCAGGGCAATTATGCGCAGGAAACCCGGTTCCGGCCTACTCAGGACCAGCAGCCATCGGGGGAGGGGTTCGGCCAAATCGCCCAATACATCCGGAAGGATATTCATTTGGAAAATCAGATAGACCCCGCCGACAACCACGAGCAGATGGAACAGGGAAATGACTATAATGGAAACGATCAGGTTTCTGTGAAAGCTGGCGTACATGCTTTCTCACGTACAAATTGTAGAAACAAATTTTCAGGCCGTTCATGGCAATGCCCTGAGCGCGACCAATGCCTATGACCCAATGGAGCAATAGTGGCACAATTCGCACGGTTTTGAAAGGCGAATTCGCGCCGAGCGGCAGTTCTCGGGGTTTTGGTCCGAGAAAAACCTACAGAAAATTGAGAACTGTACGATATTGTCTATAGGAGTTCCTATGCGCATTAGAGGTTTCCTGATTGTTGTCTTTGTTACCGTCTGCGGGCTGTTGTTCGCCGGTGATTTTGCCACCTTTCAAAATCTCGGCTTTTCACCGGACAGCAGTCACTTCATGTTCGCCCAGTACGGGGCGGTGGAGAAGACCGCCCTGCCCTACGCCGAACTGTTCGTGGTCGACGTGGCTGCCAACCGTTTCGTCTCGGGGGGCGTGCAGAAGGCGACCTACAACCACCCGATCCAGCCCGGGCTGGACGGCCAGGGGGCGCTGTTCAATCTGCTCACCGATTCCGTGGATCTGAAGAAACGCTGGGGAATCAACCACGCTCTGACCGGGCGATTGGTATACATCCTGCTCGATGGCGCCGAACCCAAGAGCCAGCTCGAGTTTCGGGACTTCCAGGACAAGAAGAAATACCGCATCACCCTTGTCCAGTCCGCCCGCGGCAGCGGCACCGAAGTGAGCTCCTCCTTCCACCTCCTGGTTACGGTGGAGGAGGAATCCGGTCGCTTTACCAGCCACACCGTGGGACTTCCCGACTATTGGCGAAAAGGGGTGCGGCGCTACAAGATCAAGCAGGTGCTGCTGGCTCCGGATGACCGCTCCGTGGTCATCGTCGTACAGCGAGAGGAGCAGGACTCAACCGGTGTGAACATCCGCTACATGGTGGAAACCATTCGGCCTTGAATCCGATCGTTTCGTTCGACGAAACCCGTATCTTGACACCCGCTCCGCACAAATTCTAAAATGCCACACTAATCAGACTAATCAGACAGAAGTTTTCAGTCCTACCTGATCGTTGCAGGAGAAGTGCACTATGGCAAAAACGTCGATCAATAATATCGGTATCATCACCTCGGGCGGCGATGCCGGCGGTTTGAACGCCGTGATCCGCGGTGCGGCTCAGATGGCTCTGTCTCAGGGCATTAAACCCTATGTAATCCCCAACGGCTACGCCGGGCTGTACAACCTGCTGGATACGGACAAACTCGTGCTTTTGGACGAGAACCGGGTGGGTCATGTGCACTCCAGCCTGGCAGGCTCAGAGGCGGGCCATTCACGGGTGAAGATCTCAAAGATCCCCGATGAGAACCGCTATCAGCGTATCGTGGACGGGCTGAAGAAGTTCGACATCGGCGGTTTGGTGATCTCCGGCGGGGATGATACGGGAAGCGTGGTGGTGGATCTGACCAACCACAACATCCCCTGCGTGCACGCCCCCAAGACCATGGATCTGGATCTGCAGACCTACTCAGTCGGGGCGGATTCGGCGATCAACCGCATCTCGACCTTCGTCGAGGAGCTGAAGACCACGGGGATGAGCCACAACCGTATCATGATCGTCGAGGTGTTCGGCCGCTACACCGGACACACCGCTTTCCGGGGCGGCCTGGGAGCCGACGCCGATTGCATCCTGATCCCCGAGATTCCCGTGGATTTCGACGTGGTCTACGAGCACATGAAGCGTTACTACATCTCCCGGGTGCGGGAAAGCGACGTGCGGGCCGGAACCTACTCGATCGTGGTAGCCGAAGGGATCACCGACATCAGGGGCCAGCACATCACCGATGAAAGCATGGGCAAAGACTCATTCGGGCACATGAAGCTGGCCGGAGCCGGCAAGTACGTACGCAAGCAGCTCGAGAACGGGATGAAGGAAGATCCGGAGATAAAGGCGTTCATGAAGGAGATGGGCATGTTCGTCCCCGGGGTCTATGAGATCCCCGAGGCCCGGGAGGTCCTGCCGGGGCACCTGGTGCGCTGCGGGGACACCTCAGCCTTCGACGTCAACTTCGGTAAGGAGGCCGGCGCAGCGGCGGTTCTGCTGCTCATGGAGGGCATCACCGGTGTGACGGTGGCCAGCGTGATCCGGGGGGATATCAACTACTTACCGACCGAAGAAGCGATCGTCCAGCGCCACGTGGACGTGGAGATGCTGTCTCTGTACGAGGAGCTCGGTGTCTGCTTTGGCCGCAAGCCCGTGAAATACACCCCCAAGTTCCGCCACGAGCATCGGAAGAGCATTCGCTACCTGTAAATCCCATGGCTGAACGCATCACCCCCAGAGCGGAAAACTACTCTCAGTGGTACGTGGATA
>CAZKCQ010000081.1:0-10464 GCA_964551205.1 uncultured Spirochaetaceae bacterium
AGCAAACATATGTCGCAATCGAGAATATAAACGGTGTGAATGCAGAAAAAAAGATTGATCGGTCGGATCGTGAGGCAAGATCGTGAAAAAGATCGCTGTGCTTGGCGCCGGAGAGCATTCCTCTTTACATTGCGCAGCCTTGAAGGCTGTGAAAAGGCAAGATCCTGAAGGCTTGGAACTTTCAGCCATCTGTAGTCGGAATGAGGCCCGTGCACAGGAATTTCAAAAACGATTCGGTTTCATACACAGTTACACGGATGTCGAGAAGATGCTTTCGGCAGAAAGGCTGGATGGCCTTATTCTTATGACCCCGGAAGACCGGAATGCCGAGATCGCTCAGACTCTACTTCCTCACGGAATCCCGCTGTTGATCGAAAAGCCTCCAGGCATGAGTAGTAGTGAGGCCCGGTCGCTGCTGCTGGAGATTCAGAAGAGGGGAATCAAGCACATGACCTCTTACAACCGACGATTTTCCCCGGCCTTTCAAAAGGCGTTGAACTGGATCGAAGAGGACCCAGCGAAACGGCGCCCGGTGTACATGCTGACCCGTATGTTGCGTCATCAACGATTAGAGACGTACTTTGTCAAAGGAACGGCAATACACATGTTTGATCCGGTTTTGCTTATGTTGGGCGAAGTCTCACGGGTGGACACCGTTGTCGCCTCGGCTGCCTCGAAGCGATGCCGACATTTCTATCCGGGAGTCCATTTCCGCGAGGGAGGGTATGCCGAGTTGGTCATCGCCCCGGACGCCGGGATTGTCGAAGAAAGCTATGAGATCCATGGCCCCAACTATCGTATCTTCGTGGATGTTTGGCGCTGCCAAGTTTCGATTGCTGTAAACGATTCCGTTGTTCTAGAATGGGGGCCCCCCGAGGGGAGTTTGAGGGAATACCATGATGGTACAATCAACGAGACTTTGGCCTTTCTGTCCCTGTTGGAGGATGAAACCATAACGATTCCCACGGTAGCCACGGGAGCAGCTGGCCTCCGTCTTGCCGAAGCGATCGAAACAGGCGGGATCGTCGAGTTTGACAGGTAACAGCAGTTAAAAATCAACACTTGCCTTTGCGTAAGGGACAAGTAAATTTCGAAGTTTTAACCTTTTTGGGTAAGTGAGGAATCGCTGGAGTGAAATACAGTGTGACCACGGTAATGCTTCCTGAGTTGGATGTGTTGCAGACCTGTTTTCTGCTTCAATCATTGGGTTTCGACGGTGTGGAGTGGCGGGTACGGTATACGAGCGAGGAAATGCGTCGGAAAGGCTACAGTTTCTGGGGCGCCCACAAGAGCGATTTGTCGCCGGATAACCTGCAAAAGCGGGCAAAAGAATTGAAGAATGTCAGTGAGGAACATGGTCTGACAATTGCCGCGGTCGCTTCCGATGTACGGGCTGGAGATTTGGAGACACTAAAAAAATTGGCCGATGGGGTGTCGCTCTTGGGTTCGGTGCCAATCAAAGTGGCCCCTCCATGCTGGTATTCCAGGCAGGCAAGATACCAGGACCTGTTTCAGGAAGCTGTCGAAGCCTACGAACGTTCGTTGGAGGTCCTCAAACCTTACGGCCTCAAAGCTCTGGTGGAAACGCACAACAACACTATTGCAGTCAGCGCCTCTCTGGCCTACCGTCTGGTGGCCAGGTTTGAAGCTGAATGCATCGGCGTAATTTACGATGTCAACAACATGGCCTCAGACGGTTTCGAAACCTTTCGGATTGGAATGGAGCTTCTCGGTGATTATTTGCAGCACTGCCATTTGGCAGGACACAAGCCAGTGCTGCGGGGATTCGAGGCTAATGGGGTTGCGCGTTGGGAGTTCGAGGCTTGCGATCTGATTAACGGGATTCTGAGGGTGGACCAATTCATGGAGGATCTCAGCTCGGTGGCTTACGAGGGCTTCATCTCTATTGAGGACTTTCGCGTGGGTGACCCCAGAGAAAATCTGCGTGTTCAGCTGGACTTTCTAAGATCCCTTGAAGAAGCACTGTAAGAGCGTATCTCACTTCGAGGTTATTTCAATAGATAGAAATACAGAAACGCCGCCTCCGAAGTCGAACGAGTCCTGTCGTTGCATTCGTTTATCAGCGTTCGACTATAACATCGTATCGGCCGTATCTATCATAAATCAAAGGATCGTAGATTCTGACTCCCTCGACTACCCGGTTTATGATTCCAGATGCGCTCGGGTTGTCAGGACGGAGTCCGAGATGCAGTGAGGTAAATAATCCCAGTAGCTGACCCACGATGACGTAAACCGGAGGAATCAGGTCATCGGGGACGGGAGACACCCGGGGTCCGTATTCGATCGTGTAGTCCGACAATTTTTTAATTTCATCAGTAGCGGTGTGACTTACCGTTAAAACCGCTTTGCCAATCTTTTTTTCCCTTATTTCCCGCAACAGATCCAGCTCATAGCGAAGAGAGTATCCATCAGCAGAAAGGTAGGCTACAACCAGCGTATCCTGATCAATCACAACCTCGGGCCCGTGACGTAACCCCAGAAAGGTGTTCCAAGCACACATGATCGATCCCGAGGTTAGTTCTTGAAGTTTCAAATGGGACTCTAGAGCTGTGCCGTAGTTGCCGCCATTACCGAGAAATACTGTCCTTGTATAACCCAAGCCGACGATCTCTTCGATCACCGCCGGTGCGTTTGTAAGCATGCCTAATCCCGCCTGAACGAGATTATCGAATTGTGATTCATATTCGTGCAAGGAATGAATGTTGGCCAGCATCTGAGCTGCTATGAGCATATTGGAAAAAGCGGCTGTCATGGCCAAACCCCGATCGTTGGTCTTTTCATCAAGTACGAGTTTCATGCTGTTGGGATGTCCCATTATCTCCTGAGAAAGTGCTCCTTCTTCGCTGCAGGTAATCACTATGTGAAAGATATTCTTCAACAGCATATCTGCAATCTTGATTGCTCCCAGACTTTCCGGGCTGTTTCCTGAACGGGCAAAGGACACGAGCAGCGTTTTGTCGTCGCCTGAGAGAAAATCCCGCGGTGTCGTGACGAGCTTCGGTGTGGAGATCACATTGACAAATACACCGAGCTTCTTTCGCATCAGGCCTTCGACGCAATAGCCTATAAACTCCGATGTCCCGGCGCCCGTGCAAATTGCAGTCCCGCCGTGTTCCTTTTTCCACGTGGAAATAAAAACCGCCAACTCCTCCTGGTGTTGTTTGAAGCGCTCAAAAGTGTCATTCCAAAGCTCGACTTGATGATAAATCTCTGCCGGCGTGTATACGATCCCCTTCTGCTCTTTCTCTTCACAACTTAAGGCAATCAGTCTAGTTAGAGCGGTGTCCATTTCCCTCTCCTTGGGATTATCCTCCGTCGGCCGGAGGGGTTGCCTCAGAGCCAGCGGGTGCACTTTCATTATCCCGGCCGGAGTGCTCGTCCAAGCGGTTTCTCGCCGTGCTGTCTGAATTGGTCTTGGCAATCACGACCCTTATTCCCTTTTCGATCAATGCGTCAACTACTTCAGACGGCGTTTTCGCATCCGTAACTATGGTATTTACGGCGGAGAGATCCGCCACGAAGGAGGAGTTAATCTTTTCAAACTTCGTATGATCCGCCACGATGATCAGATGCGAAGTGAATCCAACTATCGCTCGATCGATGATAGTTTCCGGGAGGTAGGTGTTCGTCAAACCGTGCTGCAAGTGAATCCCCTGGATGCCCATAATGACCTTATCACCGCGCAAATCTGCGAGCATGAGCTCAACGGTGTGGCCGACCAGAGACAGCTCCTCCTTTCGCAGGAAGCCACCGGCGACAATCATACCCACCTTGGGCGATTCCGCGAGAACATTGCAGACAGGGATGGAGTTTGTTATTACCGTGATTTCCTTGTCGATCAGGTTTTTCGCTACCGCCAGAACTGTTGACCCGGAACCGAGGAAGACAGTCTCTCCTTCCGCTATCAGTGCAGCGGCAGCCTTGCCGATCGCCTGTTTTTCTTCATTTTGAGCATAAGCCCGGTTGTATATAGGAGCTTCAGGCTGGTTGGAATCCAGCATCTGTGCTCCACCATGTACTCGCTTGATACGAACCTTTAAAGCGAGCTCGTCCAAGTCGCGCCTGATCGTGGACTCGCTGGCGGTGAAGGCAGCACAAAGCTCACTAACTGTTGCTCTCCCCTGGCCATTTATGTATGCCTGTATTCCATCCTGACGTTCATTTCTCAGCACTGCCATGGGAACCACTATAGAGCAACAAGCAGCATTAGTCAAGCAGAAAAATTCAATTATTGACGGATAATGAATGAATAGATCTAAAATCTTATGTGTAACGCCCAAATTACTTCAATAATAAGTCAAAAAAAGACGTTTTTTGACTTATTTTGCTTGACTGTTGAGTTTATTTCATGTAGCATGGCTGCAAGAATCAGTGAGGGTAACGTAAACAACCATGCGCGGAAGAACGTACCGAAACATGACGATCGCTTTTCTTTTACCCGCTTTTCTCCTCTATTCCCTCCTTTTTATATACCCCGCTCTAAGAGCTTTCTATGTGAGCATGAATGACTGGAGCGGTTTCACACCGGCCATGAGGTTCGTGGGACTCGCCAATTTCGTGGAGTTGCTCCACGACGCGTACTTCTGGAGGAACGTGATACCGACCACCTTGAAAATCATCTTCATAGGCGGGGTGATGGTGTTTGCCTTGGCGTTCCTTCTGTCCGGCATTCTCAGCACGCGGTTGAAAGGGAAAGCGTTTTTCCGAGGCATTCTATTCTTCCCCTCGCTGGTGAGTCAGGTGGCCATTGCCATTTTGTGGGGCTTCATCTACAACACGCGATGGGGGTTGCTGAACAGCTTGCTGCGTCTGGTCGGCCTTGGCAGATACCAACAAACTTGGACTTCGGCGGACAATCTATTCGGGGCGGTTCTCTTCGTGCTGGTTTGGATGAACGTAGGCTTCTACTGCGTCATACTGTTGGCAGCCCTTGATCGCATTCCTCCTGACTTCAACGACGCGGCGAAAGTCGAGGGAGCCGGAGAGCTTGTCATATTTTTCAGGATCAAAATTCCCCTGATCTGGGACGTACTGGTTAACTCCTTGGTTCTGTGGGGGATCTCTGCGGTAAAGACCTTCGGGCTTCTGTACGTATGGACTGGAGCCGGGGGGTCGACACCGGTACAGCTGCAGAATCTTGCCGTCTACATGTATATCACCGCTTTCGGCCGGAAGGGAGGCGGGAGCTACCGAATGGGTTATGCCACCTCATTGGGAGTTTTTATGTTCCTGATGATAGCTGCCCTTTACCTGCTGATCTCGCTTATCAACAGAAAAGAAAGGATCGAGTACTGAGACGAAGACAGGCATGAGGAATCAAAAATGATTAGAGCCAGGCTAAAGCTGCAGAGAATCCCCGGCCGCATCTTCGTCTATCTGTGGTGCGGATTCTCCCTTTTCGCCCTATGTTGGATCCTCCTCGCATCTCTGAAGACGAACCAGGAGTTCTTCTCCGCAGTCTGGGATTTCCCCAGGCATCCCCAATTCGGCAACTACCTAAAAGTGCTCACTATCTACAACATGGGCACCTACTTTATAAACAGCATGATCGTTGCGACGATCTCGGTGGCCGTTACGGTTACCGTTTCGGCGCTCGCTTCCTACGTGCTCGCCCGGGTGGAGTTCAGGTTCAACAGGATCTTGGCGCGGTTCTTTGTGTTCGGTCTCGGAATACCCGTCCAGCTGATCCTGATACCTTTGTATTTTCTTCTCTTGGGCTTGAGGTTGGTGGACCGCTTGAGCGGCCTGATCCTCGTGTACATATCGTTGTCCCTTCCGTTCACCATTTTCCTCATGATGGGTTTTTTTAGATCGCTGCCGCACGAGCTCGAGGAGGCGGCGTTGATCGATGGCTGTACACCGACCAGGACTTTTTTTCTGATTATGCTTCCGGTAGGCCAGCCCGCTGTCATTACTTCGCTCATCTTCAATTTCGTGGACTTCTGGAAGGAGTTCATACTCGTGCTGACCTTCATCACCGATAAATCCAAGGCGACTCTCGCATTGGGTCTGTACAAGATCATGGAGGGGATGACCTACACGGGCGACTGGGTGAGCCTGTTTGCAGGGTTTGTACTTGTTATCGTTCCCTCCTTCATCGTGTACCTGTTCTTTTCAAGAAGGATCGTCGAGGGGCTTACCATGGGTGCCCTGAAAGGGTAGGTGGCATCGTGATCAAATCGTTCGTGGACGAGGAGGTGTTGATTATGTGATTTCACAGAACAGAAGGGTAGGTTCATGGTCCTGAAAAGGCGGATCCTGTATGCCGGTCCGCCGAGGGTTTCGTAAAAGAGTGTTTTTATAGAACAAAAGAAACGGAGGTTCAATAAATGAACAAGACAGTCAAGATGGCCGTAGTTCTGGCTTTGATCCTGGTTCCGCTGCAGATATCCTTTGCTGGCGGTGAACAAGAGCCAATGCCGGGAAAAACCCTCGAATACGCTTCCATGTGGAACGAGGGAGAGCCGCAGGCGGCTTATTTCCAACAGATGGCGAAGGATTTCGAGGAGGAGACGGGGATAAAAGTGGAGTTCACTTCGGTCGGCCGTAGTGTGCTTACACAAATACGCCCACGGCTGATCTCAAACGATCCGCCTGACCTGGTCGACCAGTCCATGTATTTTCGCCTTAAAGGTGCGCTCTTGGGAGACGAGATCCTGGCAACCCCGCTGGATGATTTCTTCTACAACGAGAAGGGCCCGGAAGGCCAGGGCAGGTTGGTCGATATCTTCGATGAAAATTTGTTGAAGCTGTATGCCTACGAAGGACATCAATACTTCTTCCCATACGCCAACAACACCAGTGGCTTCCACTACGACAAAAACCTGTTCGCTAAATATGGATTGAAAGCTCCCACCACCTGGTCAGAGTTCATGGCGAACAACAAGGTGCTCAAAGACAACGGCGTCTTTGCGCTGGCCCTGGATGGAACGGTGGATACCTACTCCGCGTACTACTACTTCTGGGCAGCTAACCGAATTGTCGGCCCAGGTGCACTGAGAACCGCCGCCTTCGATGCCTCCGGGAAGACATGGGACGATCCCGGGTACCTCCAGGCGGCCCAGCTGATATACGATCTTACAAAGGCGGGCAAGTTTTATTTCCAAGACGGGTACGATGCGGATGAATGGCCTGCCGGGCAAGCGACCTGGGCCCTCGGCGAAGCTGGAAGCCTGCTCTGCGGGACCTGGATTCCCTCGGAGACCAAGCCCACAGCAAAAGCCGACTTCGACTACGGCTTCTATGCCTTCCCGGCGGTTGAGGGCGGCAGAGGCAAGGTTACGCAAATGGAGACCAGCCTGATTGGATTCGCCATTCCCAAGGGTGCGAAGAATCCGGAACTGGCCAAAGAATTTCTCAAGTTCATCTCTCGAAAAGACAACGTGAACACCTTTGTCCAAATGTCCAACAACATCGCGGCCAGAAAGGATGCCGCCTTTCCAGAGCTGCTGAAGGATGTTCGTCCCCTCTTCGCCAAAGCAACGGGATATGTTCTGAGCTACAACGGGGTGTCGGGAGATCTGGCGGACTGGTTCGAGCAGTATTTTCTGGCTGCAGATGATCAATTTATCTGGGGAAAGCTGCCGCCGCAGCAGTTCATAAGCCAGCTCAAGGCCAATACCATAAAGTACTGGGAAGCCAAGAAATAAGAAACGGCATTTTCCATCGTTTAAATAGTTTTACTCTGCAGTGTCGGGCTTCCTCGCCCGACACTGCAGCTGTTATATGATTTTCAAAGGTGAGATGGAAATTAAAGGAAAAAGAAAATCATCCGTACGCGTAGGGGCCCTCAGCATGGCGATCGATCGCCGGCAGAAGGAGAATCTGTTGATCCGGCGGCGGCCGCAGGCCTACACGGCCTTGTGCCCCTGATCCATGATGAGAGCCGGTCCCTACCCGAGCGCCAGGACATTCCTTGCCTGCTCGACTTTTCTGAAAATCCTCTATCGTTTCATCTTTGTCCTCGGCGACGTACTGCGTTTTTGGAGGAGACCTCAGCGCTATGATCCGGATTTGCTGAAGCTCTGGCATGATATAAACTGGTACTACAAGTCTGCCCGTCCTATTACGCGTCCCGAAAAAGGTCGGGGTGAGAGTGAGTATTTTCGCAGATATCAGATCCACCAGACCTCCCTGCTTCCGCACGGTTTGATGGAGCAGGGATCGCTGACCATCAGTGCGGTCGGTGATCTGATGAGCCCCGGTGGAACGGAGAACTCCCGAGATATGCTCTATGAAAACGTGTCAGAGCTGATATTCGGTACTGATGTCTCGATAGCCAATCTTGAATCGACTCCGGTTGACGGCGAGATAGAGGAAACCCAAGCCCGGCTGGGTGAAGCCCCGAAAATAAACTGCAACCTGGAACAGTTCAATACCTTAAAGGGGCATAAGGACCGGAGCTACTCGATACTGACCCTGTCCAATAATCATATCCTCGACAGCAGCTTTGACGGAATGCGTTTCATCTGGAATCTACTACAGGTTGAAGGAATTCACGGGATAGGGATCAACTGGACGCCCCAAGCCCAGGGGCTTGCGTCGGTCTTCGAACACTCGGGTTTCCGGCTCGGATTCGCAACCGGGACTTACAGCGTGAATCTTAGAGAGTATCCCGACGGGAGGGACTACCTCGTGAACGAAGTACAGTTTCACAAGTTTCGCGGGACGGTGGATCTCTCCGTGCTTGAGAGCCAGCTTGCCGATTGCCGGGACAAAAGATGTGATTTCGCCATTGCGGTCTTGCACTGGGGGATGGAGTTTGAGCTCTACCCGAGATGGAGCCAGATAGAAATTGCTCATCATCTGGCAGAAAGGGGAGCGGACCTTATAATCTCCCATCACCCGCATAATATCCAGCCCTTCGAACTCTACAGGACAAGCAGAGATCCTCAGCGCATAGTACCCATAACCTACAGTTTGGGAAATCTATCTTCGATATTCGCAAGCCCGTTCTGCTCACTCAGTATTGTGCTGAACCTCAAGCTCATTCGTGGTATGCTCCCCTCGGGTAATCGGGGCACATTTGTCGGGAGCATGATGTTGACACCGGTTGTACAGACCGTGTTTTCGGAGGGTGGAAAGACGAAGCTTAGAATAGAGAGGCTTGCGGAAATGCTTTGTAGGACCCGACGGCAGAACAAGAAACAACGCCGCTTTTTCGCAAAAGCGGCAAAGTACGCCGACATCGTTCTGGGACCCGAATGGAGGGTGATGGAAAACCCAAGGAGACATTAGATTGAAATTAGATGGACATATTCATATTGAAGAAGGTACGCCAGACCCTGACGGACTTCTGTGTCATATTGCGGAGGCAGGTTTAGAAGGCGGCGTTCTTATTTCATTGCCACCTCCCTCGTTTCGGTGGTTGTCACCGCCTCGATCTTATCTTGAGAGGTTGGATAATTTGATGGCGTGGACGAACAATAGAAAAACCCTGGTACCGCTCTTTTGGATCGATCCCACGGAAGATGATGTTGAGGAACAAGTGCAACAAGCAATCCGCCGCAGAGTCGCCGGGTTCAAAGTAATCTGTAACAAATTTTATCCAGACGATCGTCGAGCGCTGATGGTTTTTCAAATGATCGCCCAAGAACGGAAGCCGATTCTTTTTCACTCTGGTATCCTGTGGGATGGCCAAAACTCATCACGCTATAACCGTCCTGCAGCCTTCGAAGCGCTCCTGGATGTCAAAGGACTTGTTTTCTCCATGGCGCATATTGGCTGGCCTTGGATTGATGAGCTTATTGCAGTCTACGGCAAATTCCAAAACGCTTTCAGTCTGAATGATGAGCTGTCGGTACAAATGTTCATCGATATAACTCCGGGGACACCACCGATATACCGTCGGGAGGCTCTGGTACGCCTTTTTGGCGTTGGCTACGATCTCGAGAACAACGTCGTATTCGGATCCGATTGCACGACAGCCGCTTACGATAAAGAGTGGACGCGCCAGTGGATCGCGAGGGATTTAGCAATATATGAGGAAATTGGCCTGTCCAAAAACACGATACAGGCTGTATTCGGTGGGAATCTGAAACGTTTCTTGAAAGTTGGACAACTCGAACACAGAAACGCCAAATCTGCTGAGTAGTTAGATCAACGAACTGGAGACCCCCCGCCAGAAGCGCCCGGAGGCCTTCCGGGCCGGCAAGTACCAGGCCCGCATCCCCGTGGACAAGGTGGATGCGTTCCTGCGGAAGTATCACCCCGATTATATGGAGGGAACCAAACAATCGGTGGTCGTCGGGCCGAACAAAGGAGATATCGTGCCCAATGAAGTGGCGGACATTCTCGAGGCCCGTTGCCTGGTGGATCCGGATACGATCGACGTGGAGCAGGTCCACTATCGGAGCGAAGTGCTGATTGTCAGCGGGGGCGGGGCCGCTTCCGCCGCCTGCCGCCGGCTCCCGAGCTCCGTCGAACTCAGGATACCGCGAATCC
>CAZKCQ010000082.1:0-10249 GCA_964551205.1 uncultured Spirochaetaceae bacterium
CTGGGCCATGAGGCATCCCCGGTTGCCGCAGGTACATCGCTGATCCGAGTCGAATTGGGTGATGGTATGTCCGATCTCCCCCGCGGTTCCGGTCATCCCGCGCAACAGTTTCCCATCGATGATGATGCCCGCTCCGATACCGGAGCTCACGGTCAGGAACACGACGTCCTTCCTGCCCCGCCCCGCACCGAAGAGGTACTCCCCGTACGCCTGGGCATTGGCGTCATTATCCAGGATTACGGGTACCTCAAAGCGGGCCTGGACCTTCTCCCTCATCGGATAGTTCTTGTAGGGAACCTTGAAGTTGCTGGAGGTGATGATCAGCCCCTCCTTGAAGCGGATATGGGCGGCCACCCCGATGCCGATCCCCAGAAGATCCTTGTCTTGCAGTCCGTTTTTGGCGAGGATCTCCTGCAACAGAGAGATGATCGACTGGGTCACGGCGTCATTGCCCTTGCCCACATGATCGTTGATTACGAGCCTGTCGATCTGCCGGCCGTTTCGGGAGAAAAGCCCGGCGGACAGCTTGGTGCCGCCGAGATCGACGCCGCACAGCAATTTATCCATGGTTCCCGCCATCCCTACAGCTGCTGTTCGGTTCTGGCGATGATGTCGTTCTGGGTATCCGGAGACAGGGTCGTAAAGAAGGCCGAATATCCGGCCACCCGCACAACCAGATCCCTGTACTTCTCCGGTTCCTCCTGAGCCCTGAGCAGGGTCTCCCGGTCCACGATGTTGTACTGAACGTGCCATCCCTTGAGGTCGTCGAAAAACCCCCGCAGCAGGGCGATGAGTTTCTGCTTGTTCTCGATCGGTCGAATCATATCGGGGGTGAGTTTCTGGTTCAGAAGCACTCCACCCAAGATCCTGTCCGTGGGAAGCCTGGCGATCGAATGGAAGACGGCGGTTGGTCCCTTCAGGTCCGTTCCCGATGCGGGGGAGCTTCCCTCGGCCAGGGGCACCCAGGCCTTCCGTCCGTCCGGTGTGGCCGGAACCACGGCTCCGGAGGGAACGTTCGCCGATATGCTCGAAGTCCCGCCGTAGTACCTGCAGCCGATCGGACCGCGTCCGTGGCGGGTGGTGCGGTACTTCTCGATCTCATCCAGGTAGTACCGGTAGGCGTCGCTCACCAGGCAATCCACGTACTCATCATCGTTTCCGTATTTCGGGGCGGCATTCACCAGTTTCAGCCTGATCTTCTCACCATCTTCGCCCTGGAAATCGTTCTCCAGATGATGCAGCAGCTCCTGGGCGCTGATAGCCCGGTCCTCGAACACGAGCTTCTTGACGGCCGCCAGGGAGTTGCCCAGATTGGCGATTCCAACCTGGAGCCCGGAAACGAAATCGTACACCGCCCCTCCCTCGTGGATCGTTTTGCCCCTGCCCAGACAGTCATCCACGAACACCGAACAGATGATGTCCGGGGCGTTCTCCTCCAAAACCACGTCAATGGCAGCATCGATGGCTATGCCTGCCTCGGCGTAGTATCGGATCTGCTTCTCCCAGGCCTGCATCACCTGTTGGAAGCTCTTGAAATCCCGGAGATGTCCCGTTCCTGCGCAGAAGCGCTTTCCCGACACCGGATCGACCCCGTCGTTCAGGGCCGCCAGAAAAACCCGCATGAAGTTGATGAAATGCTTGCCGGTGCAGCGATAGCCCCACTTCCCGGGAACGGCAACCTCGATGCAGCCGATGGCGGAGTAGCTGCGGGCATCCTCGGGGCTGACCCCGAGCTTGATGAACTCCGGGACCACGATCTCGTCGTTGTTGAAGGCGGGCATGCCGAAACCCTTCTCGATGACCTCCACGCAGCGCAGCAGGAAATCCTGGCTGATGTTGCGGTGATAGCGCACCGAGAGATTCGGCTGGGGGAGCCGCATCTGGGCCACGGATTGGAGGATGAGATAGCTCAAGGGGTTGACGGCGTCTTTACCCTCCGCGTCGGTTCCCCCGATGGTCACGTTTTGATACAGCGGACCTCCGGCGGAGTAGCGGGTGTGGGACCAGGGCCTGATCTTGTTGATCGACAGCAGCTTGATCCAGGTGTTCGCCAGCAGCTCCAGGACAAACTCGTCCGAAAGGATCCCCTTTTCCCGATCCCGCCGGTAGAAGGGAAACAGATACTGGTCCAGCCTTCCCAGAGATAAAGAATGACCGTTGCTCTCGATCTGCAGGACCAGCTGCAGGAAGTAGGTCAGTTGAAGTGCCTGATAAAAGGTCTGCGGTGGTTTTTGGGCGATGCGCCCGCAGTTCTCGGCAATCTGGATCAGCTCCTGCCTGCGAACCTGGTCGGTCTCCTCGATAGACAGAGCCTGTGCCAGATGGGAGAAACGGAGGATGAAATCCGACAGTCCAGTGACCGCGATCTCCGCCGCCTGATAGAAACGCCTCTGCTTGATCTGTTCCAGAGCGGTGTCGAAGCCTTCGTGAAGATGCCTGCGGATCTCTGCAAGATATCCACCCAGGCCGATTTGAAGCACCCGCGCCATGTTTACGGCAATGTGGGCGTCCCCGGAGGTGAGATTGCCCTCGGCCTTGATGATCGCGGTATTATGGATCTCCCGCAGGGTTTCACCCATCAGGTAGCGGCCCCGGGCCAGGGTGGTTTTTCCCCGCCAGTACGAACACAGCCGGAGGAGCTCCTCTTTTTGATCGTCTTCTATGAAGAACCTGTCTCCCGGACGTTTGTCGAACTGATCGATCTCCTTCTCGATCCATTCCACGGCGTACTCGGGAAAGATCGGCGCGGCCCGGAGCTTCGAGGCGTGGTTTCCCACGATCAGATCACCAGGCTCGATGAAGATCGACATCTCCTTCAGAGTCTTGCGTATAGCCAGAGCCCGCCTGATCAGTACCGGTTTGTCTTCGTTTTGCCTGTACGCCTCGGTGTAAAAGCGGGCTCGTTCCAGACAGATCGTGTAGCGGGCATTGAGAACCCCCTCCCTGAGAGTGCGCACCCGATCGGTAATGGTTTCATTTAACCGTGTTTTGACCGTCATATAACAGAATTTTAATTTCAATTGAAAGAAGTGTCAAGAAGGTGATCGGCAACCCGCAGGGCCTGAGCGGTAATCGTCAGGGCTGGGTTTACGGCTCCGGAACTGGGAAAGAAACCGCCGTCCACGACGTAGAGGTTCGGGACATCGTGGGTTCTGCAGAACGGATCGAGAACCGAGCTCCCGGGATCGGTCCCCATCCGAACCGTCCCGCTCTGGTGCTGCACCGAATCCAGTCCCCTGGGCATGGGAATCACAAAGGGAAACCCGGCCCGCTTCAGGATCCTGGAAAACCCGGCCACCAGCTGGTGATGAGCGTCGATGTTTGTCGGCTTTCTTTCCAGGCGAACCCGCGATTGCCCGTCCCGATAGATACGGTTGTTCCTGTCGGGCAGATCCTCGGACATGATCCAGAAATCGGCACTGCGTGCGGCGATGAAGCGCTTCAGCAGCCGCAGATACAGTCCGGGGCTGCCGCGGAGATTCTCCGGCTGGATCTTCCCCCGCAGCTGAATGTTACCTCCGGCTCCGCCGTCTCCGTCGGCGTAGCCGCCGAGCAGGTAGAAATCATTACAGCTCAGGGTCTTCTGCATGACCGTCGGGTTCTTGCGAAAGGGATGAAAGGCCATGAGCACGGTGTTGTTGTGGCACATATAGTTCCTGCCTACCAGACCGCTGGAGTTGGCCAGACCGTCGGGATGGTGTTCATCCCGGGAGTCGAGGAGGATCAAGGCGGAGTTGAGGGCTCCGGCGCAGAGCAGGAAGAAACGCCCCTCGACCTGCTGCAGAATGCCCCCCTTCTCAAAGAGGGCCGCAAGCACCGTAGTCCCGTGGTCAGAGGTTTTCAGGCGCAGGACCCGGGCTTCCGTGATCAGGCTGAGGTTTTCCGGTTTTTTCAGGAGCAGCGGCCGCAGGATCCGGTTTTCCGCATCTCCCTTGGCTCGGACCATGCAGGGAAAGCCGTCGCAGGGGCTGCCCTTGCGGCAGCGTCCGCCGGGACCGAAATCAATGGCCAGGGGAGTGTGGAAGGGCCTCAAGCCCTGCTTTTTCAACCGAACGGCCAGGTCGGCCACAAAAGCTTCATGTTCTATCGGAGGATCGGGGTACGCCCTGCCCCCCGGATCCGTGGGATCTTCTCCCCGCAAGCCTCGCACCTGGAGCAGACCCTCAGCCCGATCGTAGTAGGGCTCCAGCTCCTCGTAGGGGAAGGGCCAGCCCGGGGACACACCATCGGCATACCGCTGCTCCCGGAAATCCCGACGCCTGAGCCTGTAGGCGGCCGCCCCGTAGAAACGGGAGCTTCCGCCCACGTTGTAGTAGACTCTGGGTTGGAAGGGCCTGCCCTCCAGATCGTACCAGGTCTCTTCCGCCTGGTACTTCTTCTTCACCACCACGTCCACTACGTCCCAATTCGATTTTTCCTGCTTGACGAAACCGCCCCGCTCGAGAAGACAGACACGTGCGCCGGCGGCCACCAGGCGCCGTGTGAGCACGCTGCCACCCATCCCCGAACCGATGATCACGTAGTCGAAGCGCACTACTCACTCTCCAACCTAACCGTGGCACCTGTCCGGGAAATCAGCTGCCTGAGCCGTTCCATCCTTTCTGCGGATACCACCGAATCGAGCTGCTTCAAGGGGTACTCTTCACAGAGCACGACGTACTTGTCTCGGGCCAGGGGATTGAAGTTCACCAGTTCGATCGGGATAGCGGGGTCGATTGCTGCCACATAGCTGCCGATTCCCCGCAGGTTCTCCTCGGTATCGGTGTACCCGGGAATTATGGGGATACGGACCACGATCTCCCCGTGATTCTTGGCCAGCCAGGCGAAGTTCTCCTTTATCCGTTCATTGGAGGCGCCGGTGTACTCTGCGTGTTTCGTCGCTTCGTCGACCTTCAAATCCACCAGAAACAGATCTACGTAAGGAACGAGGGACTCCAGCTCCACTCTGCTTGCCAGCAGACAGGTTTCGATGGCGGTGTGGATACCGCTGTTTTTCATCTCCTCCAGGATAGCCCTGCTGAAGGCGGTCTGGGCAAACGGATCGCCCCCGGTCAGGGTGATGCCGCCCCCGGAGGATTTATAAAAAATCTCGTCTTTGCGGAGCTCTTCAACCACTTCCTCATGCTCCATCCGCTTGCCCACGAAGGACAATGCCGTTGAGGGGCATACTTTCACGCAGGCGCCGCAGTTGCTGCAGAGGCTGCGGTCGATGCGGATATAGTGGCTGCTCTGGGGATGCGCCGACAGGGCCTTTTCCGGGCAGGAGGAGATGCAGTCGCCGCAGCGGATGCAGCGGGAGTGAAAATACCAGAGTGTGATTCCCCCGGAAATCCCTTCGGGATTTTGGCACCAGAGACAGTTCAGGGGGCAGCCCTTCAAAAATACCGAGGTTCGGATGCCCGGTCCGTCATGGATGGCGAATCGCTTGATATCGAAGACAACCCCCTGCATCCTAGACTCCGTGACTCGTGCGGGCGATGATCTCGTTCTGAAGATCCTCGGCAAGCTCGGTGAAGTAGGCTGTATAGCCGGCAACCCGGATGGTGAGCCCCCGATAGGCGTCGGGGTTCTCCTGGGCTTTCAGCAGATCCTCCCTCCTGACGACGTTGAACTGCACATGATTGATGCTCATCCGGCAGAAGGAACGCAAAAAGGCGTTGAATTTCTTCCTATCCGAGATTCTGGTGAAGAACTCCGGGAGAAACTTCAAGTTCAGTAGACTGCCGTTGCTCGCCAACCTCCCGTTCAATCTGCTTACCGATTTGAACACGGCGGTGGGTCCGTGCTCATCCCTTCCGTACATGGCCGAGACACCCCCGTCGGCCAGGGGCGAAGCGGCGAAGCGCCCGTCGGGCGTGGCACCCACGTTCCCGCCCATGGGAACATGGGCCGAAACCGTATACAGACCCATGTGATATCCGCCCCCCCGGGCATTTGTGTACCCGGAAAGCAGGCCGGAGAAATAGCGCACGATCTCCGCTCCCAGCTCATCCACCCACTCGATGTCGTTGCCGTACTTGGGAACGTGGCTGATCACCCTCTGGCGCATCTTCTCCCGATCCTTCCAGTCCGCCCTCAGGGCGGCCAGCAGATCGGCTGCAGGGATTTCCCCGCCGTCAAACACGAGCTTTTTCAAAACCGCCAGGCTGTCCGCCACATTGGCCACCTGGATAGCCTGGATACCGGAGAGGTTGTAGTGCGCCCCTCCGGCGGTGACGTCCAGGCCCTTGTCCAAACAATCATCGATCAGCGAAGACAGGAAGGGCGAGGGCAGGACCTGAGCGTGAAAACGATCCACGAAATCGCAGGCCCCGATCATCCGCTCGGTGAAATGGGCGATCTGCTTTCGATATGCTGCCAGGAGGTCTTCGAATGAGGCGTAGTCGCCGAGAGAGCCGCTGGCCGGACCGAGTTTTTCACCGCTGATCAGACACCGCCCGTTGTTCAGGGTCAGTTCCAAGACCTTGACCAGGTTGAACATGGCAGCATCGCTCCAGCCCAGGCTGTTGCCCTGGGTGGAGAGCTCGACACAGCCGACGATGCCGTAGTCATAGGCGTCTGTCTCTTCGATCCCCTGGCCGATCATCGCGGGGATCACGCTCTCATCGTTGAAGACCTGAGGCATGCCGCTGCCCTTGCCGATGACCTGTGAGCATTTGTCCACGAACCATTCAGGGCTGCTGCTGTGCAGGCGTACCGACAGGTTCGGCTGGGGCAGGCCAAGGTGCTCCGTGGCCTTCAGGCAGAGGAAGGACAGCAGGTTGGCACTGTCCGTTCCGTCGATGTTCCTGCCGCCCAGGGCGACATTGAACCCGATCGGGAAACCGGCGAAATATCGGGCACTGGTGGCGTTGCGCATGTACACGATCTTGTTGAAGCTCAACCAGAGGGATTCGATGATTTCCAGGGCTGCCTGCAGATCCATCTCCCCGGCCTCGAAACTGGTGCGGAAGTAGGGATAGAGGAGCTGATCCAGTCGGCCGGGGGAGAAGGAGGACGCGTTGGATTCCATCTGGAGGATCACGAAGAGGAACCAGAGCGACTGGACCGCCTCGTGAAAAGACTCAGGCGTCCGGTCGGCCAGCTTTCTGCAGATCCCAGCGGTTTCCCCCAACTCCTCTGAGTAGCGCCGATACTCGGGTTGCTTCTGAACAGTTGCGGCCAGCTCGGCATAGCGCAACATGAAGTCCCTGGCACCTTCAAGAGTGATTTCCACGGCCCGCAAGAACCCCCGCTGCCCGTCCGCTGCCGCAGCCATCCGTTCCCGCACCCGGGTGATCACCCCGGCCGGACCCAGGCTCAGCCAGGTACGAACGTTGGGGATGATGTGTCCCTGGGCGTGGTCCTTCTGGTTGATCTTCACGACCTTGCTCATCCGGTCGATCTCCTCACCCATCCGGGCAACGATCCCATCCTCCAGGGTCCTGCCTCTCCAAAAGGGAACGAGGGTCCGGCGAAAGTACTCCGCATCCTCGGGACGAACCTCGAACCTGTCCTGGTCCCGGGTCCCCAGGGTGTCGATCTCCTTCTCCAGCCAGGATATCCCGGCTTCCGGAAATACGACTCCGGATCGTATCCCCGGCGTTCGATTACCTACAATGATCTCCCCCGGGTCGATACGGATCGAGATCTTTCGCAGAGACTCAGCCAGGGACAAAGCCCTGAGCATCATCCTGGACTCACCCTGGTTTTCTCGATAAGTTTCCGTGATGATCTTCGCCTGCTCGACCGAGGCGTAGCGCGGCTCGTTCATGATGGCGTCACGCAGATTCCCGATCCTCTCCGACATGGGCAGGGAATCCGCTGTCGCCAATTCCTGCAGAAACTCGACCGATCTATTGTCCGTCACATTCCTTGCTTTCATACGATTGTATTTTACTTTCATTTGACAATAATGACAATACAAGTTATACACAATGGACGAAGAAAGGTGTGATCATGAAAAGAGTGTTCCTGACCGGGGGTAACGGGTTTTTCGGAAGCCGTTTTCGGGAGGCCCATCATCACAATTTCGAGATCCTCTCCACCGACATAGAGCAGTTGAACATCCTGGAGAAGGAAAAGGTGCAGGATGCCCTGGATCTGTTCAAGCCGGATTACGTGATCCACGCCGCCGCTATCGCCCTCACGGGCTTCTGCAACCAGAATCCTCAGAAGTGCCGCGAGATCAACGTCACCGGTACGCTGAACCTAGCTGCCGCCTGCCGGCGGGTGGGGGCGAAGATGGTTTTCCTGAGTAGCGAACAGATCTTCAACGGGAATGAAGAGCCGGGTCCGTATAGGGAAACAGACCTGCCCCATCCCGATACGGTCTACGGTAAAAACAAGTGGGAGGCGGAAACGCTCTTGAACGATCAGATCGAGGAGTACTGGATCCTGCGCTTCACCTGGATGTTCGGAGTTCCCGAGCGCTGTCGCCCGGTAGTGGCCAATATCTTCTGGGACACCGTGAAGATCGCCCTGAGCGGGAAAAAGGTGAAAGTTCCCTGCAACGAATACCGGGGTCTCACCTATATCGGTGAGGTCATGGACCAGTTCGCCCGGGTGTTCGATCTCCCCTACGGCACCTACCACGTGGGTTCCCGCAACGATCTGGACAGGTACGAGGTGGTGTGCCTCATCCTCCGAGAGCTCGGCCTGGGAGGGCGCATCGAGGAGCTGGTGGAGAAGGACGAGGAGAGGTACCGGGGGAAGGCACGGGATGCTCGCCTGAACACCGAGAAGATACGAGAGCAGGGTTTTCGTTTCTCTGATACACCCGAGGCGATCCGCAGGTGCATCCGGGAGTACAACCTCGGGCTGACCTGAGCCGCACTCAGCCGGCGGTCTTCGGCCAGTTTTTCACTATTACCCACGAGCCGGATTCGGCACTCTGATAGGCGGCTTCCAGCACGGCCTGGGCTTGGTAGCCGTCCATTTCGTTCGGTGCGAAGGACGATCCCTCCCTCACGGAACGGATGAAGCGGTGGAGATTTTCGGCGTGAAAACGGGTCCAGCCGATGATCGAGCGCGGATTCGGCAGCCTGGCGCCCGGATAGGCCTGTCCGGTCTCCAGCCTCTGCCAGCCGAGCAACCCGGGCTCGGGTGTTCGCACGGCACCGTCGAACCAGTACAGATAGTTGGCATCCATCAGGCTGAAACGCAGGGCACCCTTCTCCCCATATATCACGAAGTTCAGATCATCCAGGGTGCCGGTGGCGAAGCGGGACACCTCGATGCTGCCCCTGGCACCGCTGGACATGCGCACGTTCATCCAGGCCGCGTCGTCTACGCTGACCTTTCCGGTCTGCTTCGATCCCTTCTCCAGGGGTCGTTCTTTGATATAGGTCTCGGTCATGGTCTGAACCGAATCGAACTCCCCCAGGAGGTAGCGGGCAAGATCGATGACGTGCACGCCCATGTCGACCAGGGCGCCGCCGCCGGATTTTGAAAAATCCATCCTCCAGGTGAGCGGTCGTTCCGGATTCTGATAGCCGGTATGGTAGTACTCGCCCCGGAAGTTGTAGATCCGACCGAGCAGTCCCCCGTCCATCATCTCTTTGGCCTTGAGCAGCGCCGGGATAAAACGGTAGTTGAAGATCATGCCCAGGGATACCCGGGAGGCGGACACCGCCTTGACTATCGTTTCGGCTTCGCCGCGGGTCACGCTCAACGGTTTCTCACACAGTACGTGCTTGCCTGCCCGCAGCGCTTCCTGAATCATCTCTAAATGAAGATTATTGGGGGTGACCAGATCTACGACGCCGACCTCCTCATCCCGAAGAACATCCTCGTAGCTGCTGTACCACCTGGGGCAGCCCGCCTCGGCCGCGGCTCGCCTGGCTTTCTCCTCCGAACGCATACAGACACCGACCAGCTGGAAATCCGAAGCCGTATCCGGATAGATAACCGGGAGCTGCCGCAGGGCCAACGTGTGTACTCTCCCGATGCCGCCGTAGCCGGCAAGGACGATGCCGATTTTCTTCATCTCATCCCCCTCTGTAGTGTTGTACGCATGGAATTCATTATAACCGATATCGTTTCGCCCGCCGGCTCTACGATTTCAAGCGACCGTCGTCACCTCTGTACAGGTCGGCCGCTTCCCGCAGAGCTTCCTGGAGCCGGCCCACGGCCTCGGTGATCCGGCCCGATCCGGGAACGAAACGGCCGCCGGGGCCCTCCCCGTGCGGACCTTTGAGCAGGGCGGAGGAGTATTCCCCTACGGTCATGCCCGCTCCCACGAAACGGCCGGAGTTCGAAGCCCCGATTC
>CAZKCQ010000083.1:0-10245 GCA_964551205.1 uncultured Spirochaetaceae bacterium
CGCTCTTCTTCGAGTTCCAGAGAGTCGAGTACCTCCTTCCTGGTTCGTTTGATCTCGAAAAAGCTGCGGCGCACGGGGTAGGGAAAGAAGTGCAGTTTTTCCCTCGGGAACTTTTTCTTCAGCAGCTTGTTCTCGGCCTGCTCGGAGGCGACGATGTAGTGATCCACGTTTTTCAGATACCAATAGGAGTCGAAATCGAAGATCTCGGTGAGATAGTTGATGAGGATCGGTCCGATGTCGTAGGTTCTTCGAATGTGGGCGATGGACATCGTGTTGAAGTAGTGGGTGGAGAAGACCAGATCGGGTTTTTCATTGTAGAGGTAGCGCATCACGTACTTCGCAACCCTGTCGAGAAACAGTTTGTAGATCTGGATATTTACGGGGCCAGTTATAAAATCGAAGGTCTGGATGCTTTTCGTCAGCTCGGGGTGCTTGAGCAGGTATTTCCACATCTTTTTGTGGGCTTCATCCAGATCCGTACACCCCAGATCCTTCATGAAATCGAGGACCTTGATCTGGTACTTACCCGGAAACAGCTCCTCCAGGGCTTCCACCACAGCCAGGGCGGGAGTCTTGTGACCCCCGCCGGCCTCGATCATCGCGAAATGTATTTTCTTTCGGGCCACGCTTCCTCCGTTGAAGTTTCGTTGAGCTGCACTGCCCCGCTACGAAGATTATACGCCGATCAGGTTACTTTTCAAAGGCAAAACCGGCTATATTGGGGCCCGGAGCGGCAATGAAGGCAAAGGGAATGGTGGTAACCGATCTGGACGGGACCCTCTTCCAGAAACACCGCCGCATTAGCGCCCGCAACTACCGGACGCTGTTGAATTTGGGAGAGCGGGGGGTCGTCCGGGTGATCGCAACGGGGCGTCATCTATTCTCCGCTCACAAGGTGCTGTCCGGTGGTTTTCCGATCGATTTTCTTATTTTTTCCTCCGGAGCGGGGATCCTGGACTGGCCGCGACAGGAACTGTTGTTCAGCGCTTCGATGAACAGGGAGGAGGTATCCCTGGCCTTCGATTCCCTGCGGCGCCGCTCTTTGGACTTCATGGTGCATCGGCCCATACCGGAAAACCACCACTTCCTGTTCTTCGCATCGGGGAGCTCGAATCCGGACTTCGAAGCACGCTGCAGGCTGTACAGGGATTTTGCCACCCCCGGAGGACCTCAACAGGCACTCCCCGGGGAAGCCTGCCAGTTGGTGGCGATCGAACCGCATTTTCGCATAGCTTCCCATTTTTCGGAGATCCGCGAGGAACTGGATCGTCTGACGGTGGTGCGCACCACCTCACCCCTGGATGGTCGATCCCGCTGGATCGAGATCTTCTCCCAAGAGGTTTCGAAAGCCCGGGCTTCGATCCGGATCGCCCATGATTTGGGAATAAGGGAAGAGGCGGTGATGGCCATCGGAAACGACTACAACGATTTAGATCTGCTGCGGTGGGCGGCGCGGAGCTTCGTGGTGAACGATGCGCCCAAGGAGCTTCTGGCGCTCTTTCCGAGGGTGAACTCCGGAGATGAGTCCGATTTCAGCGAAGCCGTTTCTCTCTGGCAGGGGGAGAGGCTTTTGTAAGGACGTGGGGCGCGAAACGCCCGTATCAGTCGAGGCTTCGAGCTTCAGCTTTGTAAAGCTGTCGGATATCCCCCAGAATCGCCAGGTATTCATCACTCCGGTAATCCGGATAGGTCCACTCCAATGGCCGGTAGCCGCCCCTTTCGTACACCAGTGTAACCTCGGCGAACACACCGTCGGCGAGGGGAATCCGATGGGAGCCGTCTTTGCTCGAAGCCAGGACGAAACGGCTGAGGTTGAGCAGCCCCGGGTCGATATTCACCTTGCGCTTCCCCGATTCCTTGAACCGGCTTTCCAGTGTGTTGGTCTCGCTCTTTACTCGAGCCAGGGTGCCGGGATCGATGAGTCGGAGGAAGGAGAGGAAGAAGCGGGTGATGGGTGTGCCCATTTCTTCGTCGTAGTAGCGGGTGTAGGAGAAGGGCAGATCGACGCTCGTGTAGTCGACCGGACCGTAGCGGGCTTGAAGCTCCTCGATTAGGGACAACCGCATCTGCATACGGGAAATGAGGATCGGCAGCACCAGTTTTTCCGGTCTGAACGGATGAATTTGCCCCATACCGATATCCACACCTCTCCGGCAGCGCTTGTCCACGGACAGATCTATACTCTATACTCCTGTATATGTCAGAATCCGATGGCTTTCAAGCACGGCTGGAGGCGGCTGTTGAAGCCAAGCGTCGGTTCCTCGATGAAGAAACTCTTCCCCGGTTGAAAGAGAGCTTGCGAGCGTTTCAGAGTCTCTTCGAAAATCTGTACAACATTCTGCTGCGCAAAGCCCTGATTCAGGAAGATCCATACAAATACGAGCAAAAGATATCGGAGATCGAAATTCCCCCCAGGGGAAATATCCCGGACCTGGAGAAAGGGGAAAAACTAGGTCAGCGGCTGGGTGCCTTCCACGCCCAACTCGAGTTTTTGAACACCTACTATCAATTCAGCACGGATTTCCTGGATCTGCAGCGTATCCGGCGGATCACCGGGTTGGTGCAGTACATAAACTGGGCGAACCTCAGCCAGACCTCTCCGGAAGCCACTACCGCGGTTTTTGCCGAGACTCTGGGCAGGATCCGCCCGGGCAGTGACAACGTATCCACCGGCATTATCTCCAACTCCCTGTCTCAAATGCATTCCCTGTCTCGAAAAATCCTGGCTCAAATCAAGGAAGTGCTGGTATTTCAGAGACAGAGCTACAAGTTGATGCTTAGGCGACGGCTTTTTCCCCCCGTCCAGGGTACCCTGGGTAAGCTCTACGTCGCCGGTACGGACAAAGCCTACGAGAAACTCAGGGCTGTTTTTGCTTCGACCATGAAGGGGCAACCCTTTTATCGGGATCTGGTGAACGAGCTGCTGGAAGAGGAGTTTTCCAAAGAGGCCTCCAAGCTCCAGCAGCAGTCCCTGGCCAGCTTGAAAATCACCAAAGAAAAACCTGCGGAAGTCCGCAAGAAACCGGATTACAGGGTCATTCTTATGGAGGCGATTCGCCTGATACTGCCTGCGGGAAACCATCTCCAGGATGCCTTGAGAAAGGTCGTGACCAATCAGGAGATGCTGGAGAGGGGCAGGCGGGGTCTGAGGGGAAAGCTTCGCTCCTGGCTGCGGAAGACGTTTCAGAACCGTGAGCAGAGCCGGATGGTGGAGATACGCTATTTTGATGCCCGAACGTCCACAACTCAAAGCGAGTCGATCGACTTCTATAAGTTTGTCGAGAGTGTGCGCAGAAAAAGCTCCCTCTTCGGAGCGTTGAATCAGCCGGACAGCACCTCCTTCGCCCGTTTGAGCGAAGCCTCGCAACAGCAGATCGATACCTTCCTCAAGAAAAACATCGGAGAGCTTCAGTTGCTGTACAGGCGACTGCAGGGGCTGAATGAGTACCTCCGGCAGGAGGCTCCTGCAGAGCAGAAAGAGCGGTTCAAGGGGATAAAAATCGAACTGAGCGGGTTGAAGAACTGCGTCGTCCGGGCAAACCGCAGACGCTACGAGTACGTAGCCCTGAAGGAAGAAGAGCTTCGGCTACAGCAGCTGGGAGTCCCCAAACAGACTGAAATATCACTTTCCTAGACGGTATACAATCCCAGGGTACGCAACGTCTCCGTCACCTCCGACAGTTCCTCCAGGGCGTCTTGAAAGGCGTTCTCTTCCGGGGGGATATCCACATCCACGTAGAACATCTCCTCCCAGGGTTTGCCGGCAATGGGCCTGGATTCAAGCTTGACCATGTTGATCTTGCGCTCCGCCAGCACCTGGAGCGCCCTGAACAATGATCCCGGCGTATTGGCTGTGGAAAACACCAGGGAGGCTCGGTTGGCCTTTGCGCTCCGGCTTTCCGTCAGGGCCAGCTCTTCCCGGGCGATGACTACGAAGCGGGTGTAGTTCCGGCTGTCGGTCTCGATTCCCTCCTTCAGGACCTTCATCTTGTGAACCCTAGCCGCCTCCGAGCTGGCGATACCCGCGTTTTCCTTGTTTCCCTCCCTGGCGATAAAAGCGATCGATCCGGCCGTGTCGTAGAAGGGGATTTTCTCCCACTGAGGATAACCGTCCAGGAAACGAGCGCACTGGGACAGACCTTGAGGGTGGGAGTAGACCCGCCTGATGTCTTTCAACTGCGCCCCGGGGATGCCGATGAGATTGTGAATGATCCGGATGGCTTTTTCGCCCACGATGCGGATATCCGGGTACTGGAGCAGGAGATCGTAGTTCTGGTGTATGGAGCCGGTCAGGGTGTTCTCGATCGGGATGATCCCGTAGGCACTCTTGCCCGTCAGCACCGATTCGAAGACATCCCGGAACTCCTGGAGTGGCAGGGACTGAGCGGAATCGGGGAAATAGCGTAGAAGGGCATTTTCGCTGAAGGCGCCGGGTTCACCCTGAAAAGCAACCCTGATAAGACCTTCTTCGGTAATAACGGCGGGAGCAGAGGCGGGCACCCGGGGAAGTTTCTCCGGTAGCCGGGCAAGCTCCTTGCTCAGTACCGGGGTTAGGGCCTGGATGTCCCGCATCAGCTTTTCAAACTGCTCGGGGTACAGGGACTGAGGTCCGTCGGAGAGGGCTGCCTCAGGATCGGCGTGCACCTCCACGATCAGCCCGTCGGCGCCGGCGGCCACCGCGGCCAGGGCCATGGGAAGAACCTTTGCCCGTATGCCTGTGCCGTGGCTGGGATCCACCAGGATCGGCAGGTGGCTGAGCTTCTTCACAACCGGGATGGCCGAAATGTCCAAGGTGTTGCGGGTGTAGGTTTCAAAGGTCCGAATGCCCCGCTCGCAGAGCATCACGTAGTCGGTGCCGTGGGCCAGAAGGTATTCGGCGGACATCAGGAGATCCTGGATCGTGGCGGCCGGCCCTCTCTTCAGCAGTACCGGTTTGTGCAGGGCTCCGACTTTTTTCAACAGCTCGAAGTTCTGCATGTTCCGGGCCCCTATTTGCAGGATGTTCGTGTATTCGGCGAACATCTGCGCATGCTCCGGGGTAACGATCTCCGAGATCACCGGCATTCCGTTCGCCTCTCCCGCTTCCTTCAGATACTTGAGGCCCTCCTCCCCCAGTCCCTGAAAGGCGTAGGGGGAGGTTCTGGGTTTGTACGCTCCGCCCCGAAGGATCACCGCGCCGGATTCCCGCACCAGGGCGGCGATTTCCAGAATCTGCTGGCGCGATTCCACCGAGCAGGGGCCGGCGATAACGACGATCCGCGAACCCCCTATCTTCACCGGTCCAACGGGTATCGAGGTATCCTCTTTCCTGAACTCCCGGGAAGCCAGCTTGTACGGTTTGGTGATAGGGATGACCCGAGCAACACCCGGGAGAATTTCCACCTGCCTCAGATCGATGGGAACGATTCCAACCGCTCCCAGGATCGTTTCTTCCTCTCCCCGGATCTCCCGGATTTGGAAACCCTTGTTCTCGAGAAATGAAACGATATGCTTCTTGTCCGCGGGGTTGATGTTGTGTTCGAGGACGACGATCATGAGGGCAGATTGACCAGGACCTTGGCGATCTCTCCGTTGTCCGAGAGCATCTGTTCGAAGGATTCGAGGAGCTCCCTCTCATTATCCAGGATCCTGGCAATGTAGTGCAACGTGCTGTACGGGGTACCCCGGCGTACCTTGTTGACACCGGCATTGTACATCGCCAGAGCCACCAGTTCGTCCTTGCCGACATCGATGCAGTAGCGAAAGTGGGCCAGCCCGTAATCGGCGTTGGTTCGAGGATCGTAGAACTGCTCCTCCTTCAGATTGGGGAAGGTCCGGGAGTTCAACTGAAACAGACCCCGATCCACCGAATTGGAGTTGTAGTTCAACGCCCGTTCCCGAAAAGAGCTCTCGGCCCAGGCCAGTGAGAATGCCAGAGGCAGAGAGATATCGTAGCTGTCCGCCGCTGCCAGGATTGCATCGGTTATTTCCACGTCGGCGGTTACACTGGTGTAGAAGCTCTCCACCAGAGGTCGGGTCAGCTTGATCCTGTACAGATACAGTCCCGGATCCACCTTCTCGGGTTTTTCGGAAAGTAGAAAGGAGATCGTCTCCGGGGTGAGTATATCCGGGTAGGCCGCTTCTCCGTTGTGCACGCTCCCCGAGCAGGATAGAAAAATGACGGCAATGAACGAATACACTACATTTTTCATAGTTTTTCTCTTAAACGGGCTTTAGTTACTGATTTTTTCGGCAAAAGTCAAGTGTGCCATGCGCCCGTCCGCCGCCTGGAGGAGTTCTATCTCTGTATCGTAATCCGATTTCGGCCCGTCTCTTTGGACTGATACAGTGCCTTGTCCGCCTCTGCGATCAGCTGAGAAGCGGAGCGGATGCGGTCCGGTTTGAACTCCGCCACTCCCAGAGACGCCGTCACGAACAGAGATCCCTCTTCGCCTTGAAAGGAGTGTTGTTCGATGGTATTGCGGATGCGCTCGGCCACCACCGCCGCGCCCTTGGAGTTGACTTCCGGGAGAATAACGGCAAACTCCTCCCCTCCATAGCGGGCAGTAAAATCGATAGTACGGACCGAGCTTCGCAGGATGTTGGCGATCTCCTTGATAATCATATCTCCCTGCAGATGCCCGTAAGTGTCGTTGAATTTTTTGAAATTGTCGATATCGAACATGATCAGGGACAGAATTGTTCCATAACGATGAGCCCTGGCGATCTCCTCTTCCAGGTTTTGCTGAAACGAGTGGTGAGAGAACAGTTTCGTCATCCTGTCGGTAGTCGCCTGCCAGTACAGATTGGCGTTTTCGATGGCGATCGAGGCAAAACGGATGATCTGGGTGACGTACTGAATGTCCAGAAGAGAATAGGATCCACCCTCCTGCTTCGGGGGCAGAAGAATGAGCCCGCCGACACCTTTGTCGGTTCTCAGGGGAACGATGATATCCGGTTGAAGGATCTCAAACCGTCGGACGATCTCTTCGTCGTTGAAGTTCTCTTTGAAGTAGGCGAAAGAGATCTGATTGTACTCATGTTCTCCCAGAAAGGAAAGGACCTTTTCCAGCGAGGGGATTTTCAGGTCGAGTTTTGCCTGCTTCAAGCCCTTGAAATGGTAGAGGTTGGGCAGGGTTTCATCCAGTTCGTTGGGCAGGATGCAGGTAACCGAAGCAGCCTGGAATTTTGCCACGAAGCTCAGTACGACGTTTTTAATGATATTTTCCACATCCAGCTGAGCCGTGATCTGCGAGGCAATCTCAATGATCTCCTTCAGATCCTGGTTCCCCAATTCCAGATGCATCTGGTGGAGTTCTTCTGGTTCGCTGCTCATCGCTGATGTATTATATTCGTAAAGCTACGCCGTGCCAAGTTGACGGATGATCCGTACTCGGTGTATGAGTGATAAACTGGAAGGAGGGAGCCGATGCGGGCTCCGAAATATTCAATCATTCTGGCTGCGGGCAAGGGGACCCGCATGCAGTCGGCCAACCATCACAAAGTATGTTTTCCTATTGACGGCGAGGCCGCCATCAACAGAAGCCTGGAGACCTACAATGCCTGCGGTGTTGCCCACCACATTATCGTCGTCGGTGCCATGGCTGCACAGGTCATGGACACCGTGGCCGCAGTAAATGTCATCTATGCCTACCAGGCCGAACAACTGGGAACGGCCCACGCCGCACGCCAGGGGGCGAAGGTTCTAAGCGCGCTGAGCGAACGGGCCGAGGTTCTGATCGTGGCCGGAGACCGGTTGATCGAGCCCCAGGTTCTCGAGCAGCTGTTCGATCTGTTCTACAGCCAGGAGTGCGATCTGGCCTTCCTGGCACTGCCGCGGCGGCATAACACAAACCTGGGCAGGATTCTTCTTGACCCCGACGGATCCGTGCTGGCCGACGTGGAGGCCGCGGATATCCGGCAGCGGCGGATCTACGGGGAGCTGCGCAGGGAAGCGGAGAAGGGCGACACCCCTTCCCGGGCACGAATGCTCGAGCGGATCCGGAGGCAGTTCAGCGACGAGAAGGCCGCCAAGGCCTTTGGCGAGCTGTGGCGGCAGCTGATCGAAAGAAAGAGGGAGCCAGCAGCCGCAGGGCTGCTGAAGCTGATCCCCGAAGAATCGACCCGTTTCGATTTCCTCGACAGGGAGGGTCGGCCGGTGAGTTTGAGCCCGGAGGAGATCGAAAACGTTCGCCTGTACAACAGCTCCGTCTATGTGGTGAAGACGCAGGCCCTGGAGTTCGTTCTGGAGCGTCTCGACAACCACAACGCCCAGCGGGAGGAGTATCTGCCGGACATGATCACCATTCTCAGCCAGTCACGAAACTCAGACGGCGGTAGTTTCGTGGTCAGAGCGCTCACGGTGGAGGATGAGCACGCGGTGATGGCCTTCAACAACCCGGCCGAGCTTCTCGAGATCGAAGCCTTCCTCCAGGACAGGAAGAAGCAGCAGCTGACTCCTACGCTTCCTGAAGGGACCCACCTCCGCCGGATCGGTGAATGGCTCACCACC
Organism: uncultured Spirochaetaceae bacterium; assembly: GCA_964551205.1. Lineage (GTDB taxonomy): Bacteria > Spirochaetota > Spirochaetia > SZUA-6 > DRHE01 > JAFGQJ01. Next base: position 8,492 of record CAZKCQ010000083.1, read on the forward strand.
TTCGGGGATGCAGCGGCGGGAGGCGCCGGTGAGCTGGTGCAGGAGCTGGAGCACCTGTACGGTCAGGATGAGAGCCTTTTGGGCGAACGAATTCGAGCCTACATCCACTTGCTCGAGCACGCCGCTGCCGTTATCGACCGGGATGAACGGGTGTTGATTGTCCGTTCCCCCGGGCGGGTCAACCTCATGGGCCGTCACGTGGATCACCAGGGGGGGCACTGCAACCTGATGACCATCGGTTATGAGACCATCGTGGTGGTTCGGCCCCGCCGGGATGACATGGTCTGTCTGTACAACCTGGAAGGGGATCGTTTCCCGGATCGACAGTTCTCCATCGGCGAGCTGATTTCCGAGCTGCCCTGGGATGACTGGATCTCCCTGATCAACAGTGAGAAGGTGTCTCACCTGGTTCTGGATGCCGGGGGAGACTGGTCCCAGTACGTCAAGGCGGCAGCCCTGCGTCTGCAGAAGAAATTTGCCGACCGCCGGCTCTGCGGATTGGACCTGGTGGTCGGCGGCAACATCCCGATCGCCGCGGGCCTAAGCTCCTCCTCGGCTCTGGTCGTGGCTGCCGCCGAAGCCCTTGTGGCGGTCAACCAGCTGAACATCTTCCCCTCCCAGTTCGTGGATCTCTGCGGCCAGGGAGAGTGGTTCGTGGGAACCCGCGGGGGCAGCGCCGATCACGCGGCCATCAAGTACGGTCAGCGGGGTAAGGTGGTGAAGGTCACCTTTTTCGAGTTCGCCGTGGAAGACATCGTTCCCTTTCTGCTGGAGTACGCCCTTCTGGTGTGTGATTCCGGTGTAAAGGCACAGAAAACCACGAACGCCAGGGACCAGTTCAACCATCGGGTCGCCTGCTACCGCATCGGCACCCTGCTGATCAGGAGGTACTTCCCGCAGTACGCGCCGTTGATCCGGCACCTCCGTGATGTCAACACGCGGACTCTCAACATACCCCTCAGCTGGATCTACAAGATCCTTCTCCACCTTCCCGAGAGAGTCACCCGGGAGGAGTTGCGGGAGCTCATTCCCAACGACAGACTACAGCCCCTGTTCGACAGTCACGAGGAACCGGCGGACGGGATTTATCCGATCCGGGGGGTGGTGCTCTATGGATTGGCCGAGTGTGAGCGCAGCCGTCGCTTCGCCGATGCCCTGAAAGACGCCGATCTGGGGGAAATCGGTCGGTTGATGAACGTCTCCCATGACGGAGACCGGGTCCTCTGCCTGTCTGCGCAGGGTGAGGCGGCCCCCCACGCATCACCCACCGGCAACAGCTACCTGCTCGGCCTGATCGACGATCTGGAAAGCGGGGATCCGGATAGGGTGATAAGCGCCCAGCTGCAGTGGCAGCCCGGAGCCTACCATTGCAGCATTCCGGAGATCGACAGGATGGTGGATATTTCTCTCGGCGTGGAGGGCGTCCTGGGTGCCCAATTGGCCGGAGCGGGTCTGGGGGGGTGTATGATGCTGCTGGTTCACGAAGAGGCGGTGGCGGTTGTCTCCTCAGCGCTGGAAAAACGCTACTACCGTCCGGAGGGAAAACCCGTGTCGATACTACGCTGCAGGCCGATCAGCGGGAGCAGCGTACTATTTCAATGACAGAATAGCTTCCTTGCCAGGTGATTCCTCGATCTCTTACAATATTAGAGGGCGAAGAGATCCAAAGACAATAGAGAGGTTAGATCTATGCGAAAGTTGATCCAGCAGTACGCGAAAGACCTGACCGCCGGACGCCTGGCTTCCGGATACGA
>CAZKCQ010000084.1:0-4715 GCA_964551205.1 uncultured Spirochaetaceae bacterium
CTCAAAACGCCTGGGGAGCCTACTGGAGTTGGGATCCCAAAGAGACCTGGGCCCTTATCACCTGGCTTGTCTACACCGCCTACCTGCACACCCGGTTCGTAAAGAAATTTCGCGGCAGGGTTTCCGCGGTCCTGGCGATCGTCGGTTTCGTCTTCACGATATTCACTTTTTTCGGAGTCAACTATCTGCTGGCGGGTCTGCACAGTTACGCCTGACCCGGCGGTCAAACAACCTCCGGCCCGGGCGGTGCTTTCAGGATAACCGCTTCCGGTACAGTTCGTTTTTTTTTCAAAAAAATCTGTTATTCCCCGACAGGTGTGGTAGATTCTTTGGTGCAAGCCCACCAAGTACCTAAATAATCAAGTCGAAACAAAACGTCACGTAGAAGAGGGACATATGGTTGAATTTTTTTATCCGAAGCCGGCCCCCCCGCGTGTCCGGCGGACAAGACCGATCGTCCGCCTGGTGGCGTTTTGCGCCGTTATGGCCGTGGCCTCAGGGGCATTCGCATCGGAGACCGGGACGCCGCTGGAACGACGGGGACTGATCCTGGTTATGAACCGTCCGCTGGACAACGAGGCTGCTCAACAGTTCGAAGGCGTGGTCGCCCATTCGGTGCGCTGGAGTTTGGAACGTCAAAAGCTGGGGGTCTTGGAAAAGCCGGCCCCATCCTACGAAGAAGCTACCTTCAGCAACCCGATGGATGTTCTTGACAGCTCGATTGCAGAGGAGGTCGACTTCATTCTGCTTACCGAGTATGCCAGCCGGGGACAGGAGCTGGAAATCCGATTGTCCTGGTACGATCCGCGGAGTGGTGAGAAGATCAAGGAGGTCATCCGCAGGGGTCGCAAAGACCTGGTGCTGGATAAAATCATCCGGGAAGCTCTGAACGAGCTCCTCAGCGCCGTGGAGTCTTCTCTCAGCTCCTTGGAACCGAGGGAGTTCATCCCGGCCGAAGGATCGGACGTTACCGCACCGGTCGTTACCGCACCGGTCGCGGTAATCCCAAACACATCCCCAGAGAAGAACGCCCCGCCTCTGCCCGCTGCACCCGGCGGCAGTGTCGAATCTCCTGCTACTTCGATTCCGGCGGCTGAACTGAATCCTTCCCAGGCGGAGCCCACCGGCGGGAGGATAAAACATTTCGAGATCGGAGTAGGCTGTGCGCCCTTCGTGGCAACCGGAACTGCCAGCGAGTATTTCAAGCTCGGGATCATGCCTGTTCTCAATGTGAGCTACCTGTTCCAGGGCAAGCTGAGCCGCTTCGGCCTGGGATTGTACGGAGGCGTGAACTATTTTACGGCCACCGGGGAGCTGACCAGCGCCCAGACCTTCCTCATTCCCATAGGGATTTCCCTGCGTTATGAAATCGGCAGCGAACGCTACCCCAGCATTCTCTTCGGTATTACCTCAGGACCGGCCCTGCTGATGATGAACCTGAATGAAACTCTTCTAGGCCTGACTTTTTTCGGCAGGGGATGCCTGGGAGTACGGCTGCCCGTGGGAAGGACGTTCGCTCTGTTGATCGAAGCGGGCTACGACGTGTATTGGGAGCAGCCCAATCCGATAATGGGCTTCAGCCCCTCGGTATCTACAACGATACGACTGTAACGAGAGGAGATGATTCTCGATGAACAGGAATATGAAACAGAGGACTTTCGCAGTACCGATTCTTGCCATAGTTGCTCTTACCCTCCTGCTGTCCGACTGCAAGGACTTCTCCTTTTTTTCAGAACTGGGAATCAAAGGGGAATTGAAGCTCAGCCCCTCTGCGGTTACCATGACCGTAGATACGTCTTTGACATTCATCGCCAGCGGGGGCAACCCTCCCTACACCTACCAGGTGATAAGCGGCTCCGGCACCATCGACCCCGCAACAGGAGTCTACATGGCCCCTTCCTCGGGAAGCATCGACATCGTGATGGCTGTGGACAGCGCCGGTGGATCCGGTACCGCAACCGTGAATGTTGTCACCACGCTGGATGTGCTCACCATCATGCCCAACAGCGCCGCCGTTCCCGTTGGCAGCAGCCTCAGCTTTGTGGCCACGGGAGGAGTGGGATCCTGCACATTCGATATTCCGACCAACAACTCCGGCGGCTCCATCGATCCGGATACCGGCGAGTACACAGCCGGCTTCACCACCGGGATCGATACGATACGCGTAACCGATTCGGATACCCCCACGCCCAACAGCGTCACGGCGAACGTGACCGTGACCGCTTTCCAAACGTACGTGGACTATACCATCAACAGCGGTGAGGACACCTTCCCGGCCAGCGCTTTGGCAGGTTCGAGTCTCAGCGGCGATTTCACGATCACCAACATCGACACAGGCACGGGCACGGCCGCTATCTCCTGGTGGCTGTTCATCTCCGAAGACGGTACCTTCGGCGGCGGCGGAGAGTATCTGGTGGCCAGCGGCGTTGAGACTGCCGACATCCCGGGTTCCGGTACCTGCCCGGTCACCCCGTCGGGGAGCTGGCCCACCGACCTGCCCCAGGGCGACTACCAGCTGTACGTGCTGATCTCCTCACCGGACGATCTGAACTACGGCAACAATGAATACGACGGCGGTGTGTTAACCTTGAATGTTCCCGATGTGGACTACCAGGTCGTTTCGGTGACCCAGTCCGACCTGACTCCCCGCTACGGTGAGAACATCAGCGGTGAGTTCGAGCTGGCCAACGCGGGCATGGACAACAGCACGGCCCCCGCCCAGTGGGAGGTTTGGATCTCCGAGGATGCGACCATCGGTGCCGGGGACATCAAGATCGATGCCGGCACGGAAACATCCCCATACCTGGCCTCATCGGACTCGACGACCGAATCATTCTCAGGCACCTGGCCGAATGGCACCGGCAACTCGACGGACTATCACATCCTGGTGCGGGTCAGCTCCTCCCAGGACAGCGCGGCGGGAAACGACGATGCCCTCAATACCGGTGACTCGGGGGCGGTTACCGTCTATCAACCCCAGGTAGACTACTACGCCGACACCATTACCGCTGCTGCGGGGGTGGCGGGGGATACGTTAAGCTGCAGCTTCAACCTGAACAACGGCGGCAGCGACGACAGTACTTCCACTGTTACCTGGAACCTCTACGTTTCGGCGAACGACACGCCGGATGCCGGAGACTTCCTGGCAACCTGGGGCACCTACGATTCCCTGGGTAAAGGCGCCTCCGTGCCCATCAGTCCTGCCGGGGCCACCTGGCCCGCCATTCCCGGCAGCTACTACCTCATAGTGGAGATCGAATCCCAGGAGGATGTGGCGGCGGGCAACGATGGCAACGACGTGGCTGGTTCGACGGCAACATTCAGCGTGGCGGCGCCCCAGGTGGACTATATTGTTACCCAGGTCAATCACACCGGCGGCGCAGAGAAAGCTCCGGGTCAATACCTCGAAGGCGACTTTGCCTACGCGAACAACGGCCCCCACGACGGGGCACGGGATCTGAGTTGGACCGTTTATGCATCCGATAATGATACGCTGAGTCCCGATGACATCGGGATAGCCTCCGGCAACGGACTTACCCCCCTCGATGTCGTTGATCCTCCGAAGACAGTCACCTTCTCCGGGTACTGGCCCCTGGACTACGGTGATTACTTCCTGATCGCGCAAGTCATCAGCCTGGACGATGAGCAGCTTGTCGGCAACGATTCGAAGGCTACGAGCGGCCCGATCCAGATCGGGATCTACACGGAATCGGAACTAAACGATGAATACGAGATACTTCCGGGTGGGCCCGGCGGATATGATATTCTGTATGGCGTCGACGTAGACACCCCGATCGCCCTGGAGCCGGGCATGAGCATCAGGATCGAAGGGCTCGATATCAACTGGACCGGCTCGCCTCCCGGTGGCCAGCCCGCCCACAACGATAACGACACTTTCATGTTCAACACCGGATCGGCCAATTCGATTACCTTTACGCTCATCTGGAACACGGGTACGGACTGCCTCTCCATCTATTTATACGAAACAGGCGATCCGGCTCCGACACTGGCGGCGCTGGCGATTTCCGGTCTGGTGGACGAGCTTTCGAAAACCATTACGCAAGGAGTGGGACCGGAACAGTTCTCGGCGAACCAGGATCTCTGGTTCAACGTGTACTACAACAAGACGTCGCAGTACACAGGACCGTACTATGCGATCATCACTGCCAACTGATAGTAGGCTTTCTGAATAAAAGACCGGGCTGATGCAGGGTGCCCTCAAGTCCCTCGGGGTCGCTCTGCCGTCAGCCCGGTTTATTTTAGAACCAGCTCGAGCCTGTCCAGCAGACGAGCCAACAGATCTTCCTGATCCGTGTAGCTGTAGCGCCTCCACAAATCGGTCGGCACCTGAGTGCTCTGAGAGCCATTAAGCAGGGCATCGACAACGGTGATGATATCTTTTACCGCAGCGTAGCGCCCCTCGAGTCGGCTTTGCTCGGTCAAGGTGTCCAGATACTGCTCCATGGTGTCGTAGAGCTCAGGATACTGTGCGGCCACCGGATCGGAACCGATGATCTGCCAGGTCAGGAGCTTGGCCTCCAGCAAAGCGGCCAGAGTTGCGGGCGGGGTTGCAGCCGTGAGGGCAGCACTCTGACGCCGGCTCTGGTAGCGCTGTTCGATTGACGCCAGGCGTTGCCGCAGCTCCTCCCGGGCCGCTTCCGCCTCCCGGGCCCGCCTCTGCGCTTCGGCCAACCGATCCCGTTCGGCCTCCAGGG
>CAZKCQ010000084.1:4815-10235 GCA_964551205.1 uncultured Spirochaetaceae bacterium
TCGGCGATCTGATCCACGATACGGCCGGCCGCCTCCGGGTCCTCCAGCAGCAGGGTCAGAGCTTCCCGGTAACGTTCCAGGGATTCCCCGTATTGTTCGTTCTCGAACAAGCTCTGACTCTGGGACAGGGTCGAGTCCACCCTTTGGCGTGTCTGGGCTTGACTCAGAGAGCGGCGGAGGGCGTCGATCTCTACGAGTTTATCGTAGCCCTGGCGGGCTGAGGGGATCTGTCCAAGGGCGGACAGGTACTGCTGCCGGGCTGCCTGCGTGTCTCCCTGCCCGAGCAACTGGTCTGCCCGGTCGATCCCCTGATTCAGGGCGTTGATCCGGTTGCTCGCAGCGACCAGGGAATCCAGATCCCTCTCCTCCTCCGCCGAGCGGCTTTGGATCAGATCCTCCAGGGAGCTGATGATGAACAGCTCCACGGGGCGCCGTCGCTGGATACCGGCCAGGGAGCGGGCCGGCTCCTGGTTCAGGTAGGAGCGGAGCGAATCGAGTTGCTCCAGAGCCGCTTCGAATTGCCCCGCCGCGATCTGCTTGTTGACCGTTTCGTAGGTACTCAGAATCTGGTCCCGTACCAGTTGCTCCTGGCGCTGCTGTTCCTGCAGGCGGCTGAGCTGGGCCGCCACCTGGGCTCTCTCACTCTCCAATGCCTGGGTTCGTTCTTCGAACTGCCTCTGGAGTTCTGTCTCCCGCTCCTGCAGCTGGCGTTCCAGTTCACTGCGTTCGGCCTGGGCGGACTGCAGCTCCTGCTCATACTCCTGCACCAAGCCGGCGATCGCCTCCTCCCTCTGGGCCGCCGCCTGCTCGGTCTGGCGGCGGAAGGCGTCGAACTCGGCTTCCACTTCGGAGCGCTTCTCCGCCTGGAAGGTCAGCAATCTCTCCTCCACCGCTGTAGTTGTCAGGCCCTGCTGGAGCAGCCGCTGCCTCTCCTCCTCCAACGCCCTCTGAAACTGTTCTTCCAGCTCATCCTCCCTTTGGCGCAGGGTCTGCTCGGTCTGCGCCTGCAGGAGCTTCTGCTGGTCCAGGGTATCCCGCAGCCGCTGCTGGACCGACAGGATCTCCCGGTCCTTGTTCTGCAGCTGCGCCTGGGATTCCTCACGCAGGGTTTCGATCAGCTTGCTCTCAGCGCTCAGGATGGTTCCGGTCCCCGCAGCCAGCACTTCCTCCTGTCTGTTGAAGAGCAGGGAAAATGTCAGGATGGCTGCAACCACGACGGCCGCGACGGCTGCGTTGATGAGGATGGGGAGTCCGATTCCACTTCGTTTGGCTGTGATGGAAAAGGTATTCGAGTCGACCTTGATCCGGTTGCGGTCGATCACCTCGTTGATCTGCCGCAGGATTTTCTGACGGTCCTCGGGGGAGACATCTTCAATGTCCAGGCCCTCCTCGCCCCTGCCTACCAGACGCAGTCCAACCGTCTGGCGGTAGATCTCGAGGGCTCTTTGATACAAACCGCTCATCTAAGGTGCACCAACACTCTGATCATCGGCGGCGGAAGGCATATTTTCCAATCCAGTTTTTCCGAGAAACTCCGATTTTTGTAGGTAGAAGCTAGGCAAATGAGCATCCGAGCGAAAATCGTACTTATCGTGCTGCCCCTGATCATCGCACCCCTCCTGGTTACCGGCTACGTATCCTCCCTCTCTGCCAGAAACGGCATCACCCGGGTGGCGACCAGTCTGCTTCGCTTCAAGCAGGAGGAGCTGCTCTCCTATGCGAGCAGCCAGTGGTCGCTGCTGGTCGCCAACGGCCTGGCGGGGAACGAAGAGTTCGTACGGGCCAGTAAGGACGCGGTCCGGTCGTTTGCCCGCAACATGGTGCGCAGCGCCACCGAAGTGATCCTGGCCGTGGACAGCGACGGTGAGGTCGTAATGGACACCGCGGAGATCGAAATCCTTCCAGAGGAACGGCAATCCCTGGCCCGGATCGCTGCCGAGGAATCCTTCGGCTGGCGGCAGATCACCCTGGGGGGCACTGAGCGGGTCGCCCAGATAGCTCCCTTCGAGGCTTTCGGCTGGACCATCCTGGTGACCGAACAGCGGGAGGCTTTCTATCAGACGATCAATCAGATGTACCTGCAAACAGGCATCATCCTCTCGGTTTCCTCCACCCTGGCCCTGGTTCTGCTTTTGGTCTTTTCCTACCTTCTGACCCAGCCTCTGAAAAACGTGGTCGCAGCGATGCGGGAGATTATCTCCAACAGCGATCTGTCCAAAAGGGTCGAAGTCCTCTACAAAGACGAGACCGGCGAGCTGGGCCACACCTTCAACCTCATGACCAGCGAGCTGGACAAGGCCAATGACCTGGTAAAGGGCTACGCCCTCCAGGCGGTGGTGGCTCAGCACAAGGAACAGAAGGTCCGCAACATCTTCCAGAAGTACGTGCCCAAGGCAGTGATCGATCAGTTCTTCGCAAGCCCTGAGCAGATGCTGGTGGGGGAGGATAGGGTGCTGGCCCTGCTGTTCTCAGATATCCGGGGCTTCACGACCATATCCGAGAAGATGCGTCCGGATGAGGTCGTGGATTCCCTCAACGCCTACTTCAGCCTCATGGTCGACATCATCATGCGAAACCACGGCGTGGTGGACAAGTACATGGGGGACGCCATCATGGCTTTTTACGGCGCACCGGAGCGTACCCGCTATGAGGCCTCCGAAGCGGTTCAATCCGCCCTCGAGATGCTCGACACCTTGAAGGATTTCAACAAGTGGCAGACCGCCAAAGGCAGACCCGAGTTTCGAATCGGCATCGGCATCAACTACGGCGTGGTCACCGTCGGCAACATCGGCTCGGAGAAGAAGATGGACTACACGGTGATCGGGGATATGGTCAACCTGGGATCCCGCCTGGAGGGGCTGACCAAGGTCTACGATCAACCCCTGATCGTCAGTGAATCCGTGGCCGCCAAGATCAAAGAGCAGTTTCCCTGCCGCCTGATCGACAGGGTGATCGTGAAGGGCAAAACCGCGGGGATCGGTATCTACACGGCCCGGAAGGAGCTCGGTCCGGAGGAGCAGCAGGCCTGGAAGCTGCACGAGGAAGCCGCCCGGCTGTTCTACGACCGGAAATTCGAGGAAGCCCTGACCCAGTTCCAGAAGGTCCACCAGATGCTGCCGGCTGACCGCCCCAGCTCGATGTTCATCGAGCGCTGCAGGTCCAACATCGAGAATCCGCCGTCCCCGGACTGGACCGGGGCCATGGCCATGACCGCGAAGTAGCGGGGCACCGCCGGGGGTCTATCCCACCCAGTAGTCCAGGACCAACGACTTTTCCACATGGGACCTGACCAGAGAGACGAACTCCTGATGAGCCGGATGCGGCAGGTAGGTATCCCGATCCGGTTCGCTGTCAAAGGTTACCAGGAAGCAATGGCTGAAGCCGTCGGCCTTGCCCTCCACACTGACGTCGGTCCCCCACTCGAAATCCCGGATCGCCTCGATCCTGTTCGGAAGTGCGGCGAAGGCCGCCTCGATTTCCCGGATCGTCTGGTCTTCAGTTCCTGTTTTGAACTGAAACATCACAACGTGTCGCAGTACTCTGCTCATGTATATGCTCCCTCTGTTCAAATGTAGCTGCCGGCGGATCTCCTACCGGGTCCAATCCTCGTAGAGCAGCCCCGCAACCGCACTGAACTCTCAATCGTATTGTATATGACTCAAAATATGGAATTCCAACAACGCTCGCTACGCTCGTAAATAATGCCATATCCGCAGACCCGGCACCTCCAGGAAGTGCCGATCGAAGGCAACAAGAACCGCGCCGAGTTCGATGCAGTGCGCAGCCACCCAAACATCATTAGTGGGCAACGGTGTTTCCTGGCGCTTCAGATCGTTCTTAACCGAGCCGAATACCTCGGCTGTCTCCCGGGTTGTCCCCACGAATCGAACCGTCGGCTTTCTCAGGAACTCATCGAGTTCTTTTCGGTTCTCGATTGACCGATCACCTCCTTCAAAGCCGAAGAACAGCTCTCCAAGAACGAAGATCGACATATACACCCGATCCGCAGCGGCGATAGCTTCGAGCGCCCGTTCATCACCGTTCTTGAAGGCCGAGTAGGCACTCGTGTCCATGAGAATAGCTCTCAAGTTTTATCCTCCCAGTCTTGGGGTTCGATGGTTTCCAGCTCTTCGATTCTCTTGTGAAAGTCGGCTGTTTTCCGTTCGGGCCACGTTCCGAACAGATCGAGAAACTCCGCCCTGTGATCCGGTTCCGGTTCTTTTTCCAGCCCGAGGGCGCTACGAAGCAGCCTCTTTACCAACCGGTTGATTGATATACCCTCTCTGCGCGCCCGTTCTTCCAGCAAACGTGAGAGATTTTCATCCATTTTATGTATGGTGATTGATTTCATGGTTCAATAATAAATCATAATGTGGTTCATAACAACCCTTCGAACATTCATCCCCATATAGAGCTAACTGGAAATTTCGACGGGATGCTTCAATATTTGGCATTTCTTTTCGGATACGAAGTGCTTTCAACTCTATTTCTGGATTAAAAAACCGGACCCCGCGTGCCCTAGTTCTCGAAGGCCGTGGCCAGGAGCTCCTTGGTGTAGGGATGCTGGGGACTGCTGAAGATCTTTCGGGCCTCCCCCTCCTCCACGATCTTGCCCTCCTTCATGATCACGATGTCGTGGCAGAGGCCCTTGACGACCTTGAGGTCGTGGCTGATGAAGATATAGGTGAGCCCGTGACGATCCTGAAGGCTCTTGAGCAGCTCGATGACCTGAAACTGGATGGTCCTGTCCAGGGAGGAGGTCGGCTCATCCAGGATGAGGAGGTCCGGATGCAGCACCAGAGCCCTGGCCAGGGCGATGCGCTGGCGCTGGCCCCCGGAAAACTCATGAGGATAGCGGTGGCGATGCTCCGGATTCAGTCCCACCTCCTTCATCACCTCGATGATCCGCTGCTCCCGGCTCTCCGGGGTGCCGATTCGGTTGATGACCATCCCTTCCCCGATGATCTGCTCCACCGACATGCGCGGGCTCAGGGAACCGAAGGGATCCTGAAAGATGACCTGCATCCTGCGGCGCAGGGGGCGGAGGCTCTTGGGGTCCACGGCATGCAGCGCCTGATCCTCGAACCAGATCTCCCCCTCGCTTTCCTGCAGTCGCAGCAGAGCTTTACCCAGGGTCGTCTTGCCGGAGCCGCTCTCCCCGACCACCCCGAGCGTCTGGCCTTTGCGCACCCGCAGTGTCACTCCGTCCACCGCCTTCACGTGTCCGCGGGTCCGGCGCAACACGCCCCTCTGGATCGGGAACCACACCTTCAGGTCCCGAGTGGTGACAACCGCTTCCCGCTCCGGATTGGACGGCGGGGACTCCCCCTTGGGCTCGGCTGCCAGGAGTTTCTTGGTATAGGGATGACTCGGTTTGCTGAAGATCCGCTTGTTGCTCTCGGTTTCCACGATCAGACCGT
>CAZKCQ010000085.1:0-10187 GCA_964551205.1 uncultured Spirochaetaceae bacterium
GTCTGCAGCCGGCGGATCTCAGCGAGGATGCTCTCGGGGCTGCGGGACACCTCCGTGCCCCGGACGTAGGGTACGATGCAGTAGGTACAGAAGTTGTTGCACCCGTGCATGATGGGCAGAAAGGCCCGGAATCCGGAGAGGCTGTGGCGCTCGGCAAAGCGATACTCCCCCGTATCGACCAGATGCGCCTCCTGGTGAGCCTGCTGCGCTGAAGCCTTGCCGCCCGCTCCTGCGGCCACTTCAGGAGGGGCATCCCCGTGATCGAGCACGTCCACCAATCTGTGTTTCTGGAAGTTGCCCACCAGCAGATCCACGTGGGGCGCCTCGTTCAGAATCTCCTCCTTGAGCCGCTCGCTCATGCAGCCCATCAACACCAGCCGGAACGAGTGGCTCTTTTTCTGGGCCCTGAAGAACCCCAGCCTGCCCCAGATGCGGTCCTCCGCGGTTTTGCGAACCGAGCAGGTGTTGAGGATTACCGCCTCCGCTTCCTCCGGCTTTTTGACCGGAATCCAACCGTGGCGCTGAAGCTCGTATTCCAGATAGCCCGATTCGGCCTTGTTCATCTGACAGCCGTAGGTTTCCAGCCAGTAGGTTTTTCTCTTGGGTTCGTTCATACAGTTTCGGGGCTGATCGCAGCCTACAGGTAAGTGTACTAAAAAAAGATTTGGCGGATCAAATCCCAGATGACCAGGGCAACGCCTTGAGCCACCACCAGGGCGAAGTAGCGACGGATGCTGCGGCCGCCGAGAATCTGGGAGACTTTCACCCCCAGTTGAACACCGGCGAACGAACCGGCGAACAGGATCCCCACCAGGATGATCTCCACGTTGCCGAGAAATATATGTCGGCCGGCTCCGTAACCGCTGGCCAGCAGAATCTGAAACACGCTGGTGCCCACGGCGATATGGGTAGGCAAACCGATTACGTAGATGAGCAGAGGAAAGTTCACGAACCCCCCGCCCACTCCCATCAGCCCGGTCAGGACTCCGACAAAGACGGCCAGGAGAATCGGTATCCAGATGCTGTAGGAGGCGATCCCGCTTCGGGGAAAGAACAGGGTCGGCCGCAGACGGATCGTTCTCAGCCAGCGGGACATGGCGGTGCTCACCTCCTGACTGGTCGCGGTGCGGCCCGTCTCGAGAAGTATGAAGATGGCAACGGCGGACAGCAGTACCAGAAAGAGGATGTTCAAAACCAGGTCCACCGGAGAGAAGGGACGGTTGTTGATCAGGATCGGTGCGCTGCGCTGCAGGTGGGTCAGGATGCGCACCCCGATCTCGGTCCCGGCTATGGCGCCGGCTGCCAGGATCAGGCCGAGCTTGAAATCCACCTTCTCGTTCCGCCAGTGTTGGAAGGTGGCGATAGAGCTGTTGATGAAGATCTGCAGCAGGCTGCTTCCCACGGCCACGGGATAGGGGATGCCGAACACGACTTTGAGCAGCGGTGTGAGCAGAAACCCTCCCCCCACTCCGAAAAGCCCGATGAGGAATCCGATAACAATACCCAGCAGGACGATGCCCGGGATCCAGACATCGATACCCGAGAGGGGAAGGGTCAGGGTAAGCATGTGCGAAGGCTACGTCAGGGCACGGTGTTGGTCAAGGGTGGTGATAGATGATGGAATTGGGCGTTAATGTGCAGGTGGGATGCGGTCGTGCAGTGATGCCGGTATCCGGTTTGGCTACTCGCTTTCAAGAGAGAGGTTGAAGTATCTGGTCTACGGACTCGGATTCCAACAACAAATCGATGGCTTTATCCAATCGCTTGCGATCCTGAGAACTGAGAATTTTTTGTTTCACGGAAGCTTCCAGCGGACCGAATTTTTTTTCGATCAGACGTGTAAGAACCTGCTGCTTCTCAAGGATCTGGCCTTCGATATTGCCCTCTCGTTTGCCTATCTCTATCCCTTCCTCTCGCAGCTGTTCCGCTATGGTCATGTACACCTCCCTGGCATTTTCATCGTTTACCTTTTCGATCTCCTCCTCCACAAAACTTCTCGGAGTATCTCGTCCTACCTGTAATATATACCGCAGAAACACCTTCAGGAAATACCTGTATCTCTCATCTTTAGGATGAGACGACACAGCTCGCAAGCTATCCCCGAGATGGGACCGGAGCTGGGTGCGCGCATATTTGGCAATTTTTAGGGCAGCCTGAAACAACTCGGCACCCTGAAGGTCCCTCTCTTCAGTGCGTTGAAGGTCGAACAAAACAACTTGAAAATCCGGAATATAGGGACGAAGGCTCTCCTCGAGCTCGACATAAGAGGAGAACATCAACGTAGCTCTCCCTGGAGATTTGAAGCGGCGACAGCTCCAGCAGCCTCAGTATCCTGCCGGGCAGGGCGTTGCGGAGAAGGTCCCGGGCATGGTCTTCATCCGAAAAAACGGCATGGAAGAATTTGTCGTGGGGAGAGTCGATTGGTCCCATACCCCAGACAACGAGGTGTTTAGCACGGATACTTCAATTTGTGGAGGGAATTTTGAACTGAGAAAGTGGAGGATCAGAACCCTGTTGTTACCTGTGGAGCTAGCGGCTGCGGCGCCGCAGGTTGCGTATGAATCTGAACAGAGAAATGGCGCCGGCGATGATCAGTCCTACACCGGCCACCGGCATCATCCAACCGACGACACCCCCGATGGCGGGAATCGAAGCTACAATTGTAACAGCACCCGCTGCAACGGCGATCATGCCTGCGGTCCGGTCCTCTTTCGAGGAGGCGATGACCAGACCGGCGATTCCCACGATTCCCCCGGCAATCAGGCCCGGGATGAATCCTGCGGAGGCGATGGCTTTGAGAATCAGCAGGCCGATGCCGCCTCCGATCCCGGCGATGCCATGCACGCCCTGTTTCACCAGCTGGTTACGCGGAACGATATCTCCCATTCTACAGCTCCTATCGCGATTGGATTCATTTGTATACTAATATAATGATCCAAACCCCCGATCGTGTTACCGAATTTTCCGTTTTCTTTGCGTTTGGTGAACAGATGCTCAGCCCTTTAGGGCCTTCTGCGCCAGGTACAGGTCGAGCAGCACCAGGTTGACCATGTGCTCGATCACCGGCACGATGCGGATCACGATGCAGGGATCGTGCCGGCCTTCGATCCTCAGCTCCAGCGGCCTGCCAGCGGCATCCACGGATTTCTGAACCTTCCCGATCGAAGCGGTGGGCTTGATCGCCGCCCGGCAGACGATGGGTAGACCCGTGCTGATTCCGCCGGCCATGCCCCCGGCCCGATTCGTCTCCGGAAAAACCTGCCCGTCGGCCCCTCCGGTGAAGCGGTCGTTGGCCTCACTTCCCCGCATCTCGGCCAGGCGGAATCCCGCGCCGAACTCGATCCCCTTGACTGCGCCCAGGGACAGTACGGCCTGGGCAATGCGAGCGTCGATCTTGCCGAACACCGGATCCCCCAATCCGGCGGGCACACCGAAGGCCCGTACCTCAACAATACCGCCAACCGAGTCCTGCTCCTCCCCCGCCGCCTGAATGGCCTGCTCCATGGCCGCAGCGGTTTCCGGATGGGGACAGCGGACCTTGGAGCTGTAGATGCTCGCCCGTAGGGCTGCAACCTGCCCGGCTCCCGTGCCGCCCGTCGTCGCACCCCACCCGTCCATGATTCTCGGCTCCGCCTCCTCCAGCCAGATCCCGCCGATCATGCGGGCAAAGCTCACTACCTGGATCCCCTTGCCGGCCAGCAGCTTGCGCGCCACAGCTCCGGCCGCGACCCGGGCCGCGGTTTCCCGGCCCGAGGATCGACCCCCGCCCCTGTAATCCCGGCGGCCGTACTTCTGCTGGTAGGTGTAGTCGGCGTGGCCCGGACGATAAAGATCCTTGATCTTCGAGTAGTCGTAGGGGCGCATGTCCCGGTTGAAGATGATCAGGGCGATGGAGGTACCCAGGGTCCTTCCTTCGAACACGCCGGAGAGGATCTCCACCCGATCCGGTTCTTTGCGGGGGGTGGTCAGCTCACTCTGCCCGGGGCGGCGCAGGTCCAGCTCGGCCTGGATATCCTCCACTTTGAGCTCCAGCCCGGGCGGGCAGCCGTCGATCACCGCGCCCACGGCCCGGCCGTGGGACTCGCCGAAGGTGGTGACCCGGAAATGCTGTCCGAAGGTATTCATGACCCCCTGCCGGTCCTCATGCGTAGATGTCGTTCTCCCAGTCGGGAGAGACCTCGGGGTGGGCCAGGATCTTTTCCCGGAACAGCTTGCGGATCTCCCGCACCCGCTGCTCAGTCTTGGCCTCGAAGATGATCACCAGCTCGGGCAGGTTGGAGGAGGCCCGCACCAGACCCCAGCCGTCGTCAAACACCACCCGGGCTCCGTTGATGTCGATCACCCGCTTTCCGTAGTCCTTCTTGAAATCCTCAACCAGCTCCTCCACCACCCTGTACTTCACCTCATCGGCGCAGTGGGCGGCGATCTCCGGGGAGGTCACGTACCGGGGAACCGTTTCCAGCAGCTCGGCGAAGCTCTTGTCCTGGGAGGCTATATACTCCAACAGGCGTACGGCCGCGTACAGGGCGTCATCGTATCCGTAGTAGCCCTCGTTGAAGAAGATATGGCCGCTGCGCTCCCCGGCCAGCTCGGCGTGCAGCTCGTGAAGCTTGGCCTTGATGTGGGAGTGTCCGGTCTTCCACATCACCGGCTTGCCTCCGGCCGCTTCGATCTCATCGATCAGGGCCTGGCTACATTTCACGTCGAATACGATCTGGGCGCCCGGTTTCCGCGCCAACATCTGTCGGGCCAGGAAGATCAGCATCACGTCGCTCCAGACGTCCCTGCCCTGATCATCCTGAACACCGATCCGGTCTCCGTCGCCGTCAAAACCCAGGCCGATATCGGCCTGGATGTAGGGATGGGTCACCATCTCCCGCAGGCGCTTGCGGGCTTTGAGGTTCGAGGGATTGGGAAAGTAGTTGGGATAGGAGGTGTCCGGATCACAGTACAGCTGGAAGGTGAGACAGCCGATGCGCTGCAGGATCTCGTAGGCGAACACTCCGGCCCCGCCGTTACCGCAATCCACCACGACCTTCAGCGGCCGGGCCAACTTGACCCCGTCTGTGAGCCGCTTGATGTAGGCGGAGCGCACATCCCGGCTCTGGTACTTGCCGCTCTCCTGGACCCGCTGTCCGGAGGCAACCAGCTGATACAGATCCTTCATCTCCGCCGGTCCCAGGGTCTGGGACAGGCCGTGGCAGAGCTTCATCCCGCTCCAATCGTCGGGATTGTGGCTGGCCGTGACCATCAATCCCCCCGGGCAGTGGTAAAGGTGCTGGGCGAAGTACAGCACCGGGCTCAGGGTCAACCCGATATCGATCACGTTACAGCCGGCGGACAGCAGACCGGTGGTGGCTGCATTTTTGAAATCCCCGGAGGTCTTACGGTTGTCAAAGCCGACCACCACATCCCCGATCTTCCGCTTTTTGAGCAGGATGCCGAAGGCATGGGCGATCCGCTGAACCGACTCCCTGTTCAGCTCCTCCTCACTCACCCGCCCCCTGAGGTCGTACTCCCGAAACATGCTGCGAAAAGCGCTACTGCTTACATCGATCATGATGACCTGCAGTATATCTTTCAACAGTCCTTCAAGGAAAGACCTTTTTTCCTCATCAAAGCGGAATGTAAACGCATGATGCAGAATCTCGCCGAGATCATAGGCATCTCTACCCAAATCCCCTCGATTGTGCGATAGTGAAGCTCAAGAGGAATCGGGGTGAACAACGAGCAAATCAAGGAAAAGCTGCTGCAGATCCGCAACACCGACGAGTACTTCGAGGTGGTGCTCTCCGGCAAGAAGAGCAGGAAGGTGAACGGCCTGTACAAGCCCGAGACCCGGGAGCTGGTGCTGCACAACCGCAACTTCCAGAGCGACAACGAGCTGATGTACACGGCCATCCACGAGTACGCCCATCACCTCCAGTTCTCCGGCTCTCCGGTGCCTATCTCCATCCGCACCCACACCGGCGAGTTCTGGAGCCTGTTCCACGGCCTGCTCTACGACGCCGAAAGCCAGGGTCTGTACAGCAATCCTTTCGTAGCGATCGAGGATTTCGAAGAGCTGACCCGCCGCATCCGGGAGAAGATCCTCTCCGTGAACGGCGAGCTGATGAAGGAGCTGGGGGAGCTGTTGATCCAGGCCCAGAAGCTCTGCGAGAAACACCACACCAGTTTCACCGACTACCTGGACCGGGTGCTGCGCATCCCCAGAACCAGCGCCAACACGATCATCAAGACCAAGCTGCTGGACATCGATCCCCGCCTGGGCTATGAGAACATGAAGACCCTGACCCGCATCCCCGATCCGGAAACACGCAAAGAGGCGGAAAGCGCCCTGCTCCGGGATATGAGCCCGGACATGGTCAAGCGCACCTATCTGCCTTCAGGCAAAGCCAAAGCCGCCGATCCTTTGGAGCAGCTGAACGCTGAGAAGAACCGCCTTGAAAAACAGATCAAGCGTCTGCAGCACAAGCTGGAGGAGATCTCCCGGAAGCTGAGCGAGTACCAGACCCGGCAGGACGACCAGAGCCGGCGGGAGCGGGAAACCCGGAGGCAGGAGCAGTTCGAACGAGAGGAAGAGGCGGACACGCTGCCGGGAACCCGCCGAACCACGGACGTGGGAATCCCGCCGCGGGAGTGGCAGCACCAGGAGTCCTCCGAGTCGGAAAACTAACGAGCTAACGAGCAGCGATGCGCCACAGCAAAAGAAGACCGATCATCCTTAGTCTTCTCCACTTCGTGCACGAGCACTCCCTGGCGGTGATCATCGCCTTCGGGATCGTGACGGCGCTGTTTGCCCTGGCCGTTACCCGGATCAAGGTGAATCCAAATCTGGAGAGCCTTCTGCCTAATGACGATAAGGTCATGGCTCTGATAAATCGGTACGGAAACGGGCAGGTGGAGGCGAACTACCTGGTCATCGCGGTTGAGGCGGAGAATCCGTTTACCCTTCCCGGCCTCAGCGCCTTTGCCCGGGCCATTGCGCAATTGGAAGCATTCCCCGAGATCAAGGAGGGCATCACGCCCTTCAACCTGATCTCCTTTGAAAAACAGGGAAGCCGTCTGTCCCTGAAGCCGATGTCCCCTGGCGGCCGGCAACCGCAGACCGCGGAGGAGCTGGCGGTCTTCAAGGAGAATCTGTTCGCCGCCCCCTTTGCCGTGAACTTCGTGGTCTCCCGGGATCGGACTGTGCTCCTGGCCTTCTTCCCCACGGAAGCCACGGAGAACTACACCGAGCTCATGGGGGACATCGACCGCATCCTGGCCGACCTGAAGCCCTACTACACGACACACATCACCGGCACGATCCCCTTCATGGACACCACCAAGACCTACCTGCTCAGGGACCTGTCCACCCTTCTGATCCTGGCCTTCGTGGTGATGCTGATCATCTTCTACCTCGGCTTTCGCTCCAAACGGGCGGTAGTACTGCCGCTCCTGGTGGTGGGCATCGGTACGGTCTGGTGCCTGGGCTTCATGTCCCTGATCGGCTTCGACCTGACCCTGATGAGCGTGATCATCCCCCCGCTGGTCCTGGCCCTGGGAAGCTCCTACAGCATCCACATCCTCAATCAGTATTACCGGGAAGCCGGCCAGAACAGCGAAGACAGCCGCTGGATCGGCGGGGCCATTGCCCACGTGAACAAGACCATCCTGCTGGCCTCCGCAACCACCATCGCCGGCCTCCTTAGCTTGATTTCGGTAAGCATCGGACAGACCCGGGAGTTCGCCATCGCCACAAGTTTCGGGATCTTCTCCTGCGCCCTGCTCTCCCTGTTTTTCTTTCCCGCGGTGCTGTACCGCTTGAGAGAGCCAAAAGCCCGGCAGAGCAAACAGGTGCTCAAAGGAACCCTGACCCGGGTTTTGACAAACATGAGCACCGGCGTGCTCCGCCATCGTGCGATCATCCTGATCCTGCTGGTCGCGATCCTGGCCTTCTCCATATTCGCCTTCACAAAAATCGAGTACAACACGGACGCTATCAGCTACTTCCCCAAGAGAGCCCGGGTGATCAAGGACATGCGCTTCTTTGCCCGCAAGATCGGCGGTTTCGAGGAGATCGGCATCACTCTGACCGCTCCGGAAAACCAGGCCAACTACTTCCTCCGGACCGATGTGCTGAACAGCCTTTCCCAATTCGAGAGCCGTCTGGCCGAAGATCCGGACATCTGCTACCTGTCCTCGTTTGTGAGCTACCTGGAGTATGCCAACCAGGTGATGTATGGAAAGCGGGAGATCCCCCAATCCCGGGGCCTGATCCTGCTGCTGTCCCGCTACTTCAAGGTCTTCGCCTCCTCCGAGGAAGCCAGCCGAGTTCTGGGACTGCTGGTCAATGAGGATTTTTCCAGCCTCACCATGATGCTGCGCATCTACGACTCCGCTGATCAAACTTTCATCGACGAGATCGGCCTAAGGGCGGTACTCGAGAATCTAGACGGACTGCAGGCCGAGTACATCCCCCCCGAAGTCGAGATCGTGCGTTGGGGTCCCCTTCTCCGCTACCTGCCCCTCTCCGACATCATGCAGCGGGACGCGGTCCGCTCCATGGTGATCGCCGCGCTGCTCATCATCTGCATCACCGCCATCGGCTTCCGCTCCCTGCTGTACGGTCTGTATGCGCTGATCCCGCTGCTGACCGGCATCATGATCAACGTGACGTTTCTCTACCTGACCAAGATCCCCCTGGATGCCCTGACCATCATGGTGTCCAGCATCACCATCGGCGTGGGGGTGGATGACGCGATCCACTTTCTGATCCAGTTCCGCAGGCAGTGGGCAAGTGGAACCCAGGATATCCAAACAGCCGTCACCAGGACCATGAACATCACCGGGCGCCCGATCGTGCTGACTACGCTGGCCATCGACGGGGGGCTGCTCATTTTAGGATTCGGCCTTTTCAAACCGATCGTCTACTTCGGCTTGATGGTCATCATCACCCTGTCCGCAGCCTGCCTCGGGACCATCCTGGTACTGCCGGCAGTGCTTTCCATCGGCAGACGGCGAACCGCCAACCCCGGGCGATCAGCGTGACCCCTTTTTCCGCGTTCCCGCAGCACGGTTCATTCCGCGGATTGTGCGCCTCGGTTTATGTGCTTTCATTTCTTCGAAATCCCGATACAATCGAGGCATGACCGACCGGAGCACTGCGAATGCGTGATGAGCTCTACTTCAAGATATTCCGTTTATACTCGGATTTTTGGGTCAGGCGACACTGCAAGGTCATACTCTCCGGTCTGGAACACGTGGAGGCGGTCCAAGGCAGGCGGAGGATCTATCTGGGACCTCATCCTACGACCTACGACGTGCCGCTGGCGATCCACCTGGCAAAGAACAACCTGTACTTCATTATAGCCGAAGGTCCCTTCGTTAACCCCCTGGTCAGGCGTTTGTTCCAGGGTGCGGGCTTCGTGAAGCTGAACTACGCCAAGCCCCGCCAGGCTATTCAAGACGCGGTGG
This sequence comes from uncultured Spirochaetaceae bacterium, assembly GCA_964551205.1. Taxonomy (GTDB): domain Bacteria; phylum Spirochaetota; class Spirochaetia; order SZUA-6; family DRHE01; genus JAFGQJ01. The sequence goes on from CAZKCQ010000085.1 coordinate 9,460, forward strand.
AGTTGGTGAGCAGCGGCAAGCCGATGGTCTGCTCGATGTACGGGTATGGAGTGGATTTTGGTGAGGAGGTGCCTCCGGAAACCGGGGCGATTCGGATTGCCCATCAGGCAAAAGCGGACATCGTGCCCACTCTGCTGATGATCGAGGAGGGGAAACGGATATTCAAATGGTACAGGGATTCACACGGGGATCTTTATCCCTACACCTATTTTAAGAACTCTTTCTACTTCATCTGCTTCACGGAACCGATCCGCTACGAGGACTATAGCAAGAGACTCGACACCACTTCGGTGAAGAAAAAAAATGCCGAGTACACCCGCTTGGCGCAGCAGTTTCACACCATGTTCAAGAGCATGGAACAGGCACAGCTAAAGGACTTGGAGGAGAGGGCGGAGTATTACAACAGTCTCAAACGTACCGGCGGCTCGGATATCCGTGTTGATTTGTAAGCGACCACACTCTTCCCATGCAAAATAAAAGTACCACCAGGAGGCGTTGCTTCAACACAAGATCCACCTGACGGAGGTGGTCGACTGCCTGGAATCCACTATGGATTGTGATACCCTACTAGAGGTGATTTGCTGAACCTTGCTGAGATACTATGCTCAGTGGAGTAACGATGAAAAGAAGTTTGGTTACAATAGTCCTGATCGTGTTTGCAGCCGCTGCACTTTTCGGTGAGGAGCCATCCAGCCCCATCGAGTGGAGCGTAACAGGGGAACTCAACC
>CAZKCQ010000086.1:0-10056 GCA_964551205.1 uncultured Spirochaetaceae bacterium
GAACCGGCAGTATATCTGCGCTGCAAGCTGAGTTTCTGAGCGAGTGGCTGGAGCGAGGGAGAGGCGCCGATCCTGGGATGGGATCCCCCGAGCCCGGATCAAGGAACCGCGATCCGGGCGCCGCAGCCGGAGGAGAGGCAGTCCCCCTTCCAGGTGTCGGCAAACAACCTGATCGCCTTGTCTCCCGTGCAGTGGGAGGGAGCGACCTTCTCAACCCCCAGGGCCTGAAGTTGCCCAACGATCCTGGCGAGTTCTGCCTCCGAGTATGAACCCAGGTGAAAGCCGCCCAGTATCAGGTGGATATCCCGGTTGCGAAGTTTGCGGGCCGTTGCCGTGATCTCGACGATCCCGGGATGGGCGCAACCGGTGATGACAATCAGACCGACCTCCGTTTCCACAATCAGGCTCTGTTCCTTGATCCCCGAGCCGAGCTCCCCGGTGGAGAATACGGCTGGACAGATTTCAAGCGTCTCGGTAACTGAGATCACGGTGTGCCCGGCTCTCTCCAACGTCCTGCGAAAAGGGGCGGCGAAATCAGCGGGGATATACCAGCGCACCGGCTTCAAATGCGGAAGCAGCGCCATTACCCCTCCTGTATGATCACCGTGACTGTGGGACAGAACCACGCAGTCGATCTCGGCGGTATCTACATCTAGCCGGTCCATGTTCTGGAGCAGCACGCGTCCGTCTCCTCCGGTGTCGAATAGTATCGTGTCCTCCGTACCCCGGATCAGGCAGGCGAACCCCCACCGGCACACGCAGCCCGGCGTGTGGGGTATGTTGTTGTAGAGAACCGTGATCTCGATCGCGGCGGCCGGCGTGGGGAAAGCGAGAGCCGAGACTAACATCAACAGAATGGGCATTTTCTCATTATTCTACGTCCGATACGGATCCGGGTAAAGGAGGGGATTCGCTATTCCGATTCGGTCAAACGATAGGTTACCGGGATCGTGAAATGCAGCGGTGTATCGGGCGGGTCGGGATAGGGAAAGAGGTCCGAAATTGCCCGTACAGCCGCCCGGTCGAGAATGCGAGATCCCGAAGATTCGGAAACGATCACATCCGTTGCATCGCCGTTTGTATTCAAAGTAAAGGTTATGGCCAACGTTCCCTCGATTCCCTTCCGGCGCGCTATCTCCGGGTAGTACAGGTGTTCGTGAAGAAGCCGGCTGAGCTCACCAAGTATTCGCTGATAATCGGTGGGTTGCCCTTGGTAGGAGCCTCGCGCTACCCCCCGTGACCGGCTATTCGTCCGATGAGCGCTGTTGACAGTTCGAACTTCATCCTGGGGCTGAGAGTCGGCTTTGCTCGTTTCCTTGCCTGGTTGAGTGATTTGGTCGTTCTCTTTTCCGGTTGCGACATCAGAAAGTTGAGGTTTTATTGCTACAGCCGGCTGGGGCACTGCAGGATTTTCTCGCGGTTTCGGTTTTTCTTGAGTCACTGCCGAAACCGCTGTGGGCCCGGGTTCCTCACTCCCGGCTATCCTGACCGGCTTTTGAATCAGTTCCACTCGATAGGTTTCGCTCTGGCTGGCGGGTTTGGAAGCCGACCACGAGGGAGCAAACAGAATGAGTGCATGAAAGGCGAGAGACAGACCAAGAGTACCGATGAAGAGGGTTCGTGCCCTCACGGCTGTTCCTCCACCTCCACGAGAAACGATACCTCCTGGGCTCCCGCCCTTTTGCACAGATCCATGATCTTTACAACCTCTCCGAAAGCCACCCGGCGATCCGCCCGGATCGTGATCTCGGCATTCGAGTGTCCCCGGTAACGGGATTCGAGCAGCGGAAGGAACAGATCCATCGACACCCGTTCTTCGTCGACCAACAGGGTTCCGTCAGACTGGATCGTAATCACGATGGTCGGAAAGACATTGGGATTACCCTGAGTGGTCTCGGGGAGCTTCACATCCACGGCCGGTTGGAGGGCGGAGGAGGTGAGCAGAAAGAAGATCAGCAGAATGAAAACCATGTCGATGAGGGGCATCAAGTCCGGCCCCCGTCGCTTCTCGATGATACTCCGCTCGATATTGAACTCGATCAACGGCGTTCTCCCCATTCCGTCAGTATCGTTTCCACGGATGATTTCATCTCGAAAGAGAGGGAGTTGAGCCGGTTGTCGAAGAAGTGATGGAATACCAGAGCGGGGATGCCGATGAACAAGCCGGTGACCGTCGTGATCAGGGCTTCCCAAATCCCGCTGGCGAGCAAGCTTGGATTGGCGAAGGTCCTCACGCTCGCCACGGTCTGGAAGGTGCGGGTCAATCCCAGGACCGTACCGGACAGTCCCAGCATCGGCGCGATCCTGCCGACAAGCTCGAGAAGATGAAGGTGGGTGGAGAGGCGTTTCAGCTCCGTCGAACCCATGGCAGACACGCGGCTTTCCAATTCGGTTCTGGGCAGCTCGCGGTGTTCGATCACCTCTCGAAGCAGCGTCGCTACAGGTCCCCGTCGTTCTTGGGCCAAAGCTGCAGCCTCGGCGAAGGCGCGTTTTTGGATAAGGAGCCGCAGCTCCTCGATCCAGGAAGCGGAAGAGCCGACGCGAAGGAAACAGATACCTCTTTCGAGCATCACGGCAACCGCAATTACCGAGCACAACAGCAGCGGATACATCAGTACGCCGCCTTTTTGAAACAGATCTATCATATGCAAACCTCAGAGGTTGAGGGACGGAGGGAGTGATTGCTCCCATTCCCCATGCCGGACTCCTGTTACAGAGTCAGCTCCGCTCCCAGCCAGAACGACACCGGTGGTGCGATGTAGTCGGGGAGTACTTCGTAGTTACTGTTGAGCAGGTTGTCCACGGCAGCTTGTAAGGTAAGAAGTTCGTTAACTCGATAGCGAATCAGTGCGTTGAGGATGAAGTATGCGTCCTGTTTCGTGGTATTGGCATCGTCGGTGTAATATGTGCCAACGTACTCTCCGGAAACACCCGCTTCCAGCACGTCCCCTCGATACTCAAGAGCCGCGTCGAAGGAATGTATCGGGGTAAACGCCGCCCGTTTGTTGTCTTTGAAGGTGTAGGTTGCGCTCGCTCCCTCCAATACGAAGCTGTACAAGAAGGTATACGCTCCGGTAAACCAGAGATTGCCTACCAGGTTCGCCTGTGTGTTCATCTCGAAGCCGGGGTAGAAGATTTCACCGATGTTCGTGGGTTGGCCACGATAGGCTAACGGATCAGGATCGGGATCAATATCAACCCACTGGATGGCATCCAACATATAGCGAGCAAAGGCGAAGGCGTCTACAGTCAACCGTCCGGTTACTGTTGTTACACCTACTTCACCGTAGTAGCCTGTTTCGGGTGTGAGATCGGGATTCCCAAGTGACCAACCCAAATCGGGCCAATACAGATCGTTGAAGGTAGGTGCCCGGTAGGAGGAACCTCCGGAGAGCTTGAAGGCCAGCACATCCGTCGCTGTGTAGACCATGCTCAGCTTGAAATTGAAGCGATTTGGAAAATCCGAATACAGGTCATAGCGGACTACAGGAATAATGCTCAGTTGAGGCAGGGGATAGATGGGGACTTCCAGGAACACTCCTCCGCTGATTCGAGTCTGATTATCGATTACACTGCTATCTGCCAGGTCGATCAAGAGATTTCCTCCGTAGACGAGTGAAAGGAAATCTAGGAGTAGCAACTCTTGGGTAGCATCGAAGCCGAAGGAGTGAAGGTTATGGTTGCCGGGATCAGCAGGATCTTCGTAATTCAAGCGCGAAAACTTATAGAAGGCTTTGGCGTCGAGTGAAAGAAGATCGCTGAGAAAGGTGTCGGTTTTGAAAAAGACCTGAGCCACAGCGTTCAAATCCTGTTGCCTGGTTGAGGTTGACACGTACGCAAGGCTTCCCGGAGCACCCACGTCCTGATAATTCAGGCTTGCATTTGCTCCCAAGAATCCGGCGCCCACCGGCGCAGACAGCGACAGGTAGCCGCTACCGCCGAGCAGGTCGGCGTTGATTCGGCGGCGATAGTCGTCTATGTAGGCCGTGTCGTTCCATACGAAGGCGTTGGCCGCCCGGGTGAAGCTGCCGATGGTTACCAGATCGATGTTCCCCAAACTGTCGGAGTAGGTGAGGCTCACCTTCTGGGTATCGACCAGATCCAGCCAGCTGGCATCAACCGCTGTTTCCGTTGAAGCTTCCGATACCTCGATCGCGGCTCGGGGGATGTAGGCGCCGTTTTCTGCTTTGAGCTTGAGCTGCCCGTCGGCGGATTTTTTGGTAATAATGTTGATCACCCCTCCGACAGCGTCCGCTCCGTACAAAGAGCTGAAGCCGCCACGGACGATTTCGATCCTTTCGATGTTGTCCAGGGGTATCTGGGCCAGATCGGCTCCTCCCGCACGGCTGTCGTTCAGACGCACTCCGTTTACCAGAATCAGAACCTGGGCGGAAGCGGAACCGCGGATGCTGATGCTCTTGGCCGCTCCTTCGGTACCGTAGTCGTTGACCTTGATCCCCGCCTGTCGGGTGAGAAGGTCGGCCAGATTCTTGGCGCCGGATCGAGAGATCTCCTCTTCGCTCAGAACCGTTACGTGTCCCGGGGCGGCGAGGACCTCCTCCGTCGTTCGAGTTGCCGTGACCACGATTTCCTTCACCTCCAGCCCGGTGTCCGCCAGGGAAAGAGTGACAGGCAGACAGAGACAGAGGATCAGGGCTGCGAACCTCTTTGTGTACATGTTCGTACCTCCTGAAAAAGAGTGTGAATTTGTCTCTGCCTTCGTCGGCGTTCCTAATAGGATGCACCGATTCGGTGGGATAACGAGTCGTCGTCTAAATGCCGGGATGTATGGTCACGACTGGAATCATTCCCCTTCCTCGAAGGTCAGTCGCGTCAGAAGGGTTTCCTGGCTTCCGGATCAATTTAGTCACAGCGTCTTCTCACCGCTCCCGATCATGCAGGAGACGGCAATGACGAATTGCTGTTTTCATCCCCGGTTACAGTGGCGGGACCGCTGCGGGTTCTCACCGCATTCCGCTCTTCCAACACGGGTTGTTCTGATCTCATTCTTAAGTCAGGTGCCTGTTGGTGTCAAGGGTGTTCAAAGAAAAATTCAAATGAGTTATAGAAACCCCATGAAAACCCGGGTTTTCACGCCGGGTTGCTTTTTATAAGATGCAGCGGAAGAATGGAGTGAAACGTGAAAAAACTGTTGTTTGTTTTTCTGTTGCTGAGCCTCGGCGCTTTTACGCTCCAGGCTGTGGAGATACCGGTAAGCATAGCTATGGAGGAATCTTTGCCCTACCAGAAGGAGCTGCACTATCACGTAGTCAAGGCAATCGCCGATATCGAGAATGTGAAGATCGTGGAGCCGGGTACTAGAGAGTGGTTTCGAGTACGGGTGCTGGTCATCGAAATGAAGCTGGAGAACCAGATCGAAGTGGGCTACGCGGTCGGCTACACGATCGTGGAGGTTCCTTTCTACCTACACGCCTACATCTTCGAAAGCCTGGAGGCGGATAAGAGAAAAGAAGCGATGGACCGATTGATCAACAGCACCGTGTTTTATCACGGCACGGAACTGCTCACTGTAGGTAAGGAAGATCTTGAAACAGTCGGGCAAAGGATCTATTCGTCGCTTAAAGAGATTATAGACAAGCGGTTGGGGGTTCAGTCGGAGTAATCAGCCTCACGGCCTGTCCATCCTTCAGGTGTGGACCGTGTGATGAAAGTTAAGCACCCGGACCGCCTTCGAGAGATCTGTTTCTTTGACCAGGAGGTAGTCGGTGTCAAAGGCAGAAATGACAAACACCGCAATTCCTGCCTCAGCCAGCGGGGCGCTCAAAGCGGCGATGACACCGATTTCACTCAGAGGCAGCGGACCCCGCACCTTCAGTGCTCGCCATCCTGAGTCAGTCCTGATCTCGGCCGGAGGGTGACCATCCGGGCATACGATCGAAAGTTCCGCTTCGTTGCGGAACACCGCGTAGAAGTCCCCGGCCAGCGCCCATGGGGGGATCGGGGCGTTCTGGGGGAGGCGACAGATCGCCAGTCTGTCAGGCAGGAGGATCAGTTCCATCTGTGCTGCAGCGAACGCACATTCGTTACCGGTAACATCCCGTTCAGACGGCAATAAAGGCGAAGACCAGAGCTGCCGAGGCGATCAGGGAAAACACGACTATCACGATCCCGAGGCTTGCACCCCAGTGCAACAATCGGCCTTCGGCATGGATCGTTCTGGCGAAGTAAAGTTCCTCTGGAACAATCGGTTTTCCCCCCGTTCCCACGAACACCGTCAGCAGGATCGCAGCTGCCAGCAAGGTGATGGTAACAACAACCCCCTGGACGCTCCCCCAGGCGATCGGCAGCCGATCGTATGGGATGGGCAGCTCGGAAGCGACGCCGAAGCCTGCGATCAGGAACAGGGGGGAGTAGATGCTCAGGCCGGCGGCAAACAGAACCGCAGCCGAAAATCCCCCGGGGAGTTTCCAGAGGATGTCCGGAAAAGCCGGGGGAAGCAGGGTGAACAGCAACGTGGGCAGCAGGATCTGAAGCCGGCTGCGGCGCAGCACCCAGAGGTTCTCGGCCACCCCAAACACGAACAGGCTGACAATCAAGATCCCGGCGAGTTCAAGGATACGGCCTCGGTGTCCCGGTGCGATCGAGATCAGGAAGGCGGGCAGAGCAGCGGGAAGCAATACCTTTTCCAGGGTCAGGAGCAGGCTCCGGTAAAACGCTCCCAGCACGGCGCCTATGGCCAGGGGCAGAAGCACGGTCCGTATGGAAAAGCGGCGAAAGCGAAAAAAGGCGATTGGATTAATCTTCTTCGGGATTACAAACCAGAGGATCGGCAACAGGCCCGCCAGCAGGGGCGGGATGACTCGGGACATGAAATCGGGCTGAAAACGGAACAGACTCGAGCCCAATGTCAAGCCGGCCGCCAGGACGGCAAAGATCAGGACCATCCAACCGAGAGGTTGTCCGCTCAAAGTTTGGGACCGTTTCCGAGGCAACCTTCCCTCCCTGTCCTCCGTGCTACGCTTGAAGGAAAGCAACCTGTTGGCGATCGCTGAGTGGTAAAACCAGGCAGCCCAGGCGCCGCCCCTTTCAACTGTCCCTGATTCGGCATCCGGTAGGGTTGCCTGAAGATACAGAGCACATTTGCGTACCGCTTCAGCGCCGTCCTGGGCATATAAAATGAGGGCTGGGGTTTTCCGGCGGCTCAGGGTCGTATAGCGCAAAGTGCTTCCGGAATGAATCAGATCACGATTTAACTGATCGGGCTGGAATCCCGGAGAGAGGATCTTTGCCAACCCTTGAGCATGGGGCTGCGGGAGTTTGGAGCTCCAGGTGTCCTGAAGCAACGATACCAGCAGCTCTTCGGGAACGTATGATTTGAGTTTCCCGGTGATCGACCGCCGGGATGGTTGTTCCGCCAGGCAAAGGTCCGGTTCGATGAGAACAACGGAAGTGACGGAGTCGGGGTGGCGATTTGCCACGTCCAGGGCAAGGGGAGCCGAACCGAGATGGGCGAGCAGGTGGAATTGCGAAACCCCCAGATGCTTTTTCAGCAGTGCGATATGTTCACTAAATACAGCGCCGTAGGAGCGGTTTTCCACTCCCTGGGGGTTTCGCCGGGTTCCGGGGAACTCGAGGTAGCAGATGCGGAAGTACTCCCCGAAGGAGTCCAACAGATCGTGCATTACATCGTGGGAGAGGGATGGATGGGCGGGAAACGCGAGGACCGGTATACCGTCTTCCCGGGACCCTATGGTCTCCACCCACAGCCGTCCCACCTTGGTTCCCTGACAGCCCAGCGAGTCCGGCACCAGAGCCTGGTAGCCGGCCGGGTACTCCTGGGGGAAGAGTTTTCCCAGGCTAAGAGGAAAAGCTTCTTGGCAGCGGCTGCAGCGGATCCGTACGGTTTTCCCTTTGGGCAGGTGAGCCGGAATGCGCACGCCCCCGCTGAAACCGCAGGAAGGGCACTGAAATCGCATCGACATTACATTGATGAATTCTTGAGTTTTTGTCAAACTCCGTAGTATGTTCGAAGGACCCGAGCGAAAGCAATTCTCCCTTCTTATCAAACCTACATCCGCGGACTGTAACCTGGCCTGCACCTACTGCTTCTATCTGCCCAAGGCCGGACTCTATCCCGAGAGCTCCCGACACCGCATGTCCGAGGGTACGCTGAAACGCCTGATTTCCTCCTACCTGGACACGAAGCAGGATACCTACTCGTTCGGCTGGCAGGGCGGGGAACCCACACTCATGGGGGTTGAGTTCTTTCGCAAAGTCGTGGAGCTGCAGAGCCGATTCGGCCGTACCGGCTCGATCGTGTCCAACGGTTTGCAGACCAACGCCACGATGATTACCGACGAGCTGGCCCAGTTGCTGGCCGAATATCGCTTCCTCCTGGGGGTCAGCCTGGACGGCCCCGAGAAGATCCACAACACCTACCGGAGGAACCGAAAAGGTGTTGGTTCGTACGAACGGGTGATCCGGGGGATCGAGCTGCTGAATAAGCATCGGGTGGAGTTCAACATCCTGGTGGCGGTGAATGCCGCCAATGTTGCCGTGGCCCCCCGGATCTACAATTTTCTCCTGGATCTGGGCATACGCTATCACCAGTACATACCGATCGTGGAGTTCGATGAGCAGGGCCGGCCGCTGCCCTTTTCCATCGATGGACCGCAATGGGGGACATTTTTAAAGGAGCTCTTCGAGGTGTGGTATCCCGATGCCGGCCGGGTATCGGTTCGCTTGTTTGACGCCCTGCTCAACTATCTTGTCGATGGGTCGCGGATAATCTGCACGATGGGCGGGGACTGCCGGCAGTACTTCCTGGTCGAGCACAATGGGGATATCTACCCCTGTGATTTTTTCGCCACCCCCGAGCTGCGGCTGGGAAATCTGATGGAGACGGACTGGAGCGCACTGCTGGAATCCCCCGGTTATGAAGCGTTCGGCCGGCAAAAGTCCACGTGGAACGAGGCCTGCGAAAGCTGCCCCTTTCTCCAGCTGTGCATGGGGGATTGTCTGAAGCATCGCTTCTACGACGCTTCTGGGATTCGGTCGGATCCGCGAAGGCTTAGCTGGCTGTGTTCGGGGTGGAAGGCATTCTACCAGTCCTGCCTCCCCGGATTTCAGCGGATCGCCCGGCGGATCCAGCGGCAGAGAAGCCGGGAGCTGGAAACGCAGCTGGGATCCTCGGCCTATCCAGATCGTTACCCAGGAAGCGGAAGATGAAGACGATCCTGATCGTCAATCCCAAGGCGGGACGCCGTTTCTTCCTGAATCTGCACCTCCCCCAGGTCATCAAGCTGTTGGAGCGCCATCAGGTATCGTTTCGGGTTTTTTACACCCGCTATTCAGGGCACGCCGCCAAGCTGGTACGGTGCTATCGGGACGAAATAGATTGTGTGACGGTGTTCGGAGGAGACGGAACGGTTCGGGAGGTGGTGAAGGGGATGGGCGCCAGACCCCTGCCGGTTGGGATCATACCCTTCGGCACGGTTAACGTGCTGGCCCTGGATCTGGGCATATCCCTCAATCCCGTGATCGCCACCACCAGCATCCTGGCCGGTCACACCCGCCGGATCGATGTCGGCTACCTGAACTCCGAACCCTTCCTGCTCATGGTATCCACCGGCCTGGACGCCATGGCGGTTCACACCGTGGGTCTGCGCTTCAAGCGCTATCTGGGACAGATGTCCTACGTCTTGGGGATGATCTGGTCGGCTCTCACGGATCGGGTACGGCGGATCCGGATCACTATAGAGGAGCAGAACATCACCGACCGGGGATACCTGGCTGTGGTGTCCAACTCGCGCTATTACGCCGGACCGTACACCCTTGCCGAAGAGGTCCGTATCGACGACGGCATCCTCAATGTAATCCTCTTCAAGAAGAGCGGAATCCTCGATACCCTTCGGCTGCTGGTGAACGTACTGACCAACAGGCACCGTATGATGCCGGATGTGTCTTTCTACTCGGGCAAGGTTATCCGCATACACTCCCGGGGACGGATCAAGATGCAGATGGACGGCGACAAGGCGCCATCCCCGCCCGCCCGGATCTCCGTTCGGGAGCGCTTCCTTCCGGTGTTCGTGCACG
>CAZKCQ010000087.1:0-10010 GCA_964551205.1 uncultured Spirochaetaceae bacterium
CTCCAGGCCGGTATGGACGTGGAGCTTCCGGGGTTCACCTGCTTCGGAACAGGTGTCGAGGAGGCGCTGTCCCGCGGGATTTTGAAGATGAGCACTGTGGACGAGGCGGTGACCCGCGTGCTTGTGGAGAAGTCCCGGCTCGGTCTTTTCGAAAATCCGTATGTGGAGGAAGGTGCGATCAGCCTCAACACCCCGGAGCACAGGAAGATCGCCGCTGAGGCGGCCGCCCGCTCGGTGGTGTTACTGAAGAACGACGGAATACTGCCGCTGCAAGACAGAGGAACGACGGCTCTGATCGGACCCCTGGCTGATGACCAGCTGGCCCTCTTCTGCGGCTACTCGTTCCCGGTGCACCTGATACGGGCCCAGCGCCTTATGGACACGAATACCCGCTACGCGCAGACCTTGCTGGAAGCCCTCGAGGGACGGGCATCCGCAGGAAAGATCCTCCACAGCAGGGGTTGCCAGATCTTCACCGAGAGACAGCTGGAGGCGCCCGTATTCCCGGGTGACGCGGGGGCTGAGAAAGGGCAGAAGAAGAGCACCATCAGCACGGATGAAAGCGGTTTGGAGGACGCGCTGGCTGCGGCCGCGGAGGCGGACCGGATAATCGTAGCCGTCGGGGATCTGTCCGGCCTGTTTCTCACCGGAACGGTCGGGGAAGGCTCCGACGCTTCCTCGCTCGCCCTTCCGGGAGTGCAGCAGAAGCTTGTCGACGCCCTGCTTTCCCTGGGCAAGCCTACGGTGATCGTCCTGCTGAGCGGCCGGCCTTACAACCTCGGCGAGGCTTTCTCCAGGGCCAACGCCGTGATCGAGGCCTGGTTCCCGGGGCAAGAGGGGGCAGCCGCCCTGGCGGGAATCATCTACGGGGATATCAATCCGGGCGGCAGGTTACCGGTTTCCTTTCCCAAGTCTGCCGGCGCCATGCCATACTTCTACAATCATAAGCTGAAATCTGCGGGCTCCCCGATCCACCCGGAGTTCGGAGCCGTGTTTCCCTTCGGGCACGGGCTGAGCTACACGAGCTTCGATTACTCCGATTTCCAGGTGCCGCACCGTAAGGTCCGGACCGATGGAGAGATCGAGGTGTCGTGCGCGGTCGAGAACAGCGGCGAACGGGTGGGGGACGAGGTGGTACAGCTCTACGTCCGCGACCTTGTCGCCAGCCTGGTACGGCCCGTCAAGGAGCTGAAAGGATTCAAGCGGCTAACTTTGAACCCGGGAGAGAGGAAAAGGGTATCCTTTGCTCTGCCTGTGGATCTCTTGAGTTTTACCGCCTCCGGAACGACCCGCGTGGTCGAGCCGGGGGAATTCGAGATCATGATCGGGCGATCCTCGGCAGACATCCTCTTCAGCGAAACAATCGAAGTGACCGGGAAACCGCGGGAGTTGCCGGCCAGGTGGAGGATGAAGACCGAGGCGATCGTGGTCTCCGCATGACAGTGATGTGAAGTCGACAGTTGGTAGGTGGAGGAGCGGCGACCATGAAGCTGCAGGTCCTGGACGTGAAGAAACGCTACGCAGCGGTGCAGGCAGTGGACGGCGTTTCACCCTGGCCGAGGTTGTGCGCCTGCTGCGAGCGTAGAGGATTTTACGACAGCTGCTCCAGCTTTACCGCGAAGCAGTGACCAAGGGACAGGATTATTTCCATGGGGAGTTGAAACTCGATCGTCGAGTCGAAGAGGAAGGTGACCCGGGCGGGAAACTCCTCATCGGCGGCGAAGAGGACACAGGCCAGTGGAATGCGGGGAAGGGGTTCGAAGGCGAAGGAGGCATCGCCGAAATCCAACACTTTTCCGCCCAGCTGCGAGCAGTGACGGCGAAACAGCTGGGCGTCCGAACCGTAGCGTTGTTCCAGCGTGTCGGTGGGCAGATGGTGTGGTCCGGTGAAGAAGTTGCTTCCGCCGGGCAGCTGTTTCTCATTGACCCACTGTCCCGACGGCTCGATCTCCGTGGCCCGGATCAGATAGATCAGCATCAGCAGCTCGAACTCAGCGTCTCCGGCCAGCGGGTCCTCCGCGGGACAGTGGATCCGCTCCGATGCCGGCTCCACCCGGTAGGGGGTGCCCAGCAGTGGCAGGTGGTAGCAGCCGTCCTGCCAGGAAACGCCTGTTCGTTTCTCCACCTCCCCGGAGTCCAAAGCTGCCAGGTCCTGCCAGTGTTTCTGGCGTCCCGAATCGAATTGAAAATCTCCCACGGCAACCCGAGTGTAGCCTCCCGGCCGGGGAAAGGTCAAATCTTTGTGGAAAAAACGGCGGTTTTCCCGTACTCTTGCTACGGGTAGGTTCGAGGTATGACGATGAGCAGAGGAAGGAGGCACCGGTGGCGGATGCACTTAGGGCGGCTTTCGTGGGTTTCCGGCACATGCATATGTTCGATATCCACGCTCATATGAATAAACGGGAGGATGTGGAGATCGTGGCTGTCTGTGAGCAGGATGCTCAGACCAGGAAAAGGCTAGTTGCGGAGGGCATTCCTGTCAGCCACACGAGTTTTCAGCAGATGCTTGTCGCCGTGGACTTCGATCTTCTCGTGGTGGGGGAAATTTTTGCCGGAAGAGGCGGATTGATCCGTGCCGCCCTGGAAGCGGGGAAGCATGTGCTGAGCGACAAACCGATCTGCACCGACCTGGGGGAGCTGGCAGAGATCGAAGCCCTTTCCGACAGGCATGGCCTGGCCGTCGCCGCCGCTTTGGATCTGAGGGACTGCGGAGCTTTCCTGAGCACCCGGGATCTGATCCACTCCGGCACTATCGGCACGGTCCGTACCGTCGGTTTCAGCGGACAGCATCCGCTGCTCCTGGACAGCCGGCCCGGGTGGTATTTCGAAAAGGGAAATCACGGCGGAACCATCAACGATATCGCAATCCACGCCGTGGACATCCTTCAATGGATCACCGGAGGCGGATTCCGCGAAGTTCTGGCTGCCCGGAGCTGGAACGCCGGACTTGCCGCTCATCCCAGATTCCACAATGCCGCTCAGTTGATGCTGGTCATGGACGGCGGCTGCGGGGTGATTGGAGATGTATCCTACGTCTCTCCCGATGGACTGCGCTATTCTCTGCCGCAGTACTGGCGCTTCAACTTCTGGGGTGATCGGGGAATGATCGAATGCGGGTTCAATCTGCCGGAGGTGCGGCTGTATCGCTGCGATTCGGATGCCGCCGAAGAACTGGAACCTCCACCGGACCACTCCGGGGGCTATCTGGATGGTCTGTTCGAGGCGATTCGGGCAGGAGGCGGCTATGGCAACGCTTCCCTGTTCTCCGCCACCGAGGTTTGCCTGAAAGCCCAGGCGGCGGCGGATCGGGGTATGTCCGGAATTCTGCTGAAAGACTGAATTTTTTCTTGCAATTTCTCCTCCGCTACACAAAAATAGGAGCAACGCCTATGAGCGAAGCAGGCCAGCCAAAAAAACGACTCGGTGAAGCTCTGGTGCAACGGGGGGCGATGACCGAAGAGCAGGTGAAACAGGTGCTGCTCAAGCAGCGTGAGCAAAGCGGAGTGGATAAGCTGTTCGGTGAGATCGCTGTAGAGCTGCACTTCGTCGATTCCCAAACGATCGAGGATATCCTCAACCAAGGAACGGATTGACGTTTAGCGGCTTGCGCCCTCCAGCAGAACCTGCAGCACAGTATCGATTGCAGATAATTCCGCGGTCAACTGCCGGACTGCTTCAGGAGTGAGAGGGAAAAAGCTGCTCTCCAGCTTGCGAAGCATCTGGTAGATCCCGTCCACCCCCCGACCGACGGACAGGTCGTCGTTCATTTGGCTTTCGAAACACCTGCGGATACCCCTGATCACCTTCTTAGCCTGCGGGTCTCCTGGATTCCGGTTGGAGGCGGGGCCCGGCTGCTGTACCAGCTTGCGAATCAGGCTGCGGATCGCATCTACGTACTCGGCGCTTCGTGTGAGGCTGGTATCGGTGAGGTTCAGCTTCCGGCGGTAGTGGGTATAGATCAGAAAGAAACGCAGGTGGTGGGGCTGGATGTGCCTGTTCAGCAGATCCTCCGGATAGCGGATATTTCCCAGGCTTTTGGACATCGTCCTTCCGTCGATCACCAGGTGTTCCCCATGCAGGTAGTAGTTCGCGTACTCTTTTCCCGATAGGGATTCGATCACCGCGATATTGTAGTCGTGGTGCCTGTATATGTTGTCGATGCCGCCGCAGTTGATGTCGATCTGGAATCCGAGACTCTCCGTGACCATGGCCGGATCCTGGATGTTCCAGGAGGGCCTGCCTCTGCCCAGCTCCGTATCCCAGTAACTCAGGTCCCCCTCCTGGTACCCATGCCAGAGAACAAAATCTCCCCGATTCCAGCGGCGGCCATTGTAGGTGTCCTTTTTAAAACGGACCTTCTGCTTCGGCCATCTGCTCATGTCCAGCCGGAACAGCTTGCCGAAGCCTTTGAACTTCAGGGGATCGAAAAACACCTTGTTCTCATGCCAGTATGCCAGGCCCTTCTTCAACAGTTCCTGGATCAAGTGAACCGCCTGGTCGATGCTGGTCGAAGCCCTGGGTATCTTCGGCGGAAGCTTGATTTTGAGAGTCTCGGTCTCCCTGTGGAAGTGCTCCGCCACCTCCGCGGCGATCTGCTCGGGCTTTTTTCCTAACGCCACGGCCTCTTCCAGCATCTTGTCTTCCACATCCGTCAAGTTGATAGTCCTCTTGACCTCGTAGCCCAGGTATTCCAGGTAGCGGACCAGGATATCCTCGTAGAGAAACGTGCGGTAGTTGCCGATGTGCGGACGGCGGTATGTGGACGGTCCGCAGGTGAAGATTTTGACCTCTCCCTCTTTCAACGGCCGAAAGTTCTCCTTGCTGCGGCTCATAGTGTTGTACAATCGAAGCATGCTTCCCCTCTCTTTCTGGCTTAAAATACCCAGATACTCGATTCGAGTCAAAGAGTCGCTGAAGAATTACCTTGCCCATTGTCGCCATTTCGAATATGGTATTGTGATACCGGCGCGAGCTTCTCACACCGGCAGAGCACATCGCAGTCAGCTGCGATCCGAGTAATAACACAGAATCAGGAGTAAACCCTATGGCAGATCTCAAGACAACCTATATGGGCCTGGAGTTGAAAAATCCCTTTATCGCCGGCGCCTCCGGCTATACGGCAAACCTCGACAGCATCAAACAGCTGGAGGAGGCCGGAGCGGCCGCCGTGGTGACCGCCTCCCTCTTCGAAGAGCAGATCCAGTATGAACGCTTCCGCCTGGAGGAGGATCTTCATCAGTTCGACAACCTGTACGCGGAGATGACGGACTTCTTCCCCAAGGTCAAGCACGCCGGTCCCAAGGAACACCTGGGTTGGGTGAAAAAGACCAAGGATAGTGTCGGGATCCCGGTGATCGCCAGTCTCAACGCCGTTAACCGCGACATCTGGGGTGAATGGGCGCTCCAGTTGGAGGATACCGGCGCAGATGCCCTGGAGTGTAATTTTTACGCCACCCCGAGCAGCTTCGATCAGAGCTCGCAGGACGTGGAAGCCGAGCAGATCGAGATCCTTGGTGAAATCAAGAACAAGATCAAGATCCCGCTGAGCGTGAAGCTGAGTGCCTTCTATTCGAATCCGCTGCATTTTATAAAGCGGCTCGATGAGGTCGGCGTTCGGGGATTCGTGTTGTTCAACCGCCTGTTCCAGCCTGACATCAACGTAGAGGAGCAGACCAATCGCTATAGCCACAGTTTGAGCACCGGAAACGAATACGAGGCTTCGCTGCGCTATGCCGGTTTACTTCACGGAAACATCCAGGGGGATGTGTGCGCGAACAGCGGCATCATGACCGCCAAGGATGCGATCAAGCTGATCCTGGCCGGAGCCTCCTGCGTGCAGATCGTCAGTACCCTGTACAAGAACAAGATCAGCAGCCTGGCTAATCTGATCAAGGAAGCCGAGTCCTGGATGGAGGGCAAGGGATATAAGGATCTCTCTGCTTTTCGGGGAAAGATGGACGCCAGGAACAACCAGGATCCTGCGTTCTACCGCCGCGCCCAGTACGTGAAAAACCTCATCAAGGCGGATTACTCTGCTTGAGGGCTACCCGGCCATGGAGAGGTAGCTCTTCAGCTCTTCGAAGACCGATTCCCGCTGATTGACCTCGATCTTGGTCTCCTTGATCGCTTTGCGGAGAACGTCGTCCCACTTGCTGTCCGGCAGATCCTCTTTCATTTCCGCCAGCAACGTGAGTATTTCGGCGTTGTCTTTCAGGTTGTAGATCTTCTTGTCGTCGTGGTAGAAGAGGGAATAGAGCTTCTTGATGTAGTCCCCGACACTTCTTTCGGCACGGTTTTCCAACCGTTTCTCGATCAGCTCTTCTTTCTTGCGGGCTCTTTTAAACTCTCTATCGATCCTGTCGATATCCGTGCTTTTCATATCACCCCTCCTCCTACACTGACAAATATAGTGAAAGGGTGGACGAAAAACAAGATGGGTGGACCCCCCTGGGCCCCCCGCCTTTTTAAGATTGACAACGGAAAATGGCGGTGTTACGCTTCTCCTGTCACCGTACAGCTCCCGGTGCAGTCCCCGGGAGCTCGATTTTCGTTTAGAAGGGGGAGTGGACATGGGTGATACCATACCGAAACTGATGTTGGAGTTCCTCCGCAGGGAACCGGAATTGACGGTTCAGTGGTCCAAGGACGCAACCGGTGCATTCCAGCCGATCGTCTGGAGGCAGATGTACAGTGAGGTCGAGGCCTTTGCCGGGGGTTTGTTGAGCCTGGGGGTGAAGCGGGACGACCACATCGGTTTGATCTCCGAGAACATGAAGGAGTGGTTGTGGACCGATCTGGCCATCCTGTCCATTGGCGCCGTGGATGTGCCCAGGGGTTCCGATTCCACGGCCCCCGAAATCCAGTACATTCTCGACCATGCCGAATGCGCCATATGCATCGTGGAGAATCTACCCCAGCTGGAAAAGGTACTCTCGATCAAGAAAAGCCTGAAACGGATTAAGACCCTGATCGTTCTGGGACCGGATTTCTACAAGGTGGACAGGGATGCCGTCGCCGGGATGGCGAAAAACGCCGGAGTCAAGATTTTTTCATTCCCGGAGGTTCAGGAGCAGGGCCGGAAGTATCTGTCCAAACATCCGGGGTGTATCGAGGAGGAGATTGCCAAGGGCAAGTCGGAGGATCTGGCCACCCTGATCTATACCTCCGGAACCACCGGGGAGCCCAAAGGTGTGATGCTGACCCACAGCAACTACATGCATCAGATACCCACCCCATTGAAGCAGATCGACATCCAAAAGGGAGACATCTTCATTTCCGTCCTGCCGATCTGGCATTCCTACGAACGGGCCATCTGCTATGTGGCCATATTCGCCGGCTGCTCCATGGCTTACTCCAAGCCGGTGGCTCAGGTCATGGTGGAGGATCTGGGCAAGATCCGGCCGCAGATCTTTCCCTCGGTTCCCCGCATCTGGGAATCTGTGAAGAAGGGGATCATCCGGAATATCGAGTCCGGCAGCGCGGTGAAAAAGGCCCTGGCCTATTTCTTCATCGGAGTAGGTACGGCGCACTCGAAGCTGAAGGTGCGCCTGCTGGGCTTGCGGCCGCGATTCAAGAAGTTCAGCCGCTTCCTCGATGCCCTGATCAGTTTCCTGCCCTTCCTGCTGCTCACACCCTTCAACGCTCTCGGACAGCTGTTAGTGTTCAAGAAGATAAAGCAGCGGCTGGGAGGGAAATTCAAGTTCGGCGTGTCCGGTGCCGGGGCCCTGCCGCCCCACGTGGATGATTTTTTCGCCGCTGCGGGGATCCTGCTGCTTGAAGGTTACGGACTGACCGAAACGTGCCCGATCGTGTCGGTACGCAGGAGTGATCGCCCCGTCCCCGGCACCATCGGTCCGCCTCTGGAACAGTTGGAGGTCAAAGTTGTGGCGGAGGACGGCAGCCAGCTACCTCCGGGCCGCAAGGGCGTGCTCTATGTCCGGGGTCCCAACGTGATGAAGGGCTACTACAAAAGACCGGATCTGACCGCCCAGACCATCACCGCAGACGGTTGGCTGAACACCGGGGATCTGGCCATGCTGACTCACGATGGGGAGATAAAGATAATGGGGCGGGTCAAGGAAACCGTGGTTCTGTTGGGCGGGGAGAATGTCGAACCGAGTCCGATCGAGGATACGATCACCGAGTCGGACTATGTCGATCAGGTCATGGTCGTTGGTCAGGATCAGAAGTATCTGGCCGCCCTGGTGGTGCCCAACTTCGACAGCCTCAAAGGATTTGCCGAGGAGAACGGTATCCCCTTTGATAAACCCGAAGACCTTCTGGAAAACCAGAATGTGTACAAGCTGATCATGGACGAGATCGACTCCCGGGTCGGGCCGAAGAGGGGCTTCAAGCTGTTCGAGCGTATCAACAAGGTCAAAATACTGGCCAGGCCTTTTGAGAGCGGCAAGGAGATGACCCACACCTTGAAGCTCAAGCGGGATGTGATCTACAATGCATACGACAGGGAAATCAAGGAATTGTTCAAGGAACGGCTTAAGTGAGAATTCTCATTGTTGAAGATGAACTGACAAGCAGGGAGCTGCTTAAGGTAATCCTCGAGCCCTACGGGACCATCCAGACCGCGGCCGATGGGATCGAAGCGATGAAGGCCTTTAATCTGGCGCTGGCAGACAAGCCCTACGACCTCATCTGTCTGGATATCATGCTGCCTAAGCTGGACGGGCAGCAGGTGCTGAAAGGCATCCGAAAGATCGAGGGGGACAGGGGAATCCTCGGTCCGGATGCCGTGAAGATCATCATTATTTCGGCCCTGGGCGACTTCGAGAACGTAACCGAGGCCTTTTCCTCCCAGTGCACCAGCTACATCACCAAACCGATAGATGCCGACAAAATCGTAGCGGAATTGACGAACCTCGAGTTGATTTAGAGGGAGTATGACCTACCTCATCATCCTCCTGATGCTTATCCTGGCCTACCTGTCGGGATCGGTGAACTACGCAATCATCGTCACCAGGCTGGCAGCCGGAAAAGATATCCGGACCCTGGGCAATAAAAATCCGGGTACGGCGAACGTCGGCCGCAGCGTGGGGAAAGGCTGGGCCGCCGTGGTTTTTGTTCTCGACGTGGCCAAAGGACTGGGACCGATGATCCTGACGCGCCTGGTTTTCTTCCCGGGGGATGCCTGCTGGGAATACTTCATCGTCGCCGCGGTGGGAATGGCCGCCATCACCGGACACTGCAAACCCCTTTTTTTCCGGTTTCGCGGGGGCGGTGGAATAGCCACCTCGATCGGGGTGTACGGTTTCTTCATTCCGGCGGAAATGCTGCTCTGTTTGGTGGTCTCATTTCTGATCGCGATCCTTTTCATCAAGGGGGTCCGCTTCCGCGTCGGCCAGGGGGTTCCGATCCTGTTCGTCTCCATGACCCCCTTCGTGACCCTGGTTCTGAGCTTCTTCATGGACCTGCCCCTGTTCACGGGGCGCAGTTTGGGAGGGCATCCCTGGTACGTTCTGGTTATCACCTTCGGCCTGTCGTTGTTCATAATCGGAATGAACTTCTCCTTCGTCAGCGGACTGTTCAAGCGGGCCGATCCCTAGAACCGACCGCCGGGACTTGACGGAGGGAGAAGAATATAGTAAGAATACTATATTCATATATTCGATATCCCAATGGGATGTCGACCAAGGTGAGGCGCCTATGCAAATAACCAAGACCGCCCTCTCGGAGCTGCTCGATGTCCTGAAAGAAAACCAGGGTAAGAATCTTCGGGTGGTGTTCAAGGGCTTCGGATGAGGCGGACCCCGTTTGGGATTGGCTCTGGATGAGCCTCAGAACGGTGACCAGACCTACAACGTCGAGGGGATCGACATCCTGGTAGACAAGCGGGCCCTGCCCTATGCCGTCGAGAGCACCGTAGACTATATCGACAGCATGTGGGGTAAGGGCTTCACGATCCGCCCGGCCTACGGGGGAGCCTGTTAGCCCGCATTTTTCAGTGTGCCGTGAAAGGCGCATTGTTTCCAGTGGGTGCGAATCCCACCCGGCAA
>CAZKCQ010000088.1:0-9918 GCA_964551205.1 uncultured Spirochaetaceae bacterium
CCCCGTTCGGCCATGCGGGAGGCGGCCGGGGCCTACGGGCTTCCGGAGCGGGAGACCGGGAATATGGTGCGCTTCTACAGGCACGGGGACCAGGGGCGCATTCCCCCCTACCTGCTGAAGGCCGCGGCAGCCCTGCGGGGCCTGCCCCGTCATCTGGGCACGCACTGCGGCGGGGTGGTGATCACTCCAATGCCGATCACCCGCTACACCCACGTTCACAGCTCGCCGCTGGGGTACCCGGTCCTGGCTTGGGACCGGGACAGCGTGGCCGCGGCCCGGCTGGTGAAGATCGATCTGCTTGGAAACCGCTCCCTGGCGGTGCTGCGGGACACGCTGCGGCTGGCCCGGGCCTCCCCGCTCCATCCGGATATCCAGGAGGACGAGCCGACCCGCAGGATGATCGCCCGCGGAGACACCCTGGGGCTGTTCTACGTGGAATCCCCGGCCTGCCGACAGCTGCTGCGCAGGATGGGGCGGGGGGACTACGAGCATCTGATCATCGCCGGCTCGATCATTCGCCCGGCGGCCAACCCAACCATCCGGCGATTCCTGCAGCGCCTGCACGGGGCACCGTACCGCTCTCCCACACCGGTGCTGGAACAGAGCTACGGCCTGATGGTCTACCAGGAGGATATAGCTCGGGTGACCGCGGCCACGGCAGGCTTCGACCCGGCGCTGGCGGATCGGCTGCGCAGGATCCTGGCCGGCGGAAACGGTTCCTCGGAACTGGAAGCCTTTCGCCGCCGCTTCTTCAGCCGGGGGGCCGTGCAGGGTACGTCCCGGGCCGTGCTGGAGGAGCTCTGGGAAATGATCCGCTCGTTTCGGGGATACTCCTTCTGCAAGGCCCATAGCGCCTCCTACGCCCTCGTTTCCTACAGGCTGGCCTATCTAAAACGGCACTTTCCCCTGGAGTTCTTTCTTTCGGTGATCAACAACGGCGGCGGCTACTACTGCCGCCAGACCTACCTCAACCACTGCCGACGTCTCGGGATCCCCCTCCTGCTTCCCGATGTCAACCGCAGCCAGATCGCCTACACGGCCGAGGGGAGGGGCATCCGGGTGGGACTCGGCCAGATTCGCTCGATAAGCCGCCCCTTCCTGCGGCGGCTGCTGGACGAAAGACGCCGGACCGGTCCCTTCTCCGATCCGGTGGATTTCTTCCGCAGGTTGAGCCCCAAACTGCTGGAAGTCCGCTTCCTGGTGCGCTGCGGTGCCCTGGACGGCATCGCCGGCGGTATGGTGAGGCCGCAGCTGCTGTACCTGTACCTGAGCGGCGGCCGCGGGAAGGAGCTGTTCGCTCCGGATCCGCCGCGCCCGGCCGACTACCCGGAGGAGCTGAAGCTGCTCGATGAGCTGCGCACCCTGGGGCTGATGATCTCCAGGCATCCGGTCTCCCTGTTCCGCTCCCGGGCGGAGGCGCGCGCCCGGGAATTGCGGTTCCCCCGGCTGATCCGTTCCTCCGAGCTGCCCGGCAACGCCGGGCGGGAGGTGAGCCTGGTAGGACTGGTGGCCAGCGGCAAAGAGGTCCTGGCCCGCTCGGTCGCGGACCGCAGCCCCGGCTCCCTCATGGTCTTCATTACCTTGGAGGATGAGTTTTCCCTGTTCGAAGCCGTGCTGCTTCCCGACGTGTTCAGCCGCTACCGCTACCGCATCGACCGGGGAGGGGTGCTGCTGCTCTGCGGCACAGCAGAGCAGGAGATGGGGGCCTTCTCGCTCACCGTGCACCGGCTCTCGCGGTGCGTTTTGGCTTGACACGAGGCGAACGGACAAGTATTTTTCTAGCAGCAGCCGGGTTTTTCAAGCGAGCGGATACGGGCAGTGCTGTCGGACCACGCCTCGGCTGCATCAAAACGAGAGGCGATACCGGATAATGCCAGAGAAGGATCGTATCTATCTCTTTCACATCTTCCGCAAGGATGGTACCTCCCTGTTTCTCGACCCCTTCGGCAGTCCCGACAAGTTCGTAAGCGGGCTGGAGCGCAATGAGGTGGAGGGGCGCTACGGTATGGAGCCCAGGGTGGAAGCCCTGACCATGTTCCGCAATGAGCTGTACCGGCAGATCGAGGTCGGGGTCAAGAACTGGCTCAGCGACGCCCGCTTTGTGCCCAAGTTCCTGATCTCCGCTGCGGTCTTCGTGGTCGTTTATTTCTTCATGTCCTTTGTGGTTCGGGACCCCCTTCCGGTGATCGATGAGGTCGCCCTCGGTCTGGCGGCAGCCGTGACCGTGTTCCTGCTACTGGGCCGCAGGGACATGAACTCCAAGGCGGCCACCAAGAAACGCCTCGATCTGCGGGTAGTCGTCGACCGCATCACCTTCAGGGAAAGCGCGTTCGTGAAGCAGGTGGAAGAGGCCCTGCACCGAAACGAGACCGGCGGCATGGAAGAGGTGGTCAAACAGATCGTGGAGCCGGTCCAGCAGGAGCTGGGCCCGGAGGTACGGGAGGAAGCCGCTCAGTTTATTCGGGCTCTGGAGAGCAGGTTCAACTTCAAGAAGCTGCAGCGGGAGGAGCGGTTGCTCAAGCGGGTCATGGGGCGAAGTCCCGGGGAACTGAACAGGAGTTTTGCCCGTCTGGTAGAATCGAAGAAGTACGACTTCCCCCTCTACGCCGTCTACAAGAGCTTCAAGAAAACCGTGGCCAATCAGAAGGAAAAATAGGCGGGGGGGTGCGAAACGCTTCAGGAGAAGATGTTGCTCTCCGCCGTTCGTTTTTTCAGGTAGTGGGAGAGCAGGGCCAACCCCACTGCCATATTTTCGTTACGGATGGTGACATCCGCCGGAGCGCTCAGCTGGGTGGGGGCGAAGTTCCAGATAGCCTTGATCTTCTGCTCCACGACCAGGTCGCAAACGCCCTGAGCCGCCTCTTTGGGCACCGTGATAATGGCGATCCCCACATCGAAACTCTGCACCACCTTGCCCAGCCTCTCCAGCGGCTGGATGGAAAAACAGCCGATGCTCCGATCCGTTTTCCGGGGATCGTTGTCGAACACGGCGACCAGCTTCAGTCCGTACTCGCTCAAGCCGGGGTACTCGATCAAGGCGGAACCCAGCTTGCCCGCCCCGATCAGGATGGCGGTGTTCTCCGTGTTGATACCCAGGAAATCCCCGATCGCCTGTTTCAGGCCGGTAACCGAGTAGCCGGATTTGGGTTTTCCCTTGTAGCCGATTACCGAAACGTCTTTGCGTACCTGGGTGTCATCCACGCGGAAGAAGTGGGCCAGATATTTGGAGCTGACGAAGCGCTCGCCTTTCTGCTCCAGGTCCGAAAGAATCTGGTGGTAGTAGGGGATCCGCCGGAGGGTCTGCACGGGAATCGTGGGTTTGGGTTTGGCGTCTTTCAAGTGAGATCAACCGTAGCGAATCGGAACGATAAAGTCAATCGCCGATTTTCAGCTGCTCTTCCATCTCCGTCTGCTGCTCGAGGGCTTTTTTGGCAGTTTCGATGTTGGCTCGGGCGGGAGCGTAGGTGGGATCGATCTCCAACACCTGTTCCCAGTACTCGATCGCCTCTCTCAAATCCCCGGTGGCGTAGGATTCCAGTCCTTTGAGATACAGCCCGTCCAGTTCTCTCTGTTTGTCCCCGCGCCCTCGGTCACCGAGATTCAGCTTGGCCTGGAGGCTGAACTTGTCCAGAGGATCGATGCGGCCGCTCAAGTCGAGGTTGTAGTTCAGGACGAAGCTGATCTTTTCCAGGTCGACGCTGCTGCCCAGGCTGATCTTGGGATTATCCGCCTTCCAGCGAAAGCCGGTCTGCAGGCTGAGGAAGTCGGTGACCGTGACGTTGAAGCCCGTGGCCATGGACCAGCTTTCCGGCGGAGCCTCCTGGGGGACAAAGCTGAAGGGCAGGTTGAAGTCGAAGGCCCAGGTAAGCGGACGAATCGGCGACCAGGCGATTCCCACGGCGGCGAGGGTGGGCAGGGGTTCTCCCAGAGCCGGAAGTCCGATGTTTTTAACCGCGGCACCGACCGAAAAATTCTTGCTTCTGGAGATTTGGAATTTCAGGAAGTTGAACCGGGTCAAGACGCCCAGATCCACCATGGCGGTCAAGGCCGACTGATCCGGATAGAAGGCATTCGGGATGTTGCGGTAGGCTGTTTTGAGGTTCGCCCCCACGCCCAAACCGTAGAAGTTGAAATCCGAGAAGAAGTTGTAGGACACGTTGAAAATGGCCACGGTTTCGGAGATGTAGCCGCGGTTCTCCCTCTCGCCCCACTCATTGTACTCGGTGAAGGGCACGTAGAGAAACTTGCCCCCGACGCCGATGCCCAGATCGTCGTAGCGGGCCGTATAGATCACCCCCTCGAGGTTGGAATCCGCGATCCAGCTGTGGTGATAGAAGGATAGCTCCGTGAGATTCAGGGATGAGCTGGCCGAGGGATTGGCTTCGAGAAACCCGGAATCCAGGGACACCGCCGTGTAGGCCGTGCCCATACCCTCGTACTTGCCGCCCAAAGGAATCAACAGAGAAGGAAAGACCGTCAGTCCCGTGTTGGGGTCGGCAAATCCGGAGAACAGCTTGTTGAGGTTGTAATAAAAATCGCTGAAGTCGGCAAACAACGGCACCACCAGGAGGAAAAAAACTGTGACCAGCAGCAGGGTCCTCTTCATCTATAGAGAATATACATCCAATTCATTCAAGATTCCAGGTTGACACACAACTCCCAATCCCAGTCTTACTATCGGTTGATTCGACAATTCGCTGTACGTAGCCGCATGTTTTCAGTCGATAATGTTATTACGTAGGACATCGCGAAGCGATCTCACGGAGGACAGTCGGAAGAGCTGGCCGAGGAAACACAATCATCAATATCGGGTATAATCGATGATTGTGATATAGATTATACTGGTAGAGTAGATGTAAATAATCCTCAAAACTTTTTTGGGGGCAGAAACAGCGTTGTTTTCTCATTCGGTACGGGTAAGAATTATACTCCTCGCTCTTTTTATTTGTCTGGTGGCGGCTGTCAGCGTGCAGGCCCGGGGCCGGGCCGAGCAGGAGTCCCGCCGGCGTCTTGCCGAGGTCGAGAAGCTGATCGACGAGAAACGCTACAACGAGGCGGTGCGCCTGCTCTCCGAGGTGGTCCAGGAGGACCCGGATCGCTTCGATGCGGCGGAACGGCTGATGGAGCGGATCCGCGTTCGCCGGACGGAGATCGACCAGAGCTTCGCCGAGCTCAACGCCGCGATCCGGGAAAACGAACAGGAGAAGATTGTTGTCCTGATCGACAAACTGGAGGATCTGAATCCCTATCCCAGCGAATCGGAGGCGAAGCTGCTGGATATGCTCCGGGCTGCCGGGATCGAGCGGATCTACTTCGTCAATCTTTTTCGACAGCTGATGGCCAGGGCCAAAGCTCAGATCCAGGCCGGCGAGTACCGCCGGGCCGTCTCCACGTATCTGGAGTATTTCCAGGAGGATTTTCAGATCGTCAAGAAGAATTTCGATGAGGAAGAGTACGGCAACATCCTCAAGAACTCCGTGGATGTCGCCTTGAACAACCTCCAGGGGGCGATACGGGCTTACGACGCGTCGTACGTTGGCCTGGAATCTCTGACCGAGGGATTCGGGGCGGATCCGCAAAACCTTCCCTCCCAGGTTGATGCCGCGGCTGCCACCCTTCAGTCGCTGGCTGAGGCAGTGGGAACGGTGGAGCGCTCCGGCAGTACTTTTCAGACTCAAAACGAACGGATTCGGGAAGCCTCAGCCGACGACCAGTACGACCTGTTCCTCTTCTTCTCCGACCAGCTGGTCTTCGGTCCCGGTGCCAACAGTTCCGAGGGAATCGCCTACGCCCTGGACTCGATCTGGCGGCGCGGGCTGGCCGGTTTGGAATCCGGACTGCTTCAGAGGGGGCAAACGGCGTATGCGGCGGCGGTGGAGCAGTTTCGGGGGAACTCCATGGACGCGGCCCTGGCGAGTATCTCGGAGGCGGAGGCGCTGTTCCCCTGGCTGCTGGATGTGCAGACCCTTTGGCCGCTGCGGGTCGAACCCACCCGTCCCTATCCGGCGGATGAGACGGGGCGGACCGCCTTTGCCGCGGCTCTGCCGGGGTTTCTCCGCACGCAGGAGTATCTCAAGGCTCTGGAGGATTACCGTGCTCTCACACGAACCAACCAGCGGGTTGGTGAGCTGGTGGAGAAGGAGGTCAGTACCGTCCAGCAGCTCTACGATGATCGGGATGAATTGGCCGATCTGCTCGCGGAAACCACGGGCCTGGATTCCAGCTGGCGGGATCAGCTGGCGGAGTATCGGGGAGCAGCCGGGCAGAGCCTCCGGCTGACAAACCATGCCTCCCAGGCCGGGGAGGTTCTCTCCGATATCAGCGCCACCCTTCAGGGAATCCAGGAGCTGGACATCCGCCTGCTGGACCGCGTAGCCCTTATACAGGGGGCCGAGTTCGAGGAGCGTTTTCGCACCTACGAGAAACAATTCGAGCAGGCGGTAAAGCTGCAGGAAGGTACTGAAGTCACCCTGGAACCGATACGGGATCCTGAAAGCGGAGAGATAGTAGAGACGCCGACCCGGGTGGAGCAATTCCCCTCCCGGGCCGTGGCCATCTACCTGCCTCTTAGCCAGAATCTGGAGGACCTTGCCGGGGAAGTCGATGCCATGCTGGCCGATGCCCTGCATAACGCCGAATATGTAGCCCAAAGCGTGGAGCTTCAGAACCATATAGACTCGCTTCAGAGTCTGGTGGAGCGTACCGCTGCGCTGCGGGGAGAGCTGGAACCGCGACTCGAAGACGCCCAGCAGGCGGCGCTGCAGGCGGAACGGTATCGGCGTGAGGGGCAGCTACGCTTTCAGCAGGCCCAGGCCAACGTGAGCAACCGGCGCTACGCCGAGGCCCGGCAGAACATCCGCTCCGCCCGGGAGGCCTTCGACACTTCCCTGAGCTTCGAAGAGGACCCGGAGATCCGGCGCATCCGGGATGAGGAACTGGTGGCGCTGTCCCGGGCCATCGTGGATCTGGAGAACAACCTGGTTATCGCAGAGGTGCGCCAGTTGATCGAAGCCGGACGAAGGCTCTACGCCCAGGGTGATTTCGCCGGTGCGGAACAAACCCTGCTGGCAGCCCAGGCACGCTGGGCCGATACCAATCCGACGGAGAACCCCGAGGTCAGCTTTTGGCTGGGGCTGGTGCGCAGTGCCGTTGATGCCACCACGGGCCGGGAGATCGCCGAGACCGATCCGTTGTACAAAGAGATGAGCCAGCTCTACAATCTGGCCTACAGAGACTTCCAGACCGGACAGCAGTTGATCCAGCAGGGACAGGCCGGTGAAGCCGTACGGGTCCTGCAGAGAGCGGAGGACCGGATCGCGAAGATTCTGGTGCCCTTTCCATACAACACTCAAGCCAGGGTTCTTACACTGCGGATTCTGCAGATCAACGATGCCGATGCCTTCCGTGCCAGGATTACCGAGCTGTACAACGACGCCCTGAGGCGCCGATCCGACAGTCCCCAGGAGGCCTATGCAACCTTGAAGGACATCGAGCAGCTTTTACCGAACTATCCGGGGCTGCAGACCGCTATCGCCAATCTCGAGATCACCCTGGGCTTCCGCATCCCGCCGCCTGATCCGGCCAAGATCGCTCAATCCCGGGATCTGTACGTTCAGGCCAGATCGATTTGGGACAGAAATCAGCGTGACCTGTACGACAGCGCTCTGGATGTGCTGAACGAGGCGATTCAGCTGAATCCCGACAATCGCGACGCCGTGGGTCTGAAGGACCGGCTTCTGATCGCCACCGGCGGGGCGCGCGTGGACGTGCTTTCCAGCGACGACCAGCGCCTGCTGAGGGAAGCGGAGGCCAAGTATCTGGCCGGGAATTATTTCGAAGCCCTGGTGATCATCGAACAGCTGCTCCGCAAACCGAGCAATCAAAACAACCAGGAGATCCTGGATCTGGAGAAGCGGGTCCGGGCAAAGACGGGATAAACTGAGTTGATCGCACATCTAAAAACCTTTCCGGCAGGGATCCTGCTACTGCTCCTGCTGCTCGCCCTGGGCTCACCCGCAGGCGCCCAGAACTTCTTCTGGGAGACTCCCCAGGTACTGGTGCCGAAAGCGGCTCGCTTTCCTACAGCCGTGTCCGGAGGGGGATTGGTCGCCGTCATTTGGGAGGAGGTAGTGACCGATCCCCAAGGCGGCGGACAGATCTATCTGTCGATGCAAACCTCCAGAGATCTACGCAGTTGGAGCAGAAACGACCGGATTCTGGGGCCGATCACCTTTGAGGAGCGGGAGGTCCAACTGTATTCGATAGCCATTGACCCCGGCGGTACGATCTACCTTGCCGTGGCCGCGGGGGAGGAGGCGACGGAGCTTTACCGCTCCAGCGACTCCGGACGGAGCTTCATCCTGCTGTCCACGATCGAAGCGGGTACCGCCAGTCTGGCTCCGAATATCTCCCTGACAGAGGGCGGAAACATCCTGCTGTTTGTAACCCAGGAGTTCGAGACCGCCGACGGCATAAGCTCTCTGTTCGTGTACTACAGCGTGAGTCAGAACGGGAGAACCTGGAGCAGGTTCGAACCTCTGGTGGTTGGAGGTGAGCTTCCGATAAGTTTTTTGCCTGCCCACACCTCGCTGAACGGCCGGGAATACGTGGTTTTCCAGGCCTGGCCCGGCGGATCGGGGAACGAGCGGAACTACCAGCTGTACCTGGTTTCAAGCACAAACGGGGGGTACAGCTGGAGTGCTCCGACCCGGCTGCGGCTTACAGAGGCCGTTGCCGGGGAGCAGCTGAGCGCCGAGGTGTACTCCAATCAACGGCCCAACCTCAGTACCCAGAACGGCAACCTGGCCCTGGCCTGGGAGCGCCAGTGGGGAGCTCAGGCTCCCCGGATCTTCTTTGCCACGGTTCGACCCGACGGATCGGTCGTGGAGGCGGAGGCGGTGACCGCGGGTCAGGGGGCGGCCCGCTTTCCTCGGATAGTGGAGGTCCGTGACAGGATCCTGCTGTTTTGGTTTGATAGCCGCCGCGGGGCGGATCACATATTCTTCGCCGACAAACAGGGCGCCTTGTGGCAAGAGAGGGATTTGAGCGATGTCCGGGGATCCTCCTTCTTCCCCTATCCGATCCAGCTGAACGCACAGCTGTACGTGTTTTGGGAGAACCGCATCGGTGACACCTCCAGGATCATGTTTCTCGAACCGGACCAGACCGTGGCTTCGCCCACGGTGACGCCCCTCAACTTCGATCCAAACAGACCCTCCCGTCAGGATACGGTGCAGATCCTCTGGACCCTTCCCAGCGATCCTTCGGGGATCGCCGGCGTGGACTATCTGTGGACACAGGATAGGAACATGCCGCTGGGGAAGGAGCTGCGCGCCCTGACTGACACCACCTCCGTACAGTTGACGGCGCAGCGGGACGGTCCGTGGTATTTCAAGGTGGCCACCCAGGATTACGCGGGCAACTGGTCGGAGCCGGCCTCCCTGACCTTTACCAGGGATACCCAGCCGCCGGACACGCCCGTGATCCTGCCGCAGGAAACCGATGAGGAGGGATACCTGTTCTCCAACACCCTCACCCTCCAGTGGGAACCGCCGCCTACACCCGCGGATCTGAGCGGGTATTCGTATTCGCTGGTCTATCTCGGTTCCGCGGATCAGGAGGAGGTGAATGTGGAACCCCGCCTGGCTCCGCGAGTCCTGTCCACGGCTTTGGAATCACCGACCTACAACAACCTGGACAACGGCCTTTGGGCGTTCTCCGTGGCCTCGGTGGACGAGGCGGGGAATATCAGCGATCCGGCTACTCTGCTGATGCGTTTGAACAAGTACATCCCAGTCACCTTCATCAGCAGCGTCAACGTTCAGAAGGATCCCTTCGGTGTATTGTCCATCAGCATCTTGGGTCGGGGGTTCTCAGAAGGAGGAATGGTCGAGCAGGTGATCCTGGATCAGGACGGTC
>CAZKCQ010000089.1:0-9765 GCA_964551205.1 uncultured Spirochaetaceae bacterium
ATGCAGAGGCGGGGGAGGAGGTCGCTGCCGTGTTCGACGTGGCCTCTCTGACGGTTGCAGTCCAGGGGCTCGAGGATCTGCGCCTGGAGGGCACTCGGGCGGTCACCGTGCTGTTTCGCGGCCGGGGTGTGGCGACCCTGTACCGGGCGGTTCGGGCCGCGGAGGAGGATCTGGGGTCTCCGACGGGAGCCGGTTACACTCCGCTGCGGATCGTGTCCGCCGAGCAGGATGCCCGGGGAGGGGTGAGCGAGCTGGTGCTGCACCTGGCGAACAGCCCTCTGGCAGCCGGCTGGGCTGAGCCCGGAGCCGCGGTTCCGCCCGAGGTACAGCGTTACCTGGAGGGGGGATTCCACCTGGATATATCGGATCCCCGGCTGGAGGAGTTGCTCAATCGCTGCCGCGTGGCTGTTGCCGGCTCAGGACCTTCCACCCGGATCGATCCGGGCCGAATACTCTGCCTGGAGCGGCTGGTGAACCGTTTTATCGAGAACAAGTCCCTGGCCTACGGATTTGCCGGCCTGGAGGAAATTTTGTCGAATAGGGAGGGGGACTGCACGGAGCATGCCCTGCTGCTGGTCGCTCTCCTGCGAAAGACGGGTGTACCCTCGCGCCTGGCCTACGGTCTCATCCTGACCGAAGGCGGCTTTATCGGACATGCCTGGGTTGAGCTGTACGGCGGAGGACGGTGGCATTGGCTGGACCCCTCGTTTCCCGGGAATAACCCCTACGGATTGAAGATCAGGCTCGGCGTGATGGATCCCGCACAACCTGTTTGGGCTTCTTTGAGCCTTGCCCTGCTGCAGGTGATTGGAAGCGTGGAAGCCGAGATCCTGGAAGCGGAGCACCGATGAAGATCGATGTACAGGCGGCCGAGCTAGGGGATCTAGACGGCAACCGCAACCTGCTGCAGAGCGGATTCTGGGGTGCTTTCCGCCGGCAGCTCGGCTGGCGGGCTCGGGCCTTCCGCTGTCGGAACCGAGACGTAGTGTTCGATCTGCTCGTTCTTATACGCCGGCTGCCCCTGGGGATGGAGCTGGCCTACGTGCCTCATGGGCCGGAGCTGGGCGAACCCGTCATCGAACCGGAGCGCTTTCTGCCCGATCTTGCCGAGGCTCTGCGGCCGCACCTGGGCCGTTGCCTGTTCCTGCGCTACGATCCGCCCTGGGCTACGGAGGGCCCGGGCAATCATCCGCCACCCCTGGCGAGCTCCCGGAATCTGCACAAGGCACCGATGGATATCCAGCCTCCCGGCACGGTAATCCTAGATCTTACCACCGGAGAAGCACAGCTGCTGGCCGCCATGAAGAGCAAGACCCGCTACAACATCCGTCTGGCAGCCAAAAAAGGTGTGGAGATCTCGATTGCCTGTTCTCGGCCCGGGGAGCCGGATTCGCCCGCCCCGGAGCCGGAAAATTTGGATTCTGCCCTGTCCGCGTGGTACCGGCTGTACGAGGAGACGGCCCGCCGGGACCGCATCACCCTGCACGGCGAAAGCTACTACAAGACGTTGTTCTCCCTGGCCGGCAGCTACGGGGAGGGAGCCCCGGAACTGTACCTGCTGACAGCCGGACACGAGGGGGAATTGCTGGCCGGGATCATTGTTGCCGTGATGGGGGAGGGAGCCTGGTACCTGTACGGCGCCTCCTCGGATCGCAAACGCAACCTGATGCCCAGCTATGGCCTGCAGTGGCGGGCGATCCAGCTGGCCCGGGAGCGGGGCTGCCGCTTCTACGACCTGTTCGGGATTCCCCCGAGTGAAGATCCACAGCACCCGATGCACGGTCTGTATCGCTTCAAGACCGGTTTCGGCGGGCGGGTGCTCAACAGGCCGGGCTGCTACGATGTGGCCCTGCGGCCGCTTGCGTACCGCCTGTACCGCGGTGCCGAGGGCCTGCGCAGCGCCTACTACCGCAGGTGGCGCAAGCGGCTGGTCCGGAGGTAGGTCAACCGGCGGGTAATCGTATGCTCACCGACTCTTTCTCTTTGATTGTGTGGCGCTTTTCCCCCACAAGGATATCCACCGGCTCCTTCTTGCTCTCGGTGAGCTTCTTAACGGTCAGCTCATCAGGGGTGAGGGAGACTTGAAACCAGTTGCGGCGGTGGCACAGCTTGAAGGAAAGCCGCCGCCAGTGGAAGGGTAGCTGCGGCTCGAAGAAGATCGCGTCCTTGAACAGGCTGATGCCGGCGAAGGCCTTGAACACCAGATCGAGGGTTCCTCCCATCACGCCGGTATGGATTCCCTCCTCGGTGGTGTGGCCCTGGATATCCTCGATGTCGCTTTTCAAGGCGGTGTGGAACCAGCGCCACATGTCCTTACGATGGCCCTTCAGGTACTTCAGCAACCCTGCGTGCACGATGAAGCTCAATGTGGAGCCGTGACTGGTGCGCTGAACGTAGTACTCGTAATTCTTTCGCATCAGCTCCAGCTCGTCTCCGACCTTGTAGCCCATCAGCTCGAGAATGTTCTTCACCTGTCCGGGGGACAGCAGGTAGTAGGTCATCAACACATCCGCCTGCTTGGAAAGCTTGTAGCGATCCGGAGAGTCCCCCTCCGCCTTGAGGATGCGGTCCAGTCTGCCGATGTTGCCGTACTTGTTCCGGTACGCTTCCCAGTCCAGTTCCTTCAGATCCATGTAGCCGTCGAACTGGGAGATGATCCGCTCCTTGGAGATGACCACGTTCATCCTGCTCACGATGTCGCGCCACAGCTCCATCTCCTCCGGTTTGAAACCTGTTTTTTCCACAAGGATGCGCATGTCCTTTTTGGGAAGATACTCGAGGGTTTCGGTGGTCTTGTGCATCAGCCAGCCCACCAGGATGTTGGTGTAGGCATTGTCGTTCAAGCCGCCTTCCTGGGCATCGGCATCGGGATACTTCTCGTGAAACTCATCCGGGCCCATCACGCCGCGGATGTGATAGCGTTTGTCCTCCGTGCTGTATTCGGCAATGCTGGCCCAGAAGCGGGTGGTCAGGACCAGGATCTCCGCCCCGTACTCGTTGATGAACTCCAGGTCCCCTGTGCAGTAGAAGTACTCCCAGACGCTGTAGGCCACGGCGATGGAAACGTGCCGCTGGCTGCTGCTGAGGTCTGGATCCCACTTGCCGGATACGGGATTGAAGTGAATGATTTGCGTTTCCTCGTGGCCGTTGTCCGCCGTCTGCCAGGGGTACATGGTGCCCCGGTAGCCGTGCTGATGGGCGTACTCCCGGGCTCCCTCCAGGCGCCGGTAGCGGTACAGCAGAAGGGCGCGGGCGATCTGGGGGAAGTGCAGATTGTAGAAGGGATATATGAACAGCTCGTCCCAGAAGATATGACCCCGATAGGCCTCTCCGTGAAGACCCCGGGCGGGCATGCCCGCATCGATAAGGCGGTTGTGGGGACTTGCGGTGCAGAGCAGGTGATAGATGTGCAGCCGCAGGGCCTGTTGGGCGAAGCGGTCTCCCTCCACGTGGATATCGGCGCGATCCCAGAGGCTCTGCCAGGCCCGCTCGTGGGCGTTCCGCAGATCGGAAAAACCCGGCTTCTTCGCCAGGGAAGCCCGGGAAGACCCTTGAGGGTCGGTGACGTCCCGGTCTTTCGAGGTGTAGAGGCTGACGATCTTCTCCAGGGTGTACTCCTGTCCCTCCCGGGCGGAGAAACCGAACCGTTCGGCGATCAGCCCCACATCGCGATCCACCTGCCGTTCCGCCTGCTCGGGTTTGCCGTTACAGAGCAGGGCATGCCGGGCTTGTACATAGATCCTCACTTTCGAGGTTGCCGTCTGGACTTCCAGGTTGATCGACCCATCGGCCTCGCTTACCGATATGGGGGTCAGATGCTTGGAGTTCAGCTCCCGGTAGCGGGGAACCCCGTAGTTGATAACCGTGCCGTCCAGGCAGGAGCGAAGCCTGATTTCCCCTGACCAGTTTTCCGGTCGTACGGTGAAGCTCAATCCCCCCAGGTGCGGATCGGCCATGCTGGCCAGCCGCTCGGAGGTGATGGTCGTGATCCTGCCCTTCTTGTCTTTGAAGGTCAGGCGGCGGCTCATCAGCGCCTTTCGCATATCCAGGGCCTGCTGGTAGTCGATGAGTTGGAAATCCAGAGGGGAGCGGAATTTCCCGTTTTCGATGGCCAGCTCCACCAGCAGCCAGTTGGGACAGTTGACCAGATCGTTGTTCGTGATGGTTTTTCGGAATACCACGCTGGGCAGGGAGTTGTAGACCCCGGCGATGTAGGTTCCCGGATAGTGGACCACCTCATCGGCCCGATTGGTCTCTGAGCAGCCTCTGGTGCCGAAGTAGCCGTTTCCCACGGTGGTGAGGGACTCCCGCAGCCGCTCCCGCTCCGGCTCGAAGCCGTGATACATGAGCCTCCAGCTGTCCTGCTCCAGGTCGCGGGTGAACCAGCGCTCGATATCCTTCCAGGACAGCTCTTTCAGGTCGTGAACTACAATATCCGCACCGGATGCACGCAGAGCCTGCGGATCCCCGGTCCTGGCGATGCCGATCACCAGGGCGAAGTTTCCCCTCCGACCGGCCTCGACCCCGGAAACCGCATCCTCCACCAGAATAGAGGAACCGGGATCGACCCCGAGATTTTCCGCGGCTACGAGAAAGATATCCGGTTCCGGTTTCCCTTTCAGGCCGAGCTCCCGGGACACTGTGCCGCCCACTATATCCTCGAACAGGCTGTCCAGGCCGGTTTTCTCCAGGATGAACTGGCAGTTCATGCTGGACGAAGCCACGGCCACCTTCACCTCCCTCTGTTTCAAATTCTTGACGAGGCGAATCGAGCTCTGGTAGATCTCTACCCCATCCGCGGCTACCAGCTCCCGAAACAGTTCGTTCTTTCTGTTGCCCACCCCGCACACACTTACCCGGTCGGCGGCATCCGTTGGTTTGCCGAAGGGGATGGAGACATCCCGGGATTCGAGGAAGGACTTCACCCCCTGGTAGCGGGGCTTCCCGTCCACGTAGGGGACATAGTCCTCATCGTAGGTAAAGGATCGCTTCTGTTGCGTCGACAACCCCTTGCGTGCGGCCAAAAAGGTTTCGAAGGTCTGCTTCCAGGCATTGAAATGCACCTTCGCGGTCTGGGTGATCACGCCATCCAGGTCGAAGATCGCTCCGCTGCAGCAGATAGGCTGTTTCATTCCGTCTCCTTTCCCAGTTGATTCAGCAGGCAGACCAGAACATCCGGTTCGCTTACAAAGTTAACCCGTTCAGAGGTGCGCCGGACCGCCTCTCGCAACTTTTCGTCCCGGGTCACGAAGATCGTCCAGGGGTCCGGCGATTTTTCCGCGGCTGCGGTGACCATGGGGATATCCGAGGCGGTGTCGCCGCATACCAGATTTTCGCCACCGTTCAGATCGAGATCGAGCTCTGAGTCGAGGAAGAGGATCCCGTCTCCCTTGTCGAAGTCCTTGAGCCCCGACGCCCCCTCGACCGTGAGGATGATTTCGATATCCTTTCCCGTATCTTCGCTGCGGAAATAAAGGTGATCGGGGTCGCTTTCCCGGATGATCTCCCGGATCACCCCGGCGAAGCCTTCCGACTCCGCTTCCGGGATGGAGCTGTAGATATCCTGTCTGGCGATCGTGGTCTGCCCGAACTTGAACTGCAAACCCGAACCGATCAGCCCGAAAATTTCGTAACCAGGGTCCCGGAGCAGGTCGCTGAGGCGCCGATTGAGCCGCTCCAGCTGCTCCTGCTTGTCCGCTTCGACGGCCAGGGCGCCCCGCCGTCCCCTGTCATCCAGGTATTCCCGGCCCTTGGAACCGGCCAGCACGAAGGTGCGGGGGGGACTTACCGTGAGATCCTCCAGGCCGCCGTCGGACAGCGGGGCGGAGGTCAGGATGAGTGCGTGCCTGGCCGCCGCTGCGGCAAAACGGGAGAGGAAAACCGCGTTGTAGACCGATTGGATCGAGGAGAGATAGCGGCCGCAGTAGTTGTTCACCGTGCCGTCCCTGTCTGTGATCAGGCAGCCCAGGGGAAAGTGCATGCCAGAGCAGAAGGTGCGGGCGTCGTTCAACTCTTCCTGAAATCCGGGATGAAGCTCGGCCATGCGAACCAGCAGAGCCTCTTCCCCCCGTTCGAGGAATAAAAGGTCTTTCTCCAGCTCACCGAGCTCGTAGTCCAGCTCCAGGTGGATCGCCCGGGCAGCCGCGCCTCGCCCGGAGCGCGTGCGCCCACGGCCGGATGGTCCGGCGATAAGCTCGAAGCGGCCATCCCGGATCCTCGGGATCCGTTTCAAGGCTTCCAGGCTGGAGCCCAGCCGGTCGGTATCTCCGGGATCGGGGCTCCCACCCGCCAGGACGCGGCCGACCAGCCGGCGGCGTGCCTCGACGGTTTCCTGCATGAGAGCGTAGAATTGCTGGATCGTTCGTATCTCCTGGTGCATGAGCGCGAAAGGCGACCAGTGGTCTACTTACCCTATCGGGATTTGTTCAAAAACATCAACCACCTGCTTCGGATTCTGAGAGGATCGACTGCACGCCCCGGACCGGGATTGTCAGCCATTCGGGCCGTTCCATCAGCTCGTGCACAACGCCGGCTATCCCCTTGTCCAGCAGAAAGGCGCGCAGAAGGATCCTCTGTTCGGCTTCGTCGGCCGGAAGGATGTCCGTCCGGCTCATGGCTTGCCTGTAGGAGGAGAGAAACAGGCGGCTGATGGAGCGATACCAGAGGGAGGCGTACGGTTCCAGGCCTGCCAGGTCCCCGGGGTGGGCTGCGGCGTGGTGGTACAAGGCACCGTAGGCGGCGTAGTAGAAGGAGCGGATCATATCCGCCACATCCCGGAGGGGTGAGTACTTCAGGCGCCGGGCGCCGGGAGGAAGCCCCGGTTCTCCTTCGAAGTCGATGATCGTGAAGTCCCGGCCCGTGAACAGAACCTGGTAGAGGTTGTAGTCCCCGTGTACCCTGGTTTTCATCCCGGAGATCTTGTGCTCCACGATTTCCATCAGAGCTGCCAGGATGTCCTCCCTTGCCGAGAGCAGCGACTGGATCTCCTGCTTTTTGCCGGCCTCCAGCCTGGACAGCGCGCCCTCCAGCAGCCGGAAGCTGCGCAGGACCCTGCTGCGCAGGGATTGATAGAGGGATCGCTGGTAGAGTTTGGAGAACGGCTCCGGAGCGAAAAGCGGTCCGGTTTCGGCCGAGGCCAGGGCGGTGTGCATCTCCGCGGTGCGTCTGCCCAGCAGCTCGGCGAAATGGATCGAGAGACTGCCGATGAGCTCCTGGACAGCGGCGTCGATCCGCCCATGATCGGCGTCCAGGGGCGAGCCGGCATCGAGGACCGCCTCCGCTATGCCCCGATGCTCCATCAGGACCTCTTCGTAGTAGCGGCTCAGAGCGCCCTGCAGCAGGGTCCAGGCATCCCCCTGATTGGCAACGTACTCCTGAAGCATGGCCACGACCAGGGTTTCGGATCCCGGTTGGTGATACTCCAGGCTGGACAGATAGCGGGGAACACCGGTGAAGCGCAGTACTTCGCTCAAGGTGCGGACCATCTCCGTATCGGGGTTGGAGCTGTCCTCGAAGCGCCTGTACAGTTTCAGGAACAGCCGATTGTCCAATGCGATGGAGGTGTTGCCCGGACCGCCCCTTTCGAACTGTTCACCGGACTCTCCGAGCACCCGGGAGGAACCCACTACCTGCTGGATCTCCATCGGTACTTTCTTTTTGCGGAACAGCGGGCTTGACAGCTCCCCCGATCCTCCTTTGATCTTCCTCCTGCCCAGGAGGAGGCTGTGAAGGCAGCGATGAACCTCCTCACTGTACCCGCCGTCGTACAGCAGTCCCCAGGAGCCGTCCACGGTCAGGCGGGCGATGATTTCTGATTTGAAACGTTCCATCACATCCAGGCTTTGTTCCTGCGCTGCGAAGGCCAGGGGCAGGAGGTACGAGGGAGTGGGGTCCTCTCCGTACTCCGCCTCCAGGATGAGCAGTACCGCTGCGCCCTCCTGCAGGGAGAGGTGCAGCTCTTCGGCGATCTTTACCTTTTGCAGCTGTCTTTCCCCGTTGGCATACCAACTGCGGCTCACCAGGTAGGCCGGGAGGATCTCCTTTTCGAGTTTCTTTCTGGCCTCTCCCCTGAGCACCTGGATCCAGGAGGTCTCCACGGAAAGTTCGATTGTCTCTCCGGCTCCCCCCAACCGCAGTGAGTCCCGCTCCCGGGTCAGGTTTAACCAGAGAAAGCCGTAGGGCCCCAGGGTCAGACGGTAGGGTTCTTCCCCCACGTCGGGAAAACGGTTCTGGCTGAACACCTCTCTGGGGGTAAAGGTGGAGAAGCGGGAGAGGTCCAGCTCCGCAACCTGGTGGAAACGGGACAGGTTGGTTACAACCAGCAGGGTCTCCTCCTGCCAGTTGCGGGTGAAGGCCAGCACCCGGGGGTTTTCAGGAAAGAGGAAGCGCAGGTCCCCGCGGGCCAGGGGTTGGACATTTTTACGGATCGAGATCAGCCGCTTCATCCACCAAAGAAGGCTGGAGGGATTCTTCGACTGGGTCTCCGCGTTTATCGCTTCGAAGTGGTACTCCGGATCGATGATCACCGGCAGATAGAGCTGATGAGGGCCGGCCCGGGAAAAACCGGCGTTGCGGTCCGCGCTCCACTGCATCGGCGTGCGCACCCCGTCGCGATCGCCGAGGTAGTAGTTGTCCCCCATGCCGATTTCATCCCCGTAGTACAGCGTCGGCGTGCCCGGCAGGGAGAACAGCAGGATATTCATTAGCTCAATCTTCCTCCTGTCATTGCCCAGCAGGGGAGCCAGCCGCCGGCGGATACCCAGGTTGAGGCGGGCTCGGGGATCGTGGGCGTAAAAGCGATACATCTGGTCCCGCTCCTCGTCGGTGACCATCTCCAGGGTCAGCTCATCGTGGTTTCTCAGGAACATAGCCCATTGGCAGTTGTCGGGGATCGCCGGGGTCTGCTCCATGATGTCCACCAGGGGAAAGCGGTCCTCGATGGTCAGGGCCATGTACAATCGGGGCATCACGGGGAAGTGGTAGCAGAGGTGGCACTCGTCCCCCTCCCCGAAGTAGGCTACCGCGTCCTCAGGCCACTGGTTCGCCTCCGCCAGGAAAATCCGATCGGGGAACCTGCGTTCGGTATGGGCCCGCAGCTCCCTGAGGAAGGCGTGGGTCTCGGGAAGATTCTCGCAGTTGCTGCCTTCCCGCTCGTAGAGGTAGGGAATCGCGTCCAGGCGCATCCCGTCCACACCCATCTCGAACCAGTAGTCCAGCACCCGGAAGATCTCTTTGCGCACCTGGGGATTGTCGTAGTTCAGGTCGGGCTGGTGGGAGTAGAAGCGGTGCCAGTAATAGGCCCCGGCTGCCGGGTCCCAGCTCCAGTTCGAGGTTTCGGTGTCTTTGAAGATGATCCGGGCTTCGGTGTAGCGGTCCCAGGTGTCGCTCCACACATAGTAATCTCTGGCCGATGAGCCGGCCGGCGCCTGCCGGGCCCTCCGAAACCAGCCGTGCTGGTCCGAGGTGTGGTTGATCACCAGCTCGGTGATCACCCGGATATCCCGTTTGTGGGCCTCCTTGAGGAAGCGGCGGAAATCCGGCAGGGTCCCGTAGTTTGGATGAATGCTGTAGTAATCGGCGATGTCGTAGCCGTCGTCCCGCAGGGGCGAGGGGTAGAAGGGCAGCAGCCACAGGGCGGTGACGCCCAGGTCGGCCAGGTAGTCGAGCTTTTCGGTGAGCCCGGGAAAATCCCCGATACCGTCGGCGTTGCTGTCGAAGTAGCTCTTGACGTGCAGCTCGTAGATGACCGCGTCTTTATACCACATC
>CAZKCQ010000090.1:0-2332 GCA_964551205.1 uncultured Spirochaetaceae bacterium
TGACAGCTTGCTGGATCGTCCCCAGGTCGATCTTGCCGAAGATCGACTGCGTCTCCCCGCTGACAAAGCCGGGAGACGGGACTGCTGACTGAAATGTTCCAGAGGTTGGCATAGGCAGGTATCTTTATTTGGTCTGGTAGAGCATCTCCAGACTCTTTCTCTCCCCCTCGAGTCGCGAAATAGCCCTGTGCGCCTCTTCCAGCCGTTTGGCCATGGTGGTTGCCATTTTCAGGGCAAAACGAGGATCCGAAACGATCTTATCGATGAAGCTGGTCTTGCTCAGCACCATGACCTCCGTGTCCTCCACCGCTTCCACCGAGGCCGTTCTTGGACAGTTGATCAACAGCGAGATCTCACCGAAGAAATCCCCGTCTTCCTCGGTAGCCAGGTTAATTTTGTTGCCGTCGATCATTTTATAGACCAGAGCTTTCCCCGAGATGATCACGTACATCTCCGCACCCGCCGAGTCCTCGTGACAGATCAACTCCCCCTTCTTGAAGTTTTTGACTTTCACCACTTCCCTCCAGCTGTTTCGATTTACCGGCTATTATGAAGTATAGCACAGTATGGGTCGGAGTATCTAAGTGGTTTTTAGTCGATCAGGTTGATTGGTACTCCCTGTGTCATTATATCAGCATGAAGAAGCGGATCTCCGTCTTCCAGAGTGCCCCAAAGCTGTTCGCCGGCGGCTCTGCACCCCCCCTGACATTTGTTGAACTCTGCACATCCAACACACATTCCCGGCACGGTTTGGGCAAACCTCGAGAGATAGGGGTTCTTGAAAATCTCATGGAGAGAAGTTTTGTGGATATTTCCCAACACCGTGGGGGAATGGTTGCAAAGCCGTACGTTTCCGGCGGCGTCCAGAGTGACCGGGCGTTCCTCTATGCGGGGGCTGCATGAAACCATCCCGATATGAGGGTAGTCTTCGGGATCGAGCACACAGAATGGCGTACATACATTGGCAGAGATCGAAAGGTGGTGTTCTTCGGCTTTTGCATCCACTAAGGAAAATGCACTACGCAGCTCCTGCTTAGACAGCGAAAGATTTTCCCATTCCCGTATGCCGCTGCCTCCAACGTTGAAGCGGTTGAGCATGATACGGGTGATCCCCCGTTTCTTGAGGAAGTCTATCGTTTTTCCGATACCCGGATAGTTCAACCTTGTAAGGACCACCACCGCCACCAGGGGGAGACCAAGATCCTGAAGAATCGCGGCGGACTGCATCACTTTGATCCATGATCCAATCCTTCGAGTGAGCCGGTCGTGGACTTCGAGTTGAGTGGAGAGGATCGGCAGCTCTATCATCCCGACCCCTATCTCCTTCAGCGATCGATAGTCTTCTTTTCGTGCACAGGTGCCGTTGGTGATAATGGTGACGCTCTTGCTCTTCATACGGCAGGTCAGCACAAGCTCCAGAAAGCGTTCGCTCAGAAACGGTTCTCCGCCGCTGAAGGTAACGTGAGATACGTCGGCCTGGCGGAACAGGCTCTTCAATGTATGCAGGGTTTGTCGAAAACCGATCGGTTTTTGTGCGGATGCCCCGGGACGTTTCCAGATGTTGTAGCAGTATCGGCAGTTATGGTTGCATTCGCGGGTGGTTTCAAAGACGACGTAAGGCAATCGAACTAATTTCATTCGCCTTGTACGATCAGTTGGTAGCTCCCAATGGCGTTAATGGCATCAGCTTCCAGAGTAGAAGGAAAATCCGCGTACTGCCCCCAAAGAACGAGAAGCTTATAAGTGGTTCCGCTGGAGACCTTAGCGGGATCAATCGCCATTACCACCGTCTCTTCTGGAGAGTTCATTCTACGATCCGACGGCGTAACAGCTCCCCACTGGATCACGTGTTTGTTGTCAAGAATGACAAAGGTGAATTTCTCGTGTTCGCCATAGCGAATCGATGCTTCGATCGTATTGGTTTCCTCCAGGTCTAGTTCTATCGTGGTTGTCTCTGGAGAAGTTGAATCAAGGACAAACTGGGGAGGTGCCCGCTCGTAGCAGCTGGCGCTGGGCCAGGCGCCCTGGATCGCCACTCCCTGCAAGGCGAGTATAAGTCCGCCGATGCGCAGCTTTCTCCTCAGGATGGAATCATTTCCCTTTGAAATTTCGAGGATTATGGATAAAACAACGAAAACGATACTGAGGCCGAGAAGTATTACGGGAATCACCAGGTAT
This sequence comes from uncultured Spirochaetaceae bacterium, assembly GCA_964551205.1. Taxonomy (GTDB): domain Bacteria; phylum Spirochaetota; class Spirochaetia; order SZUA-6; family DRHE01; genus JAFGQJ01. The sequence goes on from CAZKCQ010000090.1 coordinate 2,179, forward strand.
CGCCGAAGGAACTCCGTCATTGTGCCTATCCTCCTTCACCTCTTTGTCTCTTCCGTGTCATAAGATGAGCTGCAGTAGATGAACCAGTCACCACTCAATTTTCAACCATTTTTTTCTGATCTGCAAGGTAATGTTATCTCCTATTTGGCATCAG
>CAZKCQ010000090.1:2432-5791 GCA_964551205.1 uncultured Spirochaetaceae bacterium
TTTCAACCATTTTTTTCTGATCTGCAAGGTAATGTTATCTCCTATTTGGCATCAGATCTGTGACTCCTCGATAATCCTTGGCGTTCACATCCGCGCCCGCCTGCGGCAGGATTCGTACGACTTCGACGCGACCTTTCTCCATAGCCTGCATGAGTGCCGTATACCCGCGCCTATCCGCAGCCGGTACGTCTGGTACCGACTGGTCTTCCAGAAGCAATGGGAATATTCGTGCCCTTCAACAAGAGAATAACCTCTGCCGTTCTGGAAAGTGTCAGAAGCCGGGACCTGAGGCGCGTACTTCTGCTCCCGGCTGAAGGTCCGCTGGGAGAATACCCGCCCACGGATGGTGGAGACTGGTACGAAGCCGGAATACCGGTCATTAACTCCATCTGCAACCCGGTCTATCTCCTGACCGCCGAGGATTCCATCGAGTGGGTGGCTCGAGATCGCCCCAGCGTTATCGCCGAAATAATCGGCAAGCCAGACACCGTACCTCGCCGGGATCTCAAAGTTGGGCATTGTCCCAAAGTTGTAGACAGGATGGGGCGGCGATTCATGATGAGGGTAATCAAACATATTGCTCGAGCCAAAACGACTGTTTTCGGCCTGAAACCGGTGTATTGAACCTATTTCCGCCCGGCTGAGCTGTTCACATACTTTCCGCGAATACCACAACTCTCATGCACATGCCCGAACAGATGAAACTTGGGCTTCGTCTAGGTTACGACCGCGTCCAACTGGCTGTATTATAATGAACATTATGGGCTACAGTGTTTTAGGATGATCTTTAACGGAGAAGATCTATGATCTTTGCAGCAACCTCTGCTCGCTTCTCATCGGTGAGTCTCCCAACGGTTCTTCTTATTTGGCTTTTTTCGCACGTGAATAGTTTTGTCGGGTGAATGAAGGAAGGATGATTTAGGCTTCCAGTCTTGAAATCTGCGGGTCGCAACGTGATTGCATGGGGATCGTTACCTGTCGAGGTTATAGCCGCCAAGACGGCATCGGGACCCGGAAGGTCGATCAGGACCAATGCCGGGCGGTTCTTGACATTTGATAGATCTGAAAATGGGAAAGGTATTACTACAACCTCTCCCGTCACAGATCCTTCCACGCCTCGTCTTCTTCTGCGTTCATCCAAATAGAGGCTAAGGCTTTCTCCGAGGCGAGCATATATTCTCTGCTATCACTTACTGGGATTACGATTTCCTGAGTTGTATTGCCTGCATATTCGACACTTCGAGGCATGTATCCCAGGAAGGTGGTGGCTGTGGCTATCGCGGTATCTGACATTAGGTACCTCCTGCTTGCTTTCTGTTGACTATGATTCTTCTCGAGCCGTATTGATTGGTTCCAATCCGAAAAATCAGATTATAGACTCCTTCCTTCGGAAACGTCACACCGAAGGCCGGAAGGATGAGCTCCACTTCGCTGTCCCCAGATTCAAACCTGATTTCACCGCCGGCCGAGAATACTACGAGTTCAGCACCCTCCGGGGCTATAGTCACCGAGAATTCGTGGACTCCCGAGAAATCTTCTACGTTCGCGTAGACATGAAACGGTGGGGCAGTCGCCGGGAATGTCGGGAAGGTGAACGTATTAAAGGATCCAATGATCCCACGTTTGCCGTTGTCCTCCCGAATGAAGCGGTCCGCCATGAGTAGTGCGTTACACTTTCCGGCCATCGCGGCCTACTCCTTCCCGTTCCACATATAAACTCTCTATCAAATGTATCGCTATTCTGGCCACAACGCAATCAGGTAAAATCTTACTAGAAAACCTACTCCATCGATCTTGATTACGCAAAAAAAACCTCTTAGGTTTCCCAAGGCAACCATCTTGATAGAGGCGATAGCCACATCCAGCACGGACGGTTCAGTGTACACAGCACACTGATTTCATCTTTTTTTAGATAAGATAATCCCATTCACTTATACTTTCATCAAGAGGTGTGCTCGAATGAAGGACAAGGGATTAGCAGTCATTCTGATGTTGTTCGTTTTTGGTCATCCTGTGTTTGCTCAACAAGAGGACTGCGAAGGAACCAACGAATTTAAAATAGGAATTGAGAATGCCGCTACGGCGGCATCACCTGGAAACTGGGGTGTAGTAAGTTCAGCAACTGTTGTTCTAAGTGTTATGTTTGGTTTATTGCTATCTTGCCTGCGGCTTCCTTCGGATCCCAACTCGCGCTGGACATCCTTGCCGTCCGGCTAACAGTTCCCCCGGCAGGGCTTGTAGGGGACTCCCACCTCCGAGTGGGTACTCCCTGCTGGGTGTACCAAATAAGCAGCCCGTCGTTTTAGGCGGTTTGTAAGTTTATATAATACCGTTATTTAATGGGCGGTAGCGGGCTCGAACCACTGACCTTCTGGGTGTAAAGGACAGGCTACTTGCGCACAGGGGGTATTTCATTGGCTTTCAGAGCACAGTTACGCATACAGCGCACAGAAACATCCCCGATAACGTCCCCGATAGAATTACCCTCAGACCGTCTGGTCTCAACCAGAAGGTCAGGAATGGCGGGAAACTGGGTCAAGCAGGTTGTTGCAGGATGTGACTATTTGTAGCCTTATTCTAGCTACATAGCAGGATACGCAAGGCGACGAGCGAAATTCAATAAAAAGCCCGTCACTTTTCAAAAAATGGAGCTGCCCATACGCCTATCGATCACTTAAGTATGGTCTGCCGTTATGCCATTGGAGACTCCGATACTCGGCATGAAGTCGATACGATTGTTCTATAATCAGGTCGCGGTAAACCTCAGGGAAGCGGACACCGACGATAACCGCCTTTAAACAGTCATCAATTGGCACATAAACGAAACCTGGTACAGAATTGAAGAATACGAAACGGTACTCATTTTCGTCTCGATAGTCTTGGGCTTTTTCAAGGAATAACGCGGTGTAGTGCTCATCGAGATGACCCGCAATGAATTCTGTAATGGATGTTTTCTCTAGTTTGTCTCCGTTGAAGGTTCGTGCGTTTATAGCCTCCCGAGAAAAATCCTTGTAATCGACACTTCCTTCGAAGAGCCTGTCTTCCACGTTTTCCTTAAGTGCTGAAATTCGTTGCCGCAGTTCTTTCTTTGAAAACACCAGACACACCCCAAAATGGCCTTCCGCATATTGACTCCACATCCGAGATCGTGCGAAGCCTCTTCGAAGTATATCAATTCGCGCACTCTCGATTTCGTCGCTGTCCGCGGTGAAACATGCAATTCTAGTCTGTTCTTTCATCAACCTATTTATCTCAAAATCTGTCTGGAGGTACTTGGAGTCAATTCGATTGTCGGGCAGTCCCGACCCTATCAAAGCGAAACGTATATCTTTGAACTCCAGCGGATCGTTTGTGCGGCC
>CAZKCQ010000090.1:5801-9765 GCA_964551205.1 uncultured Spirochaetaceae bacterium
ATAGGAGAAAGCCTAAATTGCTGTGAAACGAGTATATTCTCTATGGCTGTATCCCGGCGGGTATAATGATATAAAAGGTCAGAAAGTCTAGATGGATCTTCGAGAATACTGTTTCTCCGTTTACCGCGTTTACCCATTTGTGCTATAGTCTATACCTGTCAACTTTTTCATACATTCAAGGTTGTCTGGTCTGCTTTGGGCGATAGTCATTTGTATCTATACAGCTATCGTACGTAGTACGGTTGATTCGGATCCAATCAGTTCCATCAATTCCTCGTTTGTTGATCCGCGTCGGACTATCAGGATAAGCACAGGCAATCTTGATCCATCTTTGCTGAAGACCAGCTATTTTTTTCACGTCCTTAACGGCTTCTGTAAGATCCTGATCCTGGCTAAAAACAAGAGCAACATCATACAATCCATCTAGTGCGAATCGGACGACATCAAGGGCGATACGGACATCTATACCCTTTTCCTGTCCAACAAGTATTGTTGATTGGTTCCCATCAGGAAGTGTCACTGTCTTGTTTCGATAACGGAGCGACCTCGAATATGTTTTAATGTCACGAGTACCCATAACCGCCATTTTGGCATTCCAAAAGTGGTTCCAGAAAGGATCTTCATTCTTATCAGGCACTCCGGTGTAAAAGTATATCTCGTCAGGTCTCCAACCCTGAGTTGTGCAAATGCTTCTTGCCAGGGCGTTAGGGCTGTAGTTCGGATATTGATAACCGAAAGCCTCTTTAGCAGCGTAGAACAGGTTTTGTCCGTCAAAAAAAACACTCGTACGTTTGACAGTAGGCTCGGTCATAATCAAAAAATAACCCCGCCAGAGGCCCAAAGGCTGATCCAGCGGGGAGCAGATCGCATAAGTCAACTCTTCACAAATACTATCGGATACTTTGATGTATTTGTCAATAGATGTACATAAAATGTACTGCAAATGTAACTCGATTTCAACAAAAGCTGCTCAGGTTTCCTCTGGAGGCTACCTCCTTGCGCTATCCTCAGCTAGTCACGGACCTCTGCTTCGATCAAAGACTTCCCGTTGTTATCATCAATGCTCAGACTGTCCGCTCTTCGATGTCCGTAAAAATCTTGTCCAAGTAGGGCGTAGCTGCCTCTGAGTCATCAATATAGTGATTGATGAGGATTTCCGTGCTCCGGTGTCGGCTCTTCTTTTGCAGGGCTTTGAGCTTCATCCCAGAGCGGTACAGGCCCGTGATGTAGGACCTTCGGAACAGATGAGGCGTGAACTGCAAACTTTTTCGGATGAGCCCCGCAGCCCTCAACCGCTCGCCAATCCTCATGCACCGGTGCCACAGAGTTGCGTAGCTCATAGGTCGGGCAATATCACCATTGGCCGGAATCCAGAACAGCTTATCGTCCGGCTTCGGGTCCCGCCTGAATACCCGCTGATAGCTGGCCCGGGCAGCCTCCACAGCCGGCCCGTAGATTTCGTGCTCTGTCCTCTTTCCACCTTTGGCAACGAACCAAGCCGTCCAGGCCCCGTCGTTCAAGTCAAAGTCTTCCCACCGAAGCGAGAGCATCTCAGCCGCCCGAAGGCCCGACGTGAGCAGAAAGAAAATCATCGCATGGTCAACCGGGTCCTCGTTCTCCCGCAGATGCTTGAGTGTCCGGCGAATCTCCTCCTTGTTGAGTGCTTGCTTGGTTCCCTTGTCCTTCTCCCGCTTGCCCAGCTTCTTTTTAAGCTTGTCGCTCATCACTTCAAACGGTGATGTATAAGCCGGGATGACGTTGCGGATACCAGAAAAAAACTTCTTCAAGCCGGCAATCCGCAGGGCAATAGTCTTGTCGTTCACGTCACGGTCCACCAGCTCGTCATAATACGCCTCGATGTCCGCTGGCCGGACCTGGAGCGGATTAAGCCCCTCGGTGTAGCCGTAGAAGTTTTTGACTGATTGTAGATAAGCCCGGTAGGTATTGCGGCTCAGTCCAGCGCCCATCAAAAATAAGCACTCGACGTCCTCGAAACTACCGACTTGCTGCATGATCTTATAAGCCCTCAGCAAGCCCTCGGCCATCGTAGGCAAAGCCCCGATAGCCTCTCGAACTCTTGGACAAGAAAAAGGAGCGAAGCCCAACGGACTCCGCTCCAGAGCTGGGAGAAATCGGCCCGGACATCGCCGAACGGACCTACCAAAAGCCGGTATGTGGCTCAGACCGGCTCAGCAGGCAGCACGAGTGCTCGACAACAACCTTTGGTCAACCATATCTTCCCTGGTAATCCCAGCGCCCACGCTTCGAGACTACCAGACAAGCCCCGTCACGGCGACGGGCTAATGGGTTGTGCAAGTGCCACGGACTCAGTATGCAAGACGTGATCTTTGCTTTCATGCGCGAGAAAGGGCGACCAGCTCGCCTCCTTCGAAGACAAGAGCCAGATCAAGAAATCCGATTCCTGAATCTCACCCCGTACGCTCAATGCCCCTCAGAGGCTGATACGACGTCTCTGAGCGACGATCTATTTCAGCAATATACCTTTGGAATCTGTTTGTTGGCTAATAGAAAGTAATGGAATTCTAGCCACATATTTTTTATATTAGTTAATAACTCATATATAACATGGAGGTAGCGTTGTGAGTGAATCGCAAAGAGACATTAATGAAAAGCAGCTCCAAGATATGCTTAGGCAAATTAGTATGGAACAAAAAAAGGCCCGCGAAACAAAATCCATCAACAAATCTAACCATACTAGACAAACGGACCAACACTTAGAAGTAAAAGAAGGGACGAAGCCCAATGGACTCCGTCCCTATGAGCTGGGTTTTCATCGGCCCGGACATCGCCGAACTGACCGGCCCCTCTCAGCAGGAGAAAAAATGCAACCCACATCACACCCGACAACATCAAGCATGAGCGCTGCACAAGTAAACGCAGCTATCTTTTAGCCACTGTCAAATTTGCCCCTATGCTTCTAGTCAGTATACCCGGACGCCGGCGCTGCTCCTCCTGGTGCGCCCTCAGCCGTTGCACCTGGAGCTCAAGAATCCAATCATCCCGGTTTTTCCATTCCGGCGCCTTGCCGGTGGAGAATCCACCGAAAGTGCTGCCGGGTATATTCTGACCGTTTCTATTCATCAGTTCCGGTCTCCGCAGGAATCCCGACACAATCCTGGAGCGCCGAGGCTTTCAAACCCGAAGCCTTGAGACCATCGACTTGGCAACGGATAAAACGCAATCCCTGGACCCGAGCATTTTCGAGATTCCAGTTTCGACAGTCGCACCCCTCAACCCTCATGCCCGAGCAGTCGGCCCCCTGGAGCTGCCATCCAGAAACTCGAATATTATGCAACCGTGCATCTTTCAACACGGCCCGTTGCAGATTTCTCCCCTCGGCCACCATGTAGCCGTCAACGACCAAGTCCGACAGATTGGCACTAACTAGATGATTCAACCGAGCGAGCACATCAGTTTTCGACCCGTAGCCAATAACCACGCCATCAGTTCTAAGCACTTGCGGTCGTGAGTAACCTTCCGCCCTTGCGGGGTATTCAAGCCGTGGGTTTTCATCCTCGGGTTATTGAAAATGTATAACTTTATTGGGCGGTAGCGGGCTCGAACCACTGACCTTCTGGGTGTAAACCAGACGCTCTCCCAGCTGAGCTAACCGCCCGAAATCAGGACATTGGTAGCACGGGGCTCCAAGGATTGTCAATACGAGCAGTGTGTTGTGTGCATTGTTTGGCGTGTGTTGCCTGGCACATGGCACGCGGCCGGCGAACACGGTGAGCGTGAAGTTTGGCCCACGCGCTGCCAGTCCGTTATGCCCGAGCCAACGCCTGTTCGATATCGGCGATGATGTCGTCCACGTGCTCGATTCCTATGGAGAGACGCACCAGATCCGGGGTGAGGCCCGAGGCCAGCTGATCCTCTTCTGAGAGCTGAGAATGGGAGGTGCTTCCCGGATGGAGGGCCAGACTCTTGGCATCCCCGACATTGG
>CAZKCQ010000091.1:0-9504 GCA_964551205.1 uncultured Spirochaetaceae bacterium
GGCTCGAATTCGTCCAGCAGGGGATCGTAGGGATGATCCTCGAATCCCAGGCAGGTACTGACCTCCCGGACCAGAGCCAGAATCACGGCCAGCTGGCCGGAGAACTTGGAAAAATCCGCGCCTCTGCGGGCTTCCACCCAGACCCGCTGGCCGATTGCGGTCTGTTTGGTCAGCTCCGTCACCACCCGCCGAGGGATCCTGGAGTTTCGACGGTACTGCCGGGCCAGCTCACGCAGGAAGGCCCGCTCGATGCCTTGAAAGGTCTCCGGCACCCGGGGAACCGAGTCCTCCTCAAATTTCACCCCCAAGGCACTGAGCTCCTCTCCGATCTGAGGCTGGGTGATGCGGTCGTGCATCAGCCCGCTCAAAAGAGCCAGCTGCTCTGCCCGATCCTGCACCGCCGCCTGTGGCATATAGGTCTCCTGGTCCCAGTGCAGGACCGCCGAAGCATGGCTCAGAAGCCGGTGCTCCCGGTCGATCTCCCCGAGCCGCTTCAGCGCGGCAGTGCTGTTGCTGTTTTGACCCACGGCTGGTTTCCTTTCAATGTGGGGACAAAACCTCGGGACGGTCGTTCCCTCTTCAGTATTCGTACTCGCTTCCGCCGATGAACTCCCTCAGCAGAGAATCCCCGGGTACGACCTGCTCCTCCGACCAGACAGGCACCTGCTCGAAAATCTGGTGGATCCTCAGCGCCCTGTCGTAGGCGTCGGCGCTTTCCGAATCCTCCTTGAACTCCCTTAAGTATTCCGGAAACAGCTTCCCCATCCGGTGCTTCATGATGGGGATCTCATAGGGCAGAAAACTGTTGACTATCACCTCAGCCTCCCGCAGCCGCGGCACGATGTAGCGCAACTCGGAGCGGCGGACGAAGTGCCAGTGGCGGATCGTCTGGGTGGGGCTGTAGTTGCGGAACAGCATATCCCTAACCATCCGTCTCAGCAGCCGGATGTCCGCCCAGCGTACGAACTGGTTGTTGCGGTCTTTGACCTGGGAGAGGGTTTCGATATAGAGGCGGAATTTCTGCTCCTCCGGGATCCCTTCGGTCATCTCCGGATACAATCCGTGAAGCGAGTCGACCAGCAGGATCTCCCCTTCCCCCAGCTGAAGCTGCCCCGAGGTACCCTCCCGCCTTCCCGTTTTGAAGTTGTAGAAAGGCACCTCCACCTGCCTGCCCTGAAGCAGGGCGCGGAAGGTTTTGTTGATCAGCGGAATATCGAGGGCCTGGGGGGTCTCGAAATCATGATCCCCCCTGAGGTCCCGGGGATGATCCTCGAGATCCAGAAAAAAATGGTCCACATTGATCGGGACGAAGCTGTAACCCTTGGGTTTCAGCTGCTGTTCCACCTTGATCGTGGTCGTGGTCTTTCCGGAGGAGGAGGGGCCGGCGATGATCACCATCTTCACGGTGTCCAGTCGCTCCCCGAGTTTTTCCACGGTCCGGTTCAGCTCCTGGGCGTAGAACTCCTCACAGTCCCGGATCAGCTTTTCGTATCGCCCCTCCCGGATGCACTCGGCAATCTGTTCCAGGCGAACGCAGCCGTGGTCCACAGCCCAGGACAGCGCCTCCCAGAGCTTTTCGTACGGGATGTTGTCCGCCGAATAGGTCAGGCTCTTCCGCCCGACCCGCTTCAAGGCGTGCTCGTATCTGTAGACGATGTAGGCTTTTGCGGTCTTGGCGTGGCCCCGCTCGATAAGGGCTTTCTCTACCAGATCCTGGACCTCTTCCACGGTGGGAATGCTGTCTCCGTGCTGGCGCTGTTCGAGCATCTGCACGACGTCTTCGGTGACCTTCTCCGCCTTGACCCGGTCCCGGCCGCCCACCGACACGGCTGCCTGCAGCACGGCGAAGGTGATCTTTTCCCGGTTGAAGGGGACGATCCGCCCGTCCCGCTTGAGGATCTGTTTAATCATGCTCCCCATCATGGAGCATGGCCAGGAACTTTTCAATAGAAAGCCCCTGGATCTGCTCACCTCCCCGAGTCCGAGCTGAGACACATCCGCTGCTCTGTTCTTTCTCCCCCACGATAATCATATAGGGTATTTTTTGGTTTTGGGCGCTGCGGATCTTGGCGTTCAGGCGTTGATCACTGAGATCCGTGGAAACCCGCACATCCCTGTCGCGCAGCTGACCGGCGACCTGCCGGGCGTACGCATTGAAGGCCGGGGCCACGGGAATCACCACGGCCTGCACCGGGGCCAGCCAAACGGGAAAGGCGCCCCCGTAGTGTTCGATCAGCACCCCGAAGAAACGCTCCAGAGACCCGAGCAATGCCCGGTGCACCATATAGGGGCGCTGCAGGCTGCCGTCATCCGCGGCGTAGGTCATGTCGAAGCGCTCGGGCATGTTGAAGTCGAACTGGATCGTGGTCATCTGCCACTCCCGTCCCAGAGAATCCTTGACCTTCAGGTCGATCTTCGGCCCGTAGAAGGCCCCTCCACCCTCATCCAACTCATAGTCCAGGGCTTCCCGATCAATGGCCTTCTTCAGGCTCTGGGTAGCCTGTTCCCAGCGTTTGGGTTCGCCCACGCTCTTCTCCCCGGGCCGCGTGGCCAGGTAGGCCTTTACCTGCTGGAAACCGAAAGCCTCCCAGATATCGAGGGAAAAGCGCAAGGTGGAATGGATCTCCTCCTCGATCTGCTCCGGGGTGCAGAAGATGTGCGCGTCATCCTGGGTGAAGCCCCGCACCCGCAGCAGCCCGTGCAGTACCCCGGAGCGTTCGTAGCGGTACACGGTGCCCAGCTCCGCCCAGCGAAGCGGCAGCTCCCTGTAGGAACGGAGAGAGGACTTGTAGATCATGATGTGGAAGGGGCAGTTCATCGGCTTGAGGTAGTAGTCCGTCTCATCGATGCTGAGAGGCGCGTACATGTTCTCCTTGTAAAAACCCAGATGCCCCGAGGTCTCCCAGAGCCAGGATTTGCCGATGTGGGGGGTATTGATCAGCTGGTAACCATGTTTGAAGTGCTGCTTCTTCCAATACTGTTCGATCAGGTAGCGGATCAGAGCGCCCTTGGGGTGCCAGTAGATCAGGCCCGCCCCGGCTTCCTCGTGGGTCGAGTACAGGTCCAGATCTTTTCCCAGGCGCCGATGGTCCCTCTTCTCGATCTCCGCCTGCCGTTTGAGGTACTCCTCCAGATCCCTGCGGCTCTCCCAGGCGGTGCCGTAGATACGGGTCAGCATGGGATTGCGTTCCTTTCCCCGCCAGTAAGCACCGGCGATCGACAGCAGCTTGAAGGCGTCGGGGTGAAGCTCTCCGCTGTTTTCCACGTGGGGACCGCGGCACAGATCGGTGAAGGTATCCTGGCTGTACAGGGAGATATCTTCTCCCTGGGGCAGCTCGCGGATCAGTTCGAGCTTGTACGGTTGATCCGAAAACATCTTCACCGCCTCCTCCCGTGACACGACCCGGCGGGAAAACGGATGCTCCCCGGCCATGATCTCCCGCATCCGTTCCTCGATTTTCTCCAGATCTTCAGTCTTGAGCGGCTCGGGAAGATCGAAATCGTAGTAAAAACCCTCTTCGATCGCCGGGCCGATGGCGATCTTGGTCCCGGGAAACATCTCCAGAACCGCCTCTGCCATAACGTGTGCGGTGGAGTGGCGGATCTTCAAGAGTTGGTCTTCCTTTTTGTCTACAGTTGCAGATTTTGCCATCATTTACCTCCGGATAATAAAAAAGCCTTCATACTTCGGACTCAAACCACGATGTATCCGATGTACAAAGGCGCATCTCCACCTTCTGGAACTTTCCAGCAGAGGAGTGAATTATGCTGTAGTGTCCAACACGCTCATCTGTCTTCTCAAAGGCTCCAATTCCGTTTTGTCTCGTAAAAAATAGAGATTATCTCCGCCCGTGTCAAGGGACCGGTCGACAACTTCTCAGCCGGCCAGCGCCTCCGTGGCCAGGGGAACCGTCTCTTTCGGACTGACCTTGTACCAGGCCCGGATCACCATTCCCTCCTCGTCGAGAAGAAAAGAGGAGCGGATAATGCCTTCGTACTCCTTACCGTACATCGATTTCTTGCCCCAGGTGCCATAGGCATCAGCGGTCTTATGTTCCGGATCGGAGAGCAGTGGGAAATTGAGGTCGTACTTGTCCTTGAATCTCTTCAGCTTCTCCGGTTTGTCCGGGCTGATCCCAACCGCGGCGATCCCCAAACCGGACAGGTTCGGCATCTCGTCCCGGATGCTGCAGGCCTGGGTGGTGCAGCCCGGGGTGTCCGCCTTGGGGTAGAAGTACAGGAGCAGCTTCTTGCCGGCAAATTCGGTCAGGTTCACCGTATTTCCATCCTGATCGAGCAGGGAAAACGCCGGGGCTGCAGCTCCGGATTGTAGTTGTGCCACTGTTCTCTCCTCTTTCCTCGTGTGACGCGATCTTCTGTCAGGACCTAGCAATCGTTAAAGAGAAAGTAAATATATAACCGGGCACAGTCAACCGATTTACAATGCCTCGATTCTTGAGTACTTTTGTCTCAGCGTACCCGAAGCGAAGATCCGGACAGCACTCGGGATCGTAGGATGAAGGAATCGCGCAACAAAGGAATGATCATTCAATGGAACAAAACAGAAACGCGGCAATCGAGTATCTGAGGAACAATCGCGAGAACCTGTTGGACGAGCTGGGGGAGTTCATCCGCATCCCCTCCATCTCGACGGAGTCGGAGCATCGGCAAGACGTCGGTGCAGCTGCGCAGTGGCTGGCCGACCACCTGAACACTTTGGACATGGAGACCGTGGAAATCTTCCCGACTCCGGGCGCTCCGGTGGTCTACGGCTGCTCAGTACCCGGGGATGCTGCCGCAGCGACACTGCTCATCTACGGGCACTACGATGTGCAACCCGTCGATCCGCTGGAGGAGTGGGAGAGCGATCCCTTCCAGCCGCGGCGGCACGGGGAAAGGCTGTATGCCCGCGGAGCGTCCGACATGAAAGGCCAGATCATGGCGGCTGTGAACGCCCTGCAGGCGGCGCAGCGTGCCGGCGCCCTGCCGATCCGCTTTAAATTTCTGTTCGAAGGGGAGGAGGAGATCGGTTCTCCTAATTTGTACGAGTTCATCAAGACCCACCGGGAACTCCTGGCCTGCGACCTCTGTCTCAACCCCGATACGGGGATGCTGGGACCGGAGCTTCCCACCATAACCTATGCCCTGCGGGGCCTGGCCTACTTCGAGCTCCGCCTGCGCGGACCGTCTCAGGATCTGCACTCGGGATCCTTCGGCGGGGTGATCCACAATCCGGCTCAGGTGCTCTGCGAGCTGATCGCCGATCTGCACGATGAAAACGGGAGGGTGAGGATTCCCGGGTTCTACGATCAGGTCCGGAAGCTGGAGGCCGAAGAGAGGGAGGAGCTGGCCCGGCTGCCCGTTGACGAGGCTTTCTTTATGAAAAACGCGGGCGTGAAAAAACTCTGGGGGGAGCGGGACTTCACAGCTGTGGAAAGGGTCGGAGCCCGGCCCACCCTGGAGGTAAACGGATTGCTATCCGGCTTCACCGGGGAAGGCAGCAAGACCGTTCTGCCCGCAGTGGCCATGGCAAAGCTTTCCTGCCGCCTGGTGGCGGATCAAACCCCCGAAGAGGTCGGGGAACAGCTGGAAAGATTCCTGAGGGAACGCCTGCCCGGCACCGTGACCTGGGAGCTGGAACCGCTGGCAAGCTCTCCCCCAGTTCTCAGCCCGCGGGATTCTCAGGGGATCACCGCTTTGAGCTCGGCCTATGAGACGGTCTGGGGCAAGCGGCCGCTGTTTCGGCGGGAGGGGGGAACCGTTCCCGTCGGCGCGTACCTGCAGGAGCTTCTTGGTGTGGAGTCGGTGCAAACCGGCTTCGCCCTGCCGGACGACAACGCCCATTCTCCGAACGAGAAGCTCGATCTGGCGACGTGGTTCAGGGGGATGGAGGGGTTGATCCATTTCTACTACAATCTGGCCCGCGGCGATTCGGATTCTCGTGGAGGGTCCGGCCGCTGGAAGAGCGGCGATTAACAGAGACGTATAAAAGTTAAAAAACCAGGAGGTAACTATGGCGGATTTACAGAAACTGTTGGGCAAGGAGAGCAGGGATCTGCTGGAGCATGCCTGCAGGACCGTTGCCAAAGAGCAGCTGCATCTACCGGGACCCGACTTTATCGACCGCGTGCTGACCATCAGCGATCGGCCGATCCGGGTCCTGCGAAACATGAGGAGCGTTTTCGACCACGGCCGCCTGGCCGGAACCGGATATCTGTCCATCCTGCCGGTTGATCAGGGGATCGAACATTCGGCGGGCGCCTCTTTTGCACCGAATCCCATGTACTTCGATCCGGAGAACATCGTGAAGCTGGCCGTGGAGGGCGGCTGTAACGCCGTGGCTTCCACCCTGGGAGTCCTGGGTTCGGTGGCCCGCAAGTGGGCCCACAAGATCCCCTTCATAGTCAAGATCAACCACAACGAGCTCCTCACCTACCCGAGCAAGTACGACCAGATACTCTTCGCCAGTGTGGATCAGGCCTTCGAGATGGGGGCGGTGGCGGTGGGTGCGACCATCTACTACGGCTCCGAGGAAGCCACGCGGCAGATCCAGGAGATCACCAAGGCCTTTGAATACGCTCATGAACTGGGAATGTTTACGGTGCTCTGGGCCTACCTGAGAAACTCCGCCTTCAAGACCAAAGAGGCGGACTACCACCTGTCGGCGGATCTCAGCGGCCAGGCCAACCACCTCGGAGTCACGATCCAGGCCGACATCATCAAGCAGAAGCAGCCCGAGTGCAACGGCGGCTACACGGCGCTGAAGTTCGGCAGAACCCACGAAAAGGTGTATTCCGAGCTTACCAGCGATCACCCCATTGATCTGACCCGCTACCAGGTGGTGAACTGCTACATGGGGCGCGCCGGGCTGATCAACTCCGGCGGGGCCTCCGGGCAGAACGACCTGGCTCAGGCGGCCAGGACCGCGGTGATCAACAAGCGAGCCGGCGGCACGGGACTCATCTCGGGGCGCAAGGCCTTCCAGAAACCTATGGCCGACGGAGTCGAGCTGCTCAATACGATCCAGGATATATACCTGGACAAATCCGTAACCGTAGCCTGAACTGTAACCTCAGGTCCCGGATCGCAGCTCCCGGATACAGAGCCGATCGGCGCGGCCACGCTCCTTGGTCACCGGTGAGCCCCTTATACAGCGGAGCGAAACTGCAGATAATTAACAATGGAGCAGAGAATACGGGACGGCGACCTTGAGAGTCCCTTTCTTGCACTGTCAGGAGGATCGGGGTTTTCGGTCAAGTCGTGGGTTCGAGACCCACCTGTTCCAGCGTCAGGTCAAAAGCGCGTTGATCCGTTCTGCGACCGCCGTAACCGTGAAACCGAGATGCTCGGCGATCCTGGCCGCTGGAGCGGATTCCCCGAAACGATCGATCGTCACCAGCAGAGCATCCTTTCCCACCACGGCGGCCCATCCCTGGGAAATACCGGATTCCAACAACACCCGAAGCGAGGAGTCCGGAATCAAGCTCTTGCGATACTCCTCGGGAGCCTTCAGGAACAGCTCCCGGCTGGGCATGGACACCACCCGGACCTTTTGGCCCGCGCTTCCCAAAGCGGCTTTGGTCTCCAGAGCCAGGTTCACCTCCGATCCGGTAGCCACGATCACCAGCTCCGGCTCGGCGCCGGAAGCGGCTTCGGAGGCGACGTAGGCGCCGTAGGTGAAGTGATCCGACCACCTTCGGTCGGCTTTTCCGAACACCGTAAGATTCTGCCGGGTCAGGGCCAGGGCCGTGGGACCGTCGGCCCGTTCCAGGGCTGTACGCCAGGCCTGAGCGGTCTCTTCCGCATCCGCCGGGCGCAGGACCAGGAGGTTGGGGATGGCTCGCAGCGCGGCCAGATGCTCGACAGGCTCATGGGTGGGACCGTCCTCACCCACAAAGACAGAATCGTGCGTGAATACGTAGATTACAGGCAGCCGCATCAACGCCGCCAGGCGGATCGAGGGACGCATGTAGTCGGAGAACACCAGGAAGGTTGCGCAATACGGCCGCAAACCGCCATGCAGGGCCATGCCGTTGACGATCCCACCCATACCGTGCTCCCGTATCCCGAAATGCATGTTTCGGCCCTCCGGAGCGTCAGCCTGGAAACTTCCGAAATCCTTGAGCAGGGTGTTGTTCGATGGTGCCAGATCGGCGGATCCGCCGACCAGTTGAGGTATGGAGGAGGCGATCGCGTTGAGCACCGCGCCGCTGGCTTTGCGGGTGGCCATGGTCTCGCCCTCTTTGAACGATGGGAAAGGCGCCTTGCTCAGATCCAGCGGAGCGAAAAGACGATCCCAGGCTTCGCGCTTCTCCGGATTCTCCGTGGACCAAGCCTCGAACAGCTCCTGCCAGCTCCGGTAGGTTTGTTGCCAACCTTCCTGTTTGGACCCGAAGTAGCTCAGCGCCGCCTCGGGGATGTGAAACGGTTCATCCGGCACACCTAGGGCTTTCTTGGTGGCCGCTACTTCCTCCGCCCCCAGAGGTGCACCGTGGGTATGGTGGGAGCCGGCCATGTTCGGCGAACCCTTGGCTATGGTGGAGTGCAGCAGGATCAAGGTCGGCCTGGCGCTTTCCCGCTTGGCAGCGTCGACGAGTTTCAGGATGCCCCCAATGTCGTAGGCATCCCCCTCCAGGGTCTGCCAGCCGTACCCCTGGTAACGTTGCCTCACATCTTCGGAGAAGGCCAGATCCGTAGAACCTTCTATGGTGATGTGATTGGAGTCGTAGAAAAGGATCAGCTTTCCCAGGCCCAGGTGCCCCGCCAGGGAGGACGCCTCTGCGCTCACTCCCTCCATCATGTCCCCGTCCCCCGTCAGAACGTAGGTGTAGTGATCGATCACCTTCTTATCCGTGTTGAAGGCCGCACCCAGCATTCGCTCGGCAATCGCCATACCCACCGCATTGGCTACACCCTGGCCAAGAGGTCCGGTGGTGGTCTCTACACCCTCGGTCTGGCCGTATTCCGGATGCCCGGGGGTTTTAGACCCCAGCTGGCGGAAGTTCTTGATATCCTCAAGGCTCAGAGGGTACCCGGCCAGATGAAGCAGGGAGTAAAGCAGCATGCTTCCGTGACCTGCCGAAAGCACGAATCGATCTCTGTCGATCCACTGCGGATCCCGGGGGTTGTGTTTGAGTATCTCCCCATACAGAAGCACACCCAGCTCGGCACAGCCCATCGGCAATCCAGGGTGTCCGGATTTCGCCTTCTGCACCGCATCCATCGTGAGCACGCGCACTGCCGTGGCAGCGCTTTGGATCCCCTCTGTTTGCATACCTCAGACCCTCGACTTGTCAGCTTTGCCTGCGCAGCTGGCGCAGCTAGTGTTTTTTCTTTTTCTTTTTCTTGCGACTCGGCTGGACTCGGGTCACCTTGACCGGAGCTTTCGGCCCCGCCGCTTCCTGCCGGGCGATCACTTTCGCCTCTGTTCCGGCCGCCTCGGAAGCCGGCTCGGAAGCCGGCTCGGAAGCCGCTGCAGCCGCCTCCTCACGCCGGGCTTGAGCG